>WALX01000045.1 GCA_015522625.1 Candidatus Hestiella sp.
CTCCTTTCCTATGTCATTAGGTAAAACAAATATCTTCCCTTTTTTATAGCTTTTTATAATCGCCCCAAGCTTCATTTCTTCAGTTACATTAATATAGCCAAGGGTTTTAATTGAGGGATTTATTAGTACAGAGATTTCGTCTTTGTTGCTATGGTCAACGTTAATGTTTAGTGGTTCATGGCTAAATGCATCAATTATGTCTTTTATCCTATAGTACAGGTATTCTGTTGTGACGTATGCATAGCCTTCTGAACCGTCACCGTCTTCAATAACAGGAACTGGATATGCAAATGGCACTAAATCTGTGAAGATTAAGAAAGACGTCTTGCTAACGGAGTCCTCAGGCTCGGAACCGAAAAGGCATTCAAACTTATCATTTTTGTTGCTGTTAAACTTAAAATATGACTTTAGGGCTCCCTTAAAGCTGGAAGAGAATATTATTGGATACCCTAGGTTATCCCTTTGTACTGGAAGGTCGACAACGCTAGGAGACCTCCCCATTCCGGCATGAACTGGTGTTAGAGAATATGCAAATATTATGCTCCCTTCAATTCCCACCTAAATCACCTTTTATCTTTTATCTCAGCACATTAAAAACCTTTTCTTCCTATAAATCAAAATAAGCTTCATACAACAACCATGCCCAGCCTTTTTAGTTTCCATAGCCCGATTCATCACGGCGTTTGGCTATGCCTACAGTCCCACGCATGGGGAAAGCTATGACTATCAGCGAAGCGTAGTGCCGTCCAGCAGTCAATTACAGCCTATTTTAGTAAACTATAAAAAATCTTTCTTTATTAGCTAGTGCCATAAAGAGACCTATTAAAACATCCTAGAGTCTATAACCTAGAAAGCGCTAGCAACCCTAAAAGTAATTCTGTTAGCAATGCTTTTTCTAGGAGAAAAGATTTAAGCTATCGCAACTACATATCATTGGTGTAGTGAAGTGGGTAGGCTTAGTTTCTCTCATATAGTTACAGTTGGTACCTCCCTCCTAAGGAACGCCTCAATTTTTTATGAGTCAAAGGGCGGCTTAAGCAAAGACACATTAGAGCTAATGAAGAATTGCAGCTCCCTTAAAATGGAGGAGGAGTGCGCAAGGATTTCAGGTTCAGCAAAGAAGGCTGGCAGCTCTGGCAATGAGCTTATAGACGCTATTAGCGACTACTTCGACCAAAACAAGTATTCATGCTGCGCAGAGATGGCAAGCATGGAGCCATTCATAGAGTGCGCGTTGAAAGGAAAGGCAGACATGAAGGTAGAGCTCCTTTATTATTCAGACAGTGGCGCGGCTGAGATGCTGTCAAAGTTTTTCCAAGCGAAGCTGTCTGGGATGGGGATTCAGGCTGATATAAGGCCTGTTAACGAGATGAAGAACCTCTGGGTTGGCCTATTTAACCTATACTTAACTGTGAGGGAGCTTGTAAAGCGCTTCAATAGCGAAGGCCATATAGTTATGATAAACATAACGCCCGGGCTCAAGTCTGAGGTTGCGTATTCGCTGCTAGGCTCAATCCTCTCTGGGGCGCCGTCACTAGCATATTACAGGCATGAAAGCATGAAGAGAACCGTTCCAATACCTTTCTTTAATGATAGGGCTATTTATAGCAATGCTGCTGATAGCATTAAAAACGCCTTGGGTAAAAGCCTTTCTTCCATAGGTGTTGATGAGAAGATACTAATAGTTTCGTGCAGGCTGATCACAGACAATTCCCTATGTTTAGATGAAATTAAAGGGGATGATGTTGAATGCGTTAAAGACCTTGCCAATAGGATAAACCTAGCCCAGCCTTAGGTGCAATTAGCAGAGGGATTATAATGGGTGGTTCTGAGGAAAAAGTTGTGGAAGGGAAAGAAGAAGAGAAGGCAATTCTGTTTGCCCCTATAGGTAACCCAGAAATCTATAAAAAGGCAAGGTATGTGGTTCCAGGTAAATGCAATGAAAGCCCTGGAGGCTGCGCCGATGATAAAAACGATGGTATAGAAAGCACGACCACAATACTCCCCCTCTGCATCTACGAGAAAGTTAATAGGGTTGTCGTTTTCCCTTCGCTTACCTTACTCACCAGAGATGATATAGAGCTAGCTGAGGGAACCAAGGAGTACCCTTACAATGAACTCTCTAATAAAGTTGAAGGTTCCCTCAAAAAGATAAAGAACAAGGATTTCATAAATGATTTAAACAAGTGCGAAGAGCGTAGCGTTAAGCTGAAGATATACACAGTCCCCGGTATAGGGAGCTTCGGTAAAGGCAGAGGTAAAAAGGATAGCAAAGGCGAAAAGGAATCCTCCCCTAACAATACTCCATATACGGTTACGTGCAGCGAAGAAACCAAAGGAAAGGGGTTCACGATTAACCTCTACCCAGCATATATTTACTGGAAGGCGTATGAGGAGCTTAGTGACCTAGGCATGGGGAAAAACCTTAAAGTTATCATTGACCTCACGCACGGGGTTAATTACATGCCGTTTCTAGCCTACCAGAGCATTGCCCTCGCTTCAATGTTATACTCAGCGATCAACAAGGCAAAGGTAAAGCTCATAGTATATAATTCAGACCCCTTTGTAGAGGGCATGAAACTTAATATAAACAGGGTAGCTAAGATAAACATAGGGAGTCAAGAAGCATTTGGCAAAATAATAGAAGGCGTAGTTGATATAGATAACAATAGCCTAGGCACAATAATAGGTTCAATAAAGAGGGGCAAAGGCGGTTCAAACTCATGTAAATTTGATTCAAGAGAAATAAAGAAGTTAGCTAGGGCCTCTTCCGTCTGCGTCTTCCTTTTGGCCTCCCACATGAAGGATGAAATAGAGGGCTGCGCAAAATCATTTGAGGAGAGGCTAAAGGGTATAGAAGGGATGAAAGTAGGAGTAGATGTAGAGGGGAACGACATTAAAGTAAAGTATAAATGCGACGTGCACTATGAAGAAATCATGCTCCACGCGATGTTTAAAATCCTGAGTAAAATAAGTGGGGGCGATTGCGGTAGTAATAGCCCTGCGTTGAGTGACAATAAGCTTGAAGGCCTAGCCAAGTCATATTGCGATGAAGCAAAGGGCATACTAATAATAAATGAAATCGATAGGATTCGCGACTCCCTTAAAAATGCGCAAAATTATGAGTACACCCTGCTTTCCAAGATTATGGAAGATAATAATACAAAAAGCAAAGGCAAGAGCGCAGGAGGTACAGATAAGAGAAACCTTATAGCCCATGGCGGCCTAGAAGAAAATGTTACATACATTAAAGCAAAGGGCTACAAGGAAGGAAAAGGGCAGGAAAAAGGGGAGGTTAGCTTCTGCGCCAAGTACAACGAGGAAAAGGTTAAATCCATCTTAGACCAATTTTAGCGTGTGAATGATATGAAGAGGATTAGGGCACTAGGCCTCATAGGTGCAATCTTAGTTTTGGTATTGGGCATAGAGTCTTCTATAGTAATAGCCTTTTTCGGCTACTATACCCCTTTCTGCTGCCTCTACTTCCCAATGCACCCGGTAATGACGCACCAAATCTATCATTACCCTTTTTACCCTTACATGATAATGCAGATGACCATTAGCCTAATCTCAGGCCTAATCGGAATAGCAGCGTACTTCGTTGATGATAAGATGGTCTCTGGAATACTTTTCATCGTTGCAGCCTTCTCTTCAATACCAGTTTTCTTCGGAGGCTTTGGCATAGGGTTTGTTCTCCTAATAGTTGCTGGCATAATAACGCTATTAACGTAAAAAGTTAAAGGGTAAGCGTCTTGCCGGCGCCTCCTTCTGTAAATGCTCCTCCAAGCACGCCCTTCATTTTTTCTATCGCGCTTTCTCCAGTGCAATGGGTTGCGCAAACGAGCCTAGGTCCTTTCCCCTTTAAGTAAAACGCTACTTCCTCAACCCTCTTGTTGCTTGCATCCATTAGGTGTAGGCCCCCTATTATAGCGTAGAGCCTTTTTTCTTTAGTAACTGTAAGGCCATATTCAACTATGTTCTCTGTTCCAGCGTGGCCGCACCCGGTAATGGCTGCAAGGCCCTCCCCCTTCTTTATGTATAGGGCCATGTCATCCCTTATCTCATCTCCAAAGCCTGGAGGGTGGCTAGGGCCCCACTTCCTAGGTATTGTGCCTGACGCAATGACCCCATCAAAAATCTCTATGGGTGCGTCTCCTACAGGTATGGCCTCTGTGCTGCCAGAAAAGCCGTGGAGTAAACCCCTTTTAAAGACGAGTTCGTGCGCTACCACCTTTACCTTCCTCTTCCTGGCCCTTAAAAGGGTCCTAAGCCCCCCAGTGTGGTCTGAGTGGCTATGAGATAGGAAAATTGTATCGGCTTCATCAACCCCTATGCCGAGCGAGTCCATGTTATTTAGAAGGGTTGAGCCGCTTGCTCCAGTATCATATAGCAGCTTCAAGTCATGTATATATGTAGAGAAGCCCCATTCAGCCCTTACCTCGGAGGCTTTACTATAAACGGTGTTATCAACAACTATTGTGAGCCTCACAACAACTCCCCTTGTACTAATGGGAGTTTAAGCTTAAAGCCTTTTAATAGTAGCATATAATGCAAATAATGAGTTGAGTGAAAGTGGAGGTAGGCAGGGAACCGTATTCAATGATATCGAAGCTGTTGCACCCATCCGTAACTTCCTCTATAGGATTAGCCTGGCTTTCAATAGGCTTTCACTCCCCCATAATAGTTATAGTAGAGGTGCTAGCAATATATGGGGCTTTGCCTTACCTGCTTGTCCTCCAGATGAAGAGGCTCGGCCTTGTCTCTGATATTTTTGTAACAAAAAGGAGGGAAAGGCCCCTCCTCTTTGCCATAGCAATTGCCATCTATTCTATAGGTCCTGTATTGATGCATTTCTCTGGGGCACCACCAATAATATTTTACCTCTCTATATGCTACCTAATCAACATGGTCATAATAGCAGGCCTAACGTTAAAGGTTAAGGTGAGCCTTCACACCTCTTCCGCCTCGGGCATGGCAACTGCTATCGTTTACCTGTTGGGGGCTAGGTTTATTGGGCTACTATCGCTCCCTATAATAGTGGCTATATCAAGGATAAGGGTGAAGGAGCACACAAAGCTAGAGGTTGCCCTTGGGTTTATAATAGCTATAGCGCTAGTTGCCTTGGAGCTTTATCTCTATAGGCTTTAGCCCAGGCTTTTTAAGCTTTAGCGAATAATACAGGGCATTCACCTAAATAAACCCCTACTAACTAGCTGGAGCTTGGGGAAGGGTTACGCTAGAGGCTGAGGGTTTTGCGAGGGTAGGCCCGGAGGCGCCTGCCCACGAGGTGCTTAGCGAGTTAGTTAGGGACTTGCTTGAAAGGATCATATCCTTTACAAAGGAAGACTATGGAGAAAGGAAGGGGCTAGAGGCTGAGAGGGTAGCTATAGCCTTCGCTAAGTATTTGTCTATATCTGGGTCAAACAATTGTTTTATAAGCCCTTCAAGGCTTGTAGAGGCGTTAAGGGCTGTGGGTATCGCTAAGAAGGATATCTTAAAGTTCGCGCTGGCCGGCATCACGTTTATAAAACCTTGGGAGTGGGAAGCAGGCACAGCGGAGAAAATAGGTCAATGCCTGCTTCAGCACTTCCTTAAGAAGTACCCGGCCCACAGCGTCTTTGAGAAGTGTAGCGAAAACAGCATAATGATCGCTGGCTATCAAAAGCTGAAACCAGTTTCTCCTGAAAAGGAAGAGATATCTGCGAGGCTACTTATGGGTATGGCAGGTAGCTGCTTTGTTAATGTAGACGGTTACTGCTTTACATTTTCCCCTTAGGCAGTAAAGCGGTAAAAAAAGCCTTCTTGGTTTTTGCTTAATTTTTGTTACAACTAAAGGCTTTGTCTTTTAAGGCTGGAATGAAATGCTTATAATTTGTGAATACATTTAAAAAAGTCCTCATAACCCCGAGTTCCCTAAGTGGAATAGAAGTAACTGGGAATAGATGCAAAATAAGGC
>WALX01000046.1 GCA_015522625.1 Candidatus Hestiella sp.
CTGTGGAACAATATTACAATACTAAAGAAGTATAAGGAATGGAGGCTAGTGAAAATAGTAAAAAGGCATTATAATTTGTCTTAAAGGAGATAGAAAAGATGCTATGAGCATAGTTAAGAAGTAACTTATAGATGTGAGACACGTGCCGTTTGTCCCGAAGGGTGCCCATGACCCCCATGTGGTTTGTAATTATGATGAAGCATAGAGTAGAGGTATAACTCATCCTAGTGAGACCTACAATGACCTAAGACAGGAAAACGGTTATCCTAAAAATATTATTGGCACATGCTTACACTACTATTATGGGGGTAGCTATTAGGAGCGGGAGGTTGTACTAAAATCTGTAAGACTGTCCCTGTGGTGTCATCAATATAACTCTCAATAAATCGCTAAACTACATGAGGTGAGAGAGGAAGCTCGTGTAAGATTCCTTAATTGTAAAATAACCAAAAGACAAAGCACTGACAATCACGTTTCAGCTCTCCAGCTTTTCTAGTATATTCGAGGAATCGCCTAGTATTGTAACAAATAGTATTTCATGAAATAATTCTGACCTCTCCCTGCACTAATACGCGGAGCTGTTTCTGATTTCTTGATATTTTAAGATAATTTTAATTGCTTTAAATACTCTTTGGTGCTATGGACGTAATCCTAAGACTTATAAATTTCCAAGCTTATATATCCAGTTGATGGCCTCAGGGTTCCGAGAGCTGTAGAATAATGAGCCTCTAGGCAACTAGGGGTGAGCTTCTGTGGTGAGGGGCTTCTAGAGGAAGCTTGATGAACCGCCTATCATGATTAAAAATAACTAGGAGCATTGGAAAGTCACAGTAGATGGGGAATGCTTTATCCCTTGCATATTAACAATTACATCCGAAAGCTTCACCTTTTAAGGCGGAGATGGAAAGGTTTTTTGAATACTCAAAAGAGGATTGAAGCAAGCGAATTGCTTTCTTATTTGGACACGACGAGTATATGTGTGAAATGGTTCTTTATCAAGAACCTATACGCGGAATCTTCGCAGTCTAATGTAGGAAGAGGTCACGGCTATACACAAGATACATACTTAACTCTTTCGTTAATTATTTCATCACTTCTCCTTCTGTATTCTGCTTTGAAACGCGAGGTTTTAGAACTGGCAACCCTATAAAGGATATTATGGTATATGATGAGAATTATATAATAGATTTAAATTTCAGAACGTGGGCATAGAGAAAAGGTATGGTGATATAATGACTGCGGAGTCCAATGAAGGCACTATAAAGTTTTATATGATATTCAAGGTTGGTGGGGTGGAATTATGAAATTAAAAATATTAATATCATTAATGGTAATAGTACTTGTCTCTGTCTTCATGTTTAGTTCCATAACTGTTGCTCAAACGAGCCCACCTTTAAAAGTAAAAGTAACTAATACTACTGTTGCCATATCTACTCAGTATTACAATATAGTATTGAATTTGTCAAGAGGGGCTTCTGTTACAAGCTGGATAGCATACTCGCCTACAGGTTCTGTGGAGATAGTGAGGAATGGTTCCCAAATACCATCCATGGTGTTGTCAATTAATGAATCATTTCCAGGAAACCTTTATACAACACGATGGAAGGCGACAATATTGAATAAAAGCAAAGATTATGCGGAGATAATGTTAACGCCAACCAACTATAGCAATAGCATTTACATAAAAGAATACATAGGAGTAAGCTCTTTTTATCCGTTTATTGAATATTCCATTAGTATTGCTACCAATAAGACCTCCTCCCTGATAAAGAACCTGTACTTTGGTGTTGGGACAAACACACCAAATACTACCTGGAGCTTTGTAAATAGCTATATATCAAACAATTCTTTAATTTACAGCGTATATAATAAGAACGTAACGTCAAAGGAAGTTGTAAAGAAGATGTGTGTCATTGGTTTTGGTAGTAAAGGTATAAAAGACATCATTGGAATGAGTTTTCCCGTGCCAGTCAATATAGGATACAAATTCATAGAAATTCCAGCTAAAAACACATCTAAGATCACAGGCAAATCTTATGTAGTACTTGCTATACAAAACATAGAGCTTCATAGGGGGGAGGACTATAATATATCCTTTAAGCTTTATGGCATATCCTTCAACCCCGAGATAATAAGTTTAGCTAATGCTGTAGATATGGTTTCACAGGTATATCCTTCCATCAATAAAAGCATAACAGAGTTATTGAATTACCAATCATATATAAAATCCTATGTGGCTAAGTTGACATCATTAAACTCAAGCGTAAATAATCTAACTAGCAAGGTTTCTGAATTGCAGGCGTTGATAAGCTATTGGAAGCTTAGGTATAGTACGGTGAGTACCTTAAATAGCAAGTATTCAGCGAAGCTTCATAAAAGTGGCGAGGTTTTGATAGGCTTGTTCATATTAGGCATAGTTATTGGTGTATTGGGCGGGGCATTCCTCCTTAGGCCTAAGCCTATAGAAGCAAGGGTAGTAAGGTCTGGAAAGAAAAAAGAGAAGAAAAAATGAGTTTTATTTCTTAACCTTTAGCAGACTTAATAGCCTGCTAACATTTGCGCATTTTTCGAGCCCCCATACCATATCTAGTAGTTTCTCTCTGTTCTCTTCATATAGCTTTCCTTGGGTTATTTTTAGGAACTTATTTACAACACCCTCTCTGGTTAGGGGGTTTTTGAAGTGGCCAGGCGGATAAGTGTTGCTTTCCTCAATGGTGCCGCCATTATTCAGGGTCACTTTTATCGAATTCTTTATTCCTATTGGATATATTTTATCGAATTCCTTGTTAACAGTAACCTTCATCTTGGACATTATTTCCCTTACATCTTTTGCTAAGTACCTTTCTTTGTGGAAAGTGCTTAACCATATATCTCCGTCCAACAGCGCTGCTGCAATGATGTAGGGGAGGCTATGGTCGGCTGTCTCCCTTGTCTTTGGATCCCATTTTTCAGGATCTTTAGCTATTATGTTATATGCTACCTGAAACGTCTCAACGTCAACGCTTTTAATATCTTTAGGGTCTACCTTTCCAAGCTTTTCTCTTATTTTTAGTGCGGCTTCTACGGCACTCATTGCGTGATATTCAACAGGCCAATACTTAATGCTGGTTTCCATGATCTTATATGGTTCATTATCGACCCCTCCTAATTTCGGTATGTCAAATTCATCTCCGTTCAGTGCAACTCTGAAGAAACCAAATTCTCCTGAAAATATAGGCGATGGTCCTTTCATGCCTTTTGATGCTAGTATTGCGGCAAATAATCCGTTTCTTGAGGAATTTGCAGCTGCACATCCTTTCCACATGCTTAGTTCTCCAGCTCTTGTCTGCCTTAAGGCAGCTGCATTGACAGTTGCTATGTTTATTGCATGAAACATTTGCTCTTTGTTTAATCCCAAAACCTTTCCTGCACCTACCGCAGAAGCTATTGCGATGTATACTACATGATCCCATCCTCTACTCCTAACGCTATATGCATCCGCAAGCCTTGCTGAAATTTCATAAGCAGAAATTAGGCCCTCTATAACCTTTTTACCGTCGGCATTTGATATTTCTGCTGCTGCAATTATTGCCGGTATGTTATCACTTGGATGCAGGGCTTCTTTTGATAGATATGTATCCATAAAATCAAAGTACCTAGTTGCACATCCATTGGCAAATGTGCTATGGTCCGCTGGTGCTTTTCTATCGGTACCCCATATTGTCGAGGCAAGCCTCGAGCTAGAGGAGGATTCGGCAAGCCACCTTGCTATGCTCACTGGTTCTTCATTAAAGGCTCCAATAGAAACCCCGAAGGTGTCTATAATTCTCTTCTTTGCCTCCTCTATTGCCTCTTTTGGCAGGGATTCGTAGCTTACCTGAACTGCCCATTCTGCTATTTTTTCTGAAAGATCCTTATAGGAATTCATATCCTCACCTAGCTTAATATGAATAGCGTGGATATTAATATTTGATTCCATAGAGTAACTATAAAACTAGGTTAAGCTTTATAAAAAATCCTATGCATTAGAACTATAAGGAAAAGAAAGATGCTGACATACAGCAAGTACCCCTTTGCATTGTCGCTTGATGAATATGCTAGGAAGAGCCTCGGGTACAAGGTGGGTCTGGATGAGTTAATAGAAAATGATAAGGTAGTTAAAATAGCAAAGAAAAGGATAGAGGGCGCCATAACAGAGAGAGCGAGTCCTATAAAAAACGGTTTTTCTACTGATGATGAAGTGTTTTCATTTTACCTGGCCTTGGGTATTGTAAAATATAGTAACTCGCTCCTTGCACTAAACCTGTTCACAGAGGCTGAAATTAATAGGGCGAAGAATTTTATAGTTAATGAGGATGAGGAATCTTTAATTCTCTTGGCTAGGTCTTTGGGTGTTATAGTGAACAAACAGCAGATAAGGATACCGTGGATAGCAGCATCAACAGGAGCTATAAGGTATAAAATATTGAAATACTATGTAGGGCTTGGTTCTTTTTTGAAAATCACCGTTGCTTCTCAGAAAAGGGAACTTAGATTGGTTAATTCCTTTTTAGTTGATGGGAGAGTGTACCTTGATGAAAGTGTTCTTAAGTCACTAATAGAGGTTGGCATAGGTACTAAAATAAGATCCCTAGCAAACGAGCTTGAAGTGAGCGAGAAAATGAAGAACCTCTCTGGAGTAGTTTCTAGGTATTTAAAGGTGGTAGAAAATAAAATCCCTGTACAAAAGGTAGAATATAATAGTTTTCCTCCATGCATGCTAAGTCTAAAAAACGAAATTGAAAAGGGATTGTTTATAGGAGATGAAAAATTGTTTGTATATATTGCTTTTTTGATATCAATAGGAGCCGAAGAGGAAGAAATAAGCGATGTATTAGAGAGATCTTTGGGGGTCTCGCATACATTATCTTTAAGAATAACAAGGGCATTTCTGGGCATTGAAGATATAATGCCCTATAGATGTGATGTGATGAAAAGAAAAGGTTTATGTCCAAAGGATTGTGGAGCAAAACACCCAGTTCTTGCATACAAAAGAAACCTAGGGGTTCAACTTTGATAGACGCTCATAGGCATTCATAGCCTTACGCCTATCAAAGCCTTGGGAATCATCAGGCTCAGTTCCCTTCTTGGGTCCATAGGAAGGCATGTCATTGCCCTTTTGTGGTAAACCCCACTCCCTCTCCAAGTACCTTCCACCAAGGGATCATTTTCTTAATCAACTGCTAATAGAAGGTACTTGGAGAGGGAGGAAAACCACACATCTTAAGGTAAACGTTTATTGCTCCGTATAGTTGCCTATTTAATTCAAGACCGCATTTTTTGCATTTTAAAACCCGTCCCTTTCGGAGCTTTATTAACTTACCTCCACACATGGGACAGGTAGAACTAGTATAGCGAGGGTCAACAAGCCTAACGTTTGCCTTATACCTCATTAACCAAATTATTCCCTTCCAATTCTGCTTACTAATGTTTCTGTTGTATCTCTTACTTTTAGAATACATTCCTGCTTTATTCAAATCCTCAAACCCATGCATTGCGCTAGGAAATGCTTTAGCAAGTTCTGTAGTTAGCTTGTGTAAAAAGTCATTGCTCCTGTTCCTCTCCCTTTCATCATATTTTGAAACTATAGGTTTAACTGAATCCTTCTTAGAGGCAATACTTTGAGCCTTTTTCCTCTTTACTTCATGCACCCTATGGATATGATAGAGCTTCCTTAAGTCAACCTTAATCCACCCATACTTTGGTGAGAAGCCATCTAATGAGAATAAGTTTGAATCTTAACCTATGCATTCAGCATAGCTTTTAGCTTCTATTATTTTTCTATGCAGTTTTTTATTCTAAAGATGACCTGTGGAGCCTACTTCCTAGAGGCGAAGGGAGGTCTTACCCTTTGCTTCTCAAAGGGTGCCCATGACTCCCATGTGGTTTGTAATTATGATGAAGCATAGAGTAGAGGTATAACTCATCCTA
>WALX01000047.1 GCA_015522625.1 Candidatus Hestiella sp.
AAAAGATGCTATGAGCATAGTTAAGAAGTAACTTATAGATGTGAGACACGTGCCGTTTGTCCCGAAGGGTGCCCATGACCCCCATGTGGTTTGTAATTATGATGAAGCATGGGCTAAAGTACAACCTGTCCTAGCGAGACCTACAATGACCTAAGATTGAAAAATGGTTACGCCTTTGTTCTCTTGGATATGTAATTCTTCATTATAATTTCATTTAATAACTTTGCCGCTAGGCTAGCAGTAACGCCGTTCGAGTCGAAAGGAGGCGAGACCTCCACTATATCAGCCCCCAGCAACCTTTCATCCACAAGCTGGTTCATTAGTGCAAGCCCCTCTTGCACTGTTAGCCCCCCTGGCTCGGGATTCCCTACGCCTGGGGCAAACGAAGGATCAAAGCCATCCATATCTACACTCAAATAAATACCCTTGCAATTGCTCATTATCCTTTTAACAGAACTCGCAATATTCAAAAGACCCATACGATGTATATCAATAGGCTTAAATGTCTCGATGTTGGTTTTTGATAAAGCGTATTCCCTCTCTTCCTTAGAATAAGCCCTTACTCCTATATAAGTGACCTTTGCACCACCGAGGATCTCCAAGGATCTCCTCATGACCGATGCGTGACCATTCCTCAACCCAAGGTAGTCATCCCTTAAGTCATAGTGTGCGTCGATGACTATCAAGCAGGGGGAATAGCCTATCCCTTTTTTGATCCCCTTCAAAGCGCCAAGGGTTATTGTATGTTCTCCACCTAACATTAGCGGTATCTTACCCTCATCGATTATCTCAGCAACGACGGATGAAACCCTGTTCAACGTCTCATTTATATCACCTATGACAACCGCGACATCACCCTCATCATCTATACCTATTTCCTCTAAATAGATGTCCGAAAAATAGCTGTTTGACTCGAGCGATGCAGAAGCCTGCCTTATTGAATCAGGGCCAAACCTTGTACCTGGTTTATAGGAGGTTGAAGAATCGAAAGGAACACCAAAGATAACATAATCAGAGGTGGCATTTGACTCCAGACCAGCATAATTCCTAGAAGCCTTCGAAAGGTACAACCCTTTTAATCCCAAACCTCTCACCCAATGCCATATTAAAGTAATTTAAACAAGAACCTTAATTAAAGTATAGGAAAGGTGAAAGTAGTTGGCAGATAGCAACCTATACGACAAGATTATTGAACTAGCAAAGAGAAGGGGGTTTTTCTGGCCGTCATATGAAATATATGGGGGACTCTCGGGCTTTTACGACATAGGTCCATTTGGGCTAAACCTAAAAAGAAAGATAATTGAAGCATGGAGGCAGATGTTCATAAAGAACCACCAAGGCCTCGTTGTGGAGGTGGAGACGCCACTAGTAGGTCCATCGATTGTCTATGAGGCAAGTGGCCATGTTGAGAATTTTACTGATCCTATAATTAGGTGTAAAGAGTGTGGAAGGATATATAGAGCTGATCATTTAGTAGAAGAAAAGTTGGGGATTAATGCAGAAGGCCTCTCCATTCTAGAGCTAGAATCCATAATAAAATCTAAAGGGCTCAGATGTCCAGTATGTAATGGAGAGCTAGAAGACGTAAAGAGCTTCAACCTCCTTTTCAAGACACAGATAGGCCCA
This sequence comes from Candidatus Hestiella sp., assembly GCA_015522625.1. GTDB lineage: Archaea > Thermoproteota > Thermoprotei_A > Sulfolobales > Acidilobaceae > Caldisphaera. The sequence continues at coordinate 1,627 of WALX01000047.1, forward strand.
TATGAAGGGAATGATGGATTCATAAGGCCCGAACTAGCTCAAGGAATTTTCGTTGCATTTAAGAGGATCTTTGAATCACTAAGGGGTAAGCTACCGCTTGGCATTGCCCAAGTAGGAAAAGTTGGGAGGAATGAAATAAGCCCAAGGCAGGGGATGATAAGGCTGAGGGACTTCACTATCATGGAGATGGAGTTTTTCTTCGACTCAGAGAAGTGTAGTTGCAACTTTGCCGATAAACATTATGGCGAGAAAATAAACATACTGCCTTACGAACTGAAGTCAAAAGACATGGGTTTCGTTACAACTACGCTCGGGGAGGCCATTAAAAAAGGGTATATAATAAATAAGTGTATGGCATATTGGATGTTCATTGGGAAGCTCTTCTTGCAGGGGATAGGGGTACCCGAGGACAACATGTACTTCGAGGAGAAAGGCGAGAAAGAGAGGGCGCATTACTCCAAGCAGACATTTGACCATATGGTTAAGACCTCCAGGTGGGGCTGGGTAGAAGTTGCTGGGTATTCTTACAGGTCTGATTATGACCTGTCTAAGCATGAAACCTATAGCAGGGCTAGTTTGAAGGTATTTGAACCATTTGAAAAACCACAGGTAGTGAAGAAGAAAAGAGTAATTGTCGATAAGGCATACATTGGGAAAGTGTTTAGGTCTAAGGCCAAGTACATTCTAGAAAGAATAGAGAACCTAGACGTCGAGTATGTTATTTCGGAACTAAAAAATAAAAACGCTCTCCTAGTTGATGGAATGAAGATACCAAAAGAAGCCATAAAAATAGTAGAAAAAGAAGAGAAGGTGAGTGGGAGGAAGTTCATCCCACACGTCGTCGAACCGTCGTTTGGCGTAGATAGGTTACTATACATAGCGCTTGAATATGCATATAAAGAAAAAAATGGAAGGGTCGTCCTATCTTTTCCTAGAGCCTTTTCTCCATTAGATGCTGTTGTGCTTCCTTTAATAGAGGATGATGAAAAGCTCGCAGAGAAGGCAAAACACCTTTACTCATATTTAATATCTGAAGGCTTCGACATAATGTATGATGATACTGGTAGCATAGGAAAGAGGTACGCGAGAGCCGATGAAATAGGGATACCGGCTGCATTTACTATCGACTACCAGACATTAGAAGATGATACTGTAACCATAAGGGATAGAGATACCTGGGAGCAGGTCAGGGTCAAAATGTCAGATGTCCCTAAAATACTAAAGAAATTCATATATAACTCTACTGACATAAAACAACTAGGAATAGAATAAGGTTAAAAGGAGATGGGTTATGGACTCGGATGAAAATGAAAAGGGTAATTTTAAAGATCCTGGCAAGCCTGACTTGAGCAAGGCACTCTCAATTATACCTCCAGCCACTTCCCTAAAAGAAGGTGGAGAAAAACAAAGGGAGAAAAGGGTTAAGATATCATACGACCGAGGCGTAGGGGAGAATGCCGCAAAGGTATCAAAGAAGTTGGCTGAGGAGCTGGGAATAAGTAACAGAATAGAAATAGTGATTGCTGGCAAAAAGAAGTTTGTGATGAAGGCTATTATCGATGAAAGTATAGATGAGATGAACAAGGTCTACGTTAATCCAGATATAATGAAGGATGAAGGAGTCTCAGACAATAGTATCGCTACCATTAGACCAGGCACCTCAAGCGGTGCATGATTTTGGACTGCAAATATAGATGCGATGAGCTCCAAGACATCGTTAGCAAAAATGTAGACAGGATTGCCCAACTCTTCTACGATCAAACAAGCCTAATAGATGAAGGTTACTCAACTCTCAACCTGATTTTGGCAAGCAAGGACATAAAAAGCTCGAACCAAAAAAGCATTTCCTCCATACTGGATAGGCTAAGGCAGATAAGGGGATTTATAAAAGAGGGGGCAAGCTTCTACCTGGATTACACCAAGTGTTGTGGCATGAGGTATGAAGACTTTGAGATATTGATGGCATATTATTTAGAGGCAGGAATAAAAAAGGAAGAAGCATTTATCAAAGAACTTTCGAAAAAGGTCGACACTGGAATGGATCTAGCGGATATAAACTCGATGACATCCCTTCTTAGCGAAATAATATCCCAAGATAAAATGAGATACTAAAATTGCTGTCAACTATTTATTCTGCGTAGACCTTTCTTGGATTCACAAGTGTGGGCGGCGCTCTCAGCTTTATAAATATTCTATAGCCACACTTTGGGCATATCATGCTACGATATTGATCTAACTCCTTTTTGCTTATCTTATAGCCACAGTTAAGACACATATAATATACTTCCCTTTCCATAATGCCGTAAAGCCTGCCTGCATATTCTTCCTTTTCGTTCTCAAAGGCATCGCTGCCTTCCATTTCCGCCAACATATGCCACCTAGCAATATACAATATAGGGTAAGGTTTATATTCTTAGCTTAAACACTAAATACTCAGAGGTGGATATTCAGGCAAATGTCAAACCCTGTGGATTGTGGAGGTCTTCCACCTGAAATCTGTGAACAACTCGCAACTGAAGAGCAAATTATAAAGATAAGAATAGAAACTAGGAGGTTCGGAAAACAGGTCACAATTATAGAAGGTATTGATAAAAAACAGGTTGATTTCAAGTCTCTTGCTTCTAAATTGAAAAGTGAATTAGCCACTGGAGGAACATATAAAGATGGAAAAATAGAACTACAAGGCGACCACAGAAGGAGGATTAAGGAAATTTTAGTTAAAATGGGCTTCCAGCCAGATAACATTATGATAATCGAATGAAAAGAATTTTTGTTTCAATTCATCTAACCCAAAACCCGTTTTTATATGATCCTTTGGAGAAATATAGATGCGGCTAGTGAGTTTCGCTCAGGAATAGGATAAAATATTAATTCATACTGGCTACGGTATCCAATGGGAGCGGAAGTTGAATGTGATAGCGATCTATGTCGGGGGGACTACCTTAACTTCCACTATAGAAGGCCTGAGCACCGCAGGGTCTACGAGCTTGGAAACCCTATTTACGCCGACGCTCGACCTAGAATACCTAATTAACGGAATACCATTAACAAAAAAACAGATACCTATTACGCCAAGCGGCCTACCGACACCAGCAGTAATAACAAGGGCCGTTGTTAATAGGCTGAGAATACCATACGTTATCATAGACTCCGGTCTATATTATAAGGCAAAAGTACCCCATATAGCCTTACCTAGTTCTAGACCTGGAAGCAACATCATGGAAAGAAATGCCCTCACCTATGGTACCTCCGAGAACATATTTAATGAGAGCAGGAAAATAGGCGAACTGCTGTCCAGAAACCAGGATGTTATCATCATCGGTGAAAGCATCCCTGGGGGAACAACGACTGCTGCTGCCATAATGGAAGGGTTGGGATTCAAGGCAGTAGAATACGTTAGTAGCGCCTCTCCAGAAAACCCTAGGGAACTAAAAAGGTCGATCATAAGAAAGGCTTTATCTAGGATTAAAAAGGAAGACCCCTTCTATATAATAGATGAGGTTGGCGATCCAGTTCATATATCCCTTGCAGGCCTTGCTGTAGGCTCATGTGCTAATGCAAGAGAAGTCATTCTCGCCGGTGGCACCCAAATGGGCGCAGTAGTCTCTATATTGAGCAAGCTGGGTCAGCTAGATACAGGGAAAATTAGGGTAGCCACCACGAAATGGATTTTAGAAGATAAAGGGTCTGATATATTTTCATTAATACACCAAATAGACAGAGATGTAAAGATAATTGGCTCTAATGTGGACTTCATGGACTCAAAGCATAAAGGACTGAAGATGTATGAGAAAGGTTTTGTTAAGGAAGGCGTTGGTGCGGGTGGAACGATGGTACTAGCAGAAAGGCTAGGGGTTCCAGTACATAAAATAAAGGGCTATATATATAATGAATATGAGAGGCTTGAAAGGCTTGACAAGGGTTGAGCTTATAGGTAACAACCTAATTATTAAATTCGAAAAAGAAATGACCATACTTTCAACCGCTCATGTAGACGGGATTGCAAAAAGCGACAAAGTTATAATATCGAGAGTAGTCGATGATAAAGAAATAAAAAACGTAGAGTCATTTAAAGAGAAAGTTTTGAAAGGGCTCGGCTATACAAATAATGTTCCAGTTATGATAACCTCTGTGAACCTAAGCAATTATAAACTAAGCGAAAACAGCTATGGTGGGGTGCTGGTTACAGCAGGTTTTAGTGTACCCAATTGTATATATCAAGAAGAATTATATGAGGCTGAATTATATGAGGCTGAAAGAAAAAGTAATACGATAAATATAATATCTTGGATAAATGAACCCCTGACTATGAGTGGCCTCTTAGACCTTTTCAGGGTAGTTTCTGAAACCAAGTGTTTGTTTTGTAGCGACATCCTACTAAGGTGTAAGTCTAGATCTCCAGGAACTTCGAGTGATGGGATAACCGTAGCTGCGAATGTTTCAAAAACCGGTTATATGTGGAGTGGACTTGCAACACTACATGGTAACAGTATTTCGAGGCTTATCTATGAGACCCTTAAGTCTTTGATGGATGACGAAAGCAAGGCCATATGGCTCAAGAGAATGTTAGGAATGGATACAAAAGAAATCATTAATGAAGCCCTAAAATTCTACGAGCAGGCATCGGTACCACATTTAAGCAAAAAAAAGGTTAGAAGGCTACTAATGAAAGAAATAGATAAGGTTTTATCGGATCCGAATGTGTGGTCCTTTATCATAGCAGCTAGGGAGCTTGATATAAGAGGTCAAAGCGGTACGTTCCCCCTATTAAAGAGGGAAGAGTTTGATTTGGACACGAAGAGAATTATAGCCGATGAGCTCCTGGCAAGCGCTTTGAGCCTATACATCTCTGGTTTTAAGGGGTTAACTGCAACATATTGGGTCGATTCAACCAAGGAGAAGATAAGCACAAGCATTTCCAAGCTACCGATGTTCGAAGACGATATAATCTCTGCCCTTATCGGCTCCTCTCTATCTAGGGTTTATGATAAGCTCCTTAGTGATAAAGATGTTAATAAGGGCTAGCCTGATCATGGCTGGGGGTAAAGGATCTAGGTTCGGATCTAGCGTAAAACCATTTCTTAGGGTTTGTGAGAAGAGCCCGATCCTAAACGTTATTGAAGAGGCATTAAAACTTTCTAACATAGCATTTATAGCAGTCTCCGATTACACAACAAGTTACGCGAAGGAAGCAATAGATAAAAGCAAGTATAGCGGGCATATATTGATGATTTACACCCCGGGTAAGGGCTATGCCATCGATATTAGCTTAGCGCTTGGAGTAATAAGGGAGAGACCACTTTTAGTGTTGCCAGCAGATTACCCCTTCCTAACGGAAAAAACAATAGAGAAGTTTCTGAGACTATCATTGGCATATGATGAACCTGTAATATCTTTAGCACAAAATGGGAACTTTACTGGAATTTCTTTGTTTAAGGGACATAGCTATGAGCGTTGGAAAAGCATCAACATAGATGGAGGGAAGGAGTTTCTTAACATAAACACGCCAGAAGACCTATCGAAGGCCAGGTCGATGTGCAATGATCGATAGAATACATGGCGGTTCCCCTAGTAGGAATTTCATTGACTTTAGTGCTCCTTCGAACCCGCTAGGACCACCCACTCCTTCAGAGGGATTGTTAAAAGAGTGCATAAAGAGCCATTCATATACCAGCTACCCTAGCTACGAACGTCTTCTTACCTCCCTATCTGAATATTGGAAAATAGGCAGAGAATACATAGTCCCTGTTAATGGTAGCGCCGAGGCGCTATCCCTCATACCTCTAATATTAAGGAGTGACAACATAATTATATTGGAGCCAAACTTTGGTGACCATGAAATAATGGCAAGTGCCCTTGGAATAAGGCTGGTAAGGCCTACAATAAAGCTTGTTGAAAACAGGCAATACGTTAATATTGATGATATCATAAAAGCGACAAGAACGCCTGGGAAAAATTTGTTAATACTTTCGAGGCCTAACAACCCAACGGGCTTTTGTATTAATAAAAGGGAAGTAGAAGAAATAGCATCATCTGTTAATGCCCATATTATAATAGATGAAGCCTTTATTGAAATCTCGGATTGTGAGCCGATGAAGCCCACAGAATCCTACATCCTGCTAAGGAGTCAAACTAAGGTGTTTTCAACGCACGGCCTAAGGCTTGGAGAGATAATTACTATGGATAAAAAGTTCCTAAAGGAATTCTCTTCTTCCATGCAGGCATGGCCTATTGATTCTATAACTAATTGTTTTTACTCAAAAATATTAATGATGAAGGATATAAGAGAATATATAAAGAGAGCAAGGGAATTGCTTAAAAAAGAAAGAGATTTTATTAAAGGCAAAATTTCTAGTAAAGTGAATGTATTTGATAGCAAGACAGCTTTCTTCCTGATAAGACACGATTCTCTACCAAATCCTTCCTTCAAACAAAAGTTAATGGAGGTTGGTATCTATATAAGAGATGCCTCGTCGTTCTTCGGTTTAAATAGAAACTATTCCAGGATCTCCATTAGAAATCATGAAGACAATAAAAAACTCGTAGAGAGCATTAATGGTGTTATTGATAATGATTAATGGAATAAAGAAATTCATGTCACTAATATCATTTTTCACCACAATACCAACTGGTTACAACGATATTGTCAGTGCTTCTGAGTCCTTCTATCTAATACCCCTAGTGGGATTAATAGAAGGTTCTATAATATGCCTTGTTTCATATGCCTTGATATTTAGGCCTATTATAGATGCATCAATTCTCCTCCTATCTCACATAGTGTTAACTGGGGGATTACATCTTGATGGTTTTGCGGACTATTCAGATGTAATAGGATCGGGGAAGAGCGGGGAAGGCTCCATAAAGATTGCAAAGGATCCTAGGAAAGGAAGCTTTGCTGTTATCTTTACGGCATTATTAATAATAATTAGGTTCTCGACCTTGTGCGTTTTATTCAAGAATTACCAAGCACTGCTGCTCTCTTATTTAATAGGCTTGGAGGGATCTTATGTGATCTCGTCGTTATCAAAGCCACCAAAATACCAAGGATTGGGACGGTTATTTATTAAAAAATCAAAAGACAAAAAGCTCATACTAATTAATGCCTTAGCCTATTTTATTATAATCTTCTCCATAACTTATTTACTAAAAGATATTTACGTGCTTATACCACAACTATCCCTGCTATCCATTCCATTTATCCTAAAAGATTCGGAAAGGAGGTTTGGTTACGTTAATGGAGACGTATTAGGATTCACGATAGAGACTGTTGAAGTAACATCCCTTTTGCTGTTTTCGGTGATCTAGCTTGTTCTACCCCTTTTTGGACTTCCTCTACCCAAGCCCCCTTTACGTTTTAATTTCTTTTGTCATAGCGGCCCTCCTTGACTTGGCCTATCCCTACCATAGCGGTATTCTACTAAAAATTCATCCGGTTCATACTTCTTATTTGCTATCACAAAGGCTCTATAAACCTTATTCATCAAAGCTCAGGGGCATAGTCATTTGGATAATCGTTACTATGCTGCACATAACTTTATATACATCCCTGCTCTACATATTTATTAGAATAAGCCCTATCTTATGGATCTTGCTATCATCATACATAATCAAGACTTCTTTTTCATATAAGTTGCTACGCGATATCGTAAAAAGTATTGCAGACTCGATAAAAGAGGGTAACGTGGAAAAGGCTAAAGTGCTCGTAAAAAACATAGTTAGGAGGAATGTTAAATATCTCGATCAAAGACACGTATCATCAGCTGCAATAGAATCTCTTTCTGAAAGCTTCGTTGATAGTGTTGTATCACCCATTTTTTATCTATTTTTCTTTGGACCAATAGGAGCTTTAACGCAAAGGATAGCAAACACGCTAGATGGATCTCTAGGGTTTAAAGATGAGGAGCATAAAGAAGCAGGGGCAGCATCGGCCTATATTGATACGGCACTAAACTACATACCAGCTAGGATTTCCATATTAATTATTGCAGCTTCCTCCCTAGCTACAGGGAACAGCACAAAGAACCTATTTGTTATTTGGAAAAAATATAGAAGGAAAACGGAAAGCAAGAATGCCGGAAACCCCATGGCAAGCACCGCTGGCTCCTTAATGATCTCACTAGAGAAAGAAGGAGAATACAAACTCGGCGAGGGCCCATTACCGGAGCATACCGACATATATAGGGCTTTAGCTTTAATAGATGTATCTTACCTGGTGTTAACAATTATATTTGTAGCTGCACTCATCATCTTATAGTGGTAGGAATGGAAGAAGGCTGCCTAGACATAGCAAACGAACTGTCAAATACCGTACAAAAAAATATGATAAAAGAGAGATGTGACTGCCTTATATTTAGTGGAGGAATAGACACAACGTTTATAGCTCTCTCAACTTTAGGGCTAAAAGAGAAAATGATCACAGTATCGTTGCCTGGATCAAAAGACCTATACTTCGTTAATTATCTTGTTAAGAAGTTGAAACTTAATGCAAGCATATACAAAAGTAGCGAGGTATTTTCAGAAGAAGCAAGGGATTGCTTCGATGTAGCTTTAAGGTCGCTAAAGGTTATAGACCCCATAGAAATAATCTCCGGCATCACTGTTTGTCTAGCATTAAAAAGAGCAAAAAGGCTTGGGTGCAACTGCGTTGCGACAGGTGATGGGGGGGATGAGCTCTTCTTCGGCTATAATTTCCTGCTAGACAAAGATGAAACATACCTTAAGAAGTGGCTTGAATTTGTTGTGAATGGAGCATTTTTCAATTCAATACCCATTTCATCTTATATCGGAATAAAATCTTTCCTCCCCTTGTACAGCAACGAGGCTAAAGAGATTTCATTGAGGACACCAATTGAATGTAAAATAAATTATATAAATGGTAGGAAATATGGAAAGTACCTTTTAAGGAAGTGGATATTATATCATGGGATCGAAAAAATTGCACTGAGAGAAAAAACTCCAATAACCTTTGGTAGTGGGTCACAAGGCCTTTTAGACCTATGGAAAGAAAAGGTTTCATTAGAGGATTTGAAGAAACTTAGCAAGAAGTACCACATAAACTTCCCCTCCAGGGCACACGCCTACTTGTTTACTAAAGGGAAAGAAATGGGGCTGTTTGATAAAGGCAATGAAAAAAGAGCCGAAAACGCGTGCCCAGTGTGTGGCTTTCCTCTAATAAACAACCACTGCAAATTCTGCGGTGCATACATATATAATAATAGGGTCTATGTCTATAGGGACTTTTAACCTTTGCTGAGTTCCTTCAGTAACTTAAACATATAAAGGCCATTGCTTAGCATCCACAGGTCATTATTAAAATAAACATAAACCTTTTCCGGCCCCCTATCAACGATCTCCTTAGCAATCCTCCTTAGCTCCGAGTTCTTGTATTCATAGTAATACCACCTCTCAGTTCCGTGCATCCTCATGTATATAATGTCATTAGACCTAGCGATAAACTCCCCTATAGGAGAGCTTATGCTAACTATTGTTATCCCCAACTTTTTAAAAAGATCAACAGTACCTTGGTCAAACCAAGATTTATGCCTCAGCTCTATGGCAAGCCTCTCACCGAGTGAAGACAAACGGGAAAACTCAACTATCCTCTCCACATTTTCTTCGCTCTTCTTAAAAGATGGAGGTAATTGGACGAGGTAAAAGTAAACAATGTCATCCATCGATTTAAACGCATCAAGAAACCTATACCATATCTCGTGTGAGTTTTTATCAAGCCTATGAACATGGGAAACGGATCTATGTACCTTTATTGACCAACTCAGATCCTTCCCCCTTTCTCTCCAAGACTTTACTTGGTTCTTATAAGGGAACCGATAGAAAGAAGAATTCAACTCTACTGTATTCAGGCCACTTTTTTCTACGTACCACTGTAGGGATTTGCCGAGATTCCAAGAATACATCCATCCAGAGGTTCCTACATATATTTCCATGCTTCCCCCATATTATTATTCCAAAGCAAGGAATTTAATAGATACAACAAACACCTATCCTGGGTCAGAGTGAGTGAATGGAAAGAAAACATAAAATGTAACTCAGCTGCCAAAAGAGCTACTGAGATAACACCACTAGCACTATACGTGCTATTCCACCTAAAAAGAGCTAACATAGACTACGCGAAGTCAATCTCTTCAATGGTTGAAGTATCCATCGATATGGTAGGAAAGGAGCTGGAAAGGCTTGAGGCGCTAGGCCTAATTGAAAAACACCACGGAAGTGCTATTAAGAGAACTGAAGCCAGATTTAAATTAGCAGAAGAAGTTAGGAAGCATCATACATACTACAAGCTTACAAGAGAAGGCAAAATAATGGTTAGGAACCTCATAAGGAATTATGAGGAAATGAACACCTATTTTACGTGTCTTACTGGTAGCGATAAATCCCTCAAGCTAATTATCCTCTTGACAAAAACTAAGGAGGCGTCCCTAGCTAGCATTAGCAGGAGCTTGGAGTTAGAAGAAAGGGAAGCCTCTGAAATACTTGATACTCTAAAAGAGATGAAGCTGTTAGTTGTTTCAGGGAAGGAAGTAACGAAAGGAAAGGGCAAAAAAGTAGAGGATATTAATAAACCAACAATGTACCAAAGAACCTATAAGGCGACAAGGCTTTCTAAGTTGCTGCTCAGGTATTCTGAAATAGGCATAAGAAGGTAGTCATGATCGAAACCATAAACTAAAAAAATATATTGTAGTAGACAAGAGTAAGGAGTGGGGTTGGTCATGAATAGATTAAAAGAGAAATTCGCCATTATCACAATAATCCTCGGGGCAATAATAATTATCGAAGCCCTAGGATACTTTAATTCCTTAAACCTATTCATTTTCAATTCCGCTAAACCTGATAAAGGAGTTTTAATCAAAATACTTACAGACTCTGGTAGCCTAGAGGCCTTCATCATATACATGGCCATACTTTACTTTGGGCAAGCGCTCTACTATAGGCACGTCTCAAAAAATGCCGTAAGCTTTATAATAGCTGTAATAGTTGCAATGATAGCAACATTGTTTATGAAGGCTTCCATGGCCGTCCCAAGGCCTAACGAGGTGGCACAGTATTGGCCTTTTGCAAAAGCGTTGATTAGGGCAGACTATTTTTCCTTCCCCTCAGGGCATGCAGTGAGGGCAACTATACTAGCGTTTTATGCTTCTTTCGTGTTCAATAACACAAAGAAAAAACCATACATAAAGTTATTATCATGGATCTATGCATTTGGTATAATGTATTCTAGGCTTTTACTCCAGGTTCACTGGTTCAGCGATCTTTTAGGTGGCTTTGTAGTAGGTATATGGGCTTCTTTATTAGTGATTTACCTAGAAGGAATATGGGTGAAGATTTACACAAAAATCTTTAACGGAATAAAAGGATTAAGGATAAGTTAAATTTTTGTTACGCGAAAAATTATAAAAGAAAATTAAGGGTCGAAATAAGGACGTAATGAACAAGTTCAAATAAATAAGTTAAAAAAGTCAATACATCTTACTAGTAATGGGAATAAGGATGGTATTTCCGTTCAAAAGCATAGAGGACTTTAAGGTTGAAATAAACTCAGAACATGAGCTTTTTAGGAAATCCGTCAGGGAGTTCCTTGAAAAGAACGTTGAGCCGAGATGGAAAGAGATAGAAGATACTAACGAGATACCAAAAGAGATTTTCAAGGAAATGGGCGAGCAAGGGTTCTTCGGCATAGGCATTCCCGAAGAATACGAAGGCCAAGGAGGAGGCCAATTGATGACCACAATCCTAATGGAAGAGATAGCAAGAATAGTGCCGAGCCTAGCAGTCGCTGTTGGCGTGAACCACCTCTTTACCGTGCCGATACTAAAGTTTGGAGATGAACATCTAAAGAAAAAATACATACCCCCGATTGCAAGGGGCGAGGCTCAAGGGGCCCATGCAAGCACAGAACCCAGTGGGGGGAGCGACGTAGCAGGCATACAATCCAGGGCCGTAAAGGAAAATGATCACTACATAATAAATGCAAGAAAAGTCTTTATCAGCGGCGCAGAAAAGGCAGACTATTTTGTTGTTCCTGTAAGGACAAGCGATCCAATGCAAAACAAAAGATGGTGGGGTATCACAGCATTTGCCGTAGAAAAGGACTGGCCGGGAGTTAAGCTAGGTCAGCACTTTAAGGTCATAGGCATGAGAGGAGAACAGCCCTATGAGGTGATATTTGATAATGTAAAGGTGCCAGCCGAGAACATGATAGGCAAGGAAAACGAGGGATTTAAGATTATAGTTTCCACCTACGACTTTACAAGGATAGGAATAGCCGCCCAGGCCGTTGGAATAGCGCAAGCAGCGTTTGAAAAGGCCTTGAACTATTCACTTCAAAGAGAGCTGTTTGGAAAGCAGATAATAAACTTTGAGATGATAACAGAAAAGATAGCACACATGTATACCAAGCTAGAAGCGGCTAGGCTCCTAACTTATTGGGCCGCTAGCCTGGCAGATGCTGAGAGAAGCGAATTCATCATAGCAGCGAGCTTGGCAAAATCGTTCGCATCAGATGCTGCTGAATGGATCTCAAGAGAGGCAGTCCAAATACACGGCGGTTATGGTGTTGATCAGGAAATGGGCCTAGAGAGGTATTTAAGGGACTCTATCATAACAACAATCTATGAAGGGACTAATGAGATCCAAAGGCTAACAATAGCAAGAGAACTGGTTAGGCAGGCCTTTGGACTTAAAATATAGTTCTAATATAATTCTATATGTTTTTCTTGTTTCCCTTCCTTAGGCTAGTAGCTTTTGTCCCAAGCAAAACCTGCTTAACAACCCTAGTCGGTATTTTAAATACTTCGTTCGCTATTTTTGCAATATATTTATCGTTAGGCATCAACCTTTTATTCATGTTTAATTGCAATGCCAACGCCACTTTAAAGGCATCCATCGTTGTCCTATTTCTAATTTTACCATTGCCTATCTGCTCTGCTATCATAAATGCGATATAAAATCTCATATATTTGTCTACGTCCCTCGAGTTTTCTGGAAAGGCCTCTTTTAGCCTACTAGATAGCTTTTTTATCGTCCCCTCATCTAGAAAACCAAAGTATATTTTTGTTAGACCCATCCTTAATATCCTCGCTATCGTGTTTCCATCAACCCCTCCGCCTATTATTTTTATTTTTTCTCTCAGCCCATCTTGTTCGTCAGACAACAGCAAGTCGTTTAGCTCATCCATTTTAACCTCAACCTTGAATACCTTATCAAAAAGGTCTGGGTATTGAACCTCTAACCCCATTCCATATTTACCCAACACATATAGGCTCGTTAGTTCTTTATCAAAAAGGTCCCTTGGTTCAGACGCTCCCCTTATTGGCTCTATGTTTTCTTTTTTGTACTTTGACTTCAGCATATCAACAACGCTATTCCTATCCACTTTGTATGGGGTATTTTCCCATAGGCTTATTATATCACTCCATAGGTCCATCAATGCCGACTTTCTTTTCTCTAAGTTATCATTGCTTTTGTGCATCTATCTCGCCCCTTCCTTCTGCTAACGCGACGCTACCACCGAAACTATGGATGGCAAAAATAAATATTTTCTTTATATAATTTAAAAAGGGAGGAAGTGCAGTGCAACACATTAAGTTTAATAAAGGTGTAAGCCTAATTGAGTGTAGTGATGTGAATAAAGATACCTGTGTCCAGATGTGCAAAAGGGACAACGTGGTTATAATACTAGAGGCCCCTAAGCTGCTAGAAATAGCCGATAAGATAGACAGGAATTGCAACGTAATAGTTAAGGGTGAGGAGAAATAGGTATATTAGGTAGTGCTATAGATGAGCTTATCGAAGAAAAGAATCTGAGGAGGACTTGGATACTCCTCATTGTAATCTTTGGCCTGGCAAGCATAGCAGTCATTTTAAGCTATGATTACATAATGAAATCATTTGTAGGGCAATACCTTCAAAGCCAGTCATCCCAGATAAAGGAAATAGCAAAGAGTTATGGGAAGAACCCCTTCTTGCTACCCTTTATAATATTTGGCAATAACCTAAAGACTGTAGTGCTTACATGGGCTTTTTCAATAACAATAATAGTACCGATTTTGATTGTCGGGTTTAATGGAGGATTGGTTGGTTTCATCCTGCCATTAGCACTAAAGATAAACCCAAGCTACCCTACAATAGTTCTGTTTTACCTACTCGTACCGCATGGCTCGATTGAGATACCAGCAATAACGCTTGTTGCTTCTTCCTTTATTTTAATGGTAAAAAAAGGACCAGCAGGTATGTACAAAAGGTCATTAGGGTTATTATTCTTGTCAATAATACTCCTAGCGGTTGCAGCAGTTATAGAATCGTTCATAACAAGGACCTTAGCCTCGCTGGTGTATTCTATCCTCTATTGAACAGGATAATTTGCTGGTAGTTGAAGATGAAAGCTATAGAAATGGAAGCGGTAGGAATTCTACTCGTCATTGCAGTCTCAATGATTATGGGGTTGTCATACACGATACCTTATATAAGCCTTCAAGGCTCTTATGAAATCCCTATAAGAAATAACACCTTGATTAACATAAAAAGGAACGGCACCTATTATATATTGAATGGGAACTTCGCTACCTCAGTACTTAATATAACAAAGGGTAGCATTTATGTAGAATACTTCCTGCAAAAGGACTTCCTTTTATTGATAATGTATAGGGAAGGTGTCTCATTTCAGATCTTGAACTTCAGTCTCCGCAACTTTACTGAAACAATGCTTGCATCACTGGCCTTTAGGACAAACCTCTCAGGGCTTCGCCTTCAAAATGTATTTATAGGAAAGTATTCTGGGTACAACATACCTGGTATCAACGAAAGCGTAAAGGTTTTGAGCGAAAATAAAAGTTCTGTAGTGGTAATAGACATGCCGAAGGTGTTAAAAAACATAGTTTCATTTAATCAGAATTCATGGACTACTTTCGAGTTTTCGGGGGAAAATGGATCGTTTATTGCAGTTACTTTCGGTGTTATCAGTAACGTAAGCCTATCTAATAGAGGCTTACCTAACAATAATATTATAGTATTAAGTAAAGGGACAAATTTCCAAGGCAATGAATTTCATATAATATATTATATTCTTTTCGCACTCCTATTAGCGATAGTTCCAACGATGCTGGTG
>WALX01000048.1 GCA_015522625.1 Candidatus Hestiella sp.
ATACCATATCGAGAAGTCCTTTAGCCTCCTAACTGGTACCTTTGGTATCGTCTCTATCTTTCCACTATAATACTTGTGGAGCTCGAGGCTCAGCTTGTACCATTCCGCAGTCGCGGACTCTCCTTCAGACAATCCAAAACACCCATTAGTATATTCTTTTTTAAGAGATAAAAGCTTATGCTCTTCAGTCGCGGCATTTCCACGAACAAAAACTACCCTTTAAGGGCTAGTCTATTGCAGACCGCTTTGCCCTAAAGCCCTAGCTTTAAGGGTTACTAGAGGCGAACTTATTTACGGAATCCTTAACTTCCTCAAAGATCGCATCTGTGTTAACATATTCATGCCTCCCCCACCTGCCAAGGCTCTCAATCCCAAGCTCATCCTTTAAATAAGACAGCACCGCATTTCTCCTCTCCTCATACCCTATATCATAGACTGGGTAGCCATACTTGAAGTACCAAGACTTAACGAAGACCAAGTTTTTCCTTTCTATAATACCAAGGCCTTCAAGCTCATCAATAACCTTCTCCTCAACCTTTTTTAAGTCTACCTTATCCCCTAGGGGTAGGGTAACCTCTGCTGTTATAGAATAATTGTTTGTTGGTGCGTTGTAAGGACTCAGGTTGGAAGAAAACACGAAGCGGTGGAAGGAAACCTTTTTTGTAGGTATATATACCCAATCCATATCAAAACCCTTTCCCTTGACCCCGAGCGCAACCGAAATAAAGGAGTTGTATTGAAGGGAAGATGCATCGCTAATTATGCTCTCAGGGGCCTCAACAGCGCTTATTATCTCTTTAAGGGGTATTGTGTTTACTACCTTATCTGCTTTTATTTCATCATTAATAATGAATTGGTCACCTCTTTTCTTAATGCTTTCTACCTTTGCCCCCTTTATAAACTTGGCCCATTTGCATACGCTTTCATAGACAGCGTTGAAGAGCGAGGCGAAGCCACCCTTCAAAGGGTAATAGAAGTACCCTTTCCTCCTAGGTTCTATACCAGCTATTGCGCTCACCAAGTCTTCGAGGCTAACCCTTGGGAACCTATTGGAGCAGGTCCATCGACCAGAAAGGTTTGAGAGGTCCCTCTTCCAGACCTTCTCATTATATGGTATGAGGTAATCATTAGCAACTTCGCCATAAGGCTCAAGCGCTTCCTTCAGTGTTCCCTTACAAGAGGCCTTGCTATAGGCTGAGATGAGGCTTAACCCATACCTTGCCCTCTCTTCCTTGGGCAACGCATATATTCCTGTTTCAAATGGATGTGGCACAAGCTTATCTCCTAGCATTATGAATGCCTTCTTCTCCTTTTTTATATAGTTACCCCTTAGGAGGCTGAGGAGCTCTTCAATTACCTCATTCTTTGGAGAATACAAGACGTGAGGCACAGGATCTACAACAAAGCCGTTAATTGTTTCGCTCTTCAGGAGCCCACCACACTCCCCCTCCTTTTCAATTATTACCAAGTCGCAGGAAGGAAACCTCTTCTTCATAAAGTAGGCTGAGAGGATTCCTGTCCAGCCACACCCCAGCACTGCAATTCTCATGGGGTAGCACTTCCTTATTTGCTTCCCTTTTTATTAGCCTTCTTTAAAAACTCAAGGGAGAGGTCTGCATGGGCCTCCGCAGGCCTTATGCCCTTTAAGACGCTTATTATCGTTCCATTAGGAGAGATTATATAGGTAACCCTTTCGGCAGAGTTCTTCCCCTGCTTTTTAACCTTATAGGCCTCGGCTACCTTTGCCTCTGGGTCGCTTAATAACCTAAACCTTAGCCCATATTTTTCAGAGAACTTCCTTATCTTCTCTACCTTATCGGTAGAGATACCAAACACTTCTGCATTGATGCCTTTAAACTCCTCGTAGAGCTCATTGAACCTGATGGCCTCCTTTGTGCACCCAGCAGTCATCGCCCTCGGGTAGAAGTAGAGCACGATATACTTTCCAAGGGCTTCCTTCAGCCTGAACTTATTTCCTTTATCATCTATTGCCTCAAAGTCAGGGGCCTTTTCAAGCTCATTAATTGGGATGCTACCACCCCTCCCTTTGTGATATGTAAGAAGTAAAAAGCCTTAGTTCTTTAGCAACGCTATATTCCTATAGAGGCGTGGAGCAAAAGTCCTACTGCGTGGGTTGCCAAGGCAGCCCCTATGGCAAGCCCTGCCATCAATGACCCTCTTCTTATTGGGTTTACGCTGCCTAGTATCCCTATTATAGAACCCATAACAAAAGTTGCTGCTGCTGTTATTGCATAGGAAAGCGAGAGCCCTAAGAGGCCCCCTGCCCCAGCTAAAAGGGGAATAACAAGGACTATTGAGGCCAATATATAAGAATATGCTGTCGTCTTTGCGGATTCCTCCGAGGAGCCTTTGGGATCAAGTTCTGAATTAACTTCGTTGACTTCCTTCCCAAGCTTTTTAGAGGCCTTTCTTATGTCTTCCTCTGACTTTGATGAGAGGTATGCACCTATTGTCATTGACATCATGCCAGAGACTCCAACTATAACGCCTCCAAAGCCTATGTAGAGCGGTGAGGAAAATACACCCGCGAGGCCTGAAACAGCTGCAAGCACCTCTATTAAGGCGTCGCTAGAAGCGTAGACTGCATCCTTTATTTTTCCAGCGTTTACCAGCAGGCCTATTAGCATGTTTTCATGCACCTCCTCATCCTCTATAACCCTTTTGAGGCCCTCCTTATCCTCTACCTGCTCCACAATCTCGGAGTATTTGAGAACAGCTTCCTCCTCCCCCATTTCCGATACCTTTAAGGTTATCGTAAGTCCAAGCACATACCTCATTATCAGGAAGAGCCACAGCTTCACCTTCTCTATGATACTAAAGCCCTCCCTTACATTTTTGGCTTGAGACTTCCAGAAAGCAGCGTGTCTCTCTTCATCCTCAGCAAGCTTCTCCAAGACCTTCTTCACTTTCTCATCTTTTTCCCTTACAGCAAGCCTATAATACAGGGTCTTGCTAAACTCCTCTTCCTTGTAGTGCTTGGCGGCGTTAACCCCCATGCTGAGCTGCTCCCTCCACTTCCTTTAGGTTAAGGCACCTTATAGGGTGGCTTTCCATGTTATTAAGCACCTTTTTTATTTCATCAACGGCGCAGCTTAAGTCAAAGGCCTTGGGAAACTTCTCTGATGCCATTTTAAGTACCGAAAGGGAGGCATCCTTTTCGTTTTCTTGGGCCTTTGCAAAGGCAGCTGCGTATAGAACTAGGGAATGGAAGGCCTCGCTGTTAAACTTTTTCCAGGGCTTTTCCATAAAAGTGTGGGCAAGCCAGTAAAGCCCCTCTTCCATAAACCTTAAATAAGTCTCAAGCTCTTTCCCATCGATTACCTCAGGCTCGCCTATATATACCTTTATGATTGGTTTTTTCAGCAGCGATGAGACCTTTTCCCTAAGGCCTTCAGAGTCGCTGCAAAAAACAACTACTTCTACGTGAGTTTTGTCAACCCTTACAGTAAGGGGGTAAGCAATGCTGCTAAGCATTTCCCTAATTTTAGCTACGTCGCTCACCTTATACTCATCATTTTTCAATATATAAAGCACCCTTTCCACTCCTTTTCGCCCAGCGCCTATCAAGGCAGTTTTCTATCCTATATCTTTGAGTCTATTCCTTTTTAGGGGTTGTTTTGCATAGTAAACCCATTAATCAAGGTTTTCGTTGCGTGTAAAATAGCTTATTCTAACCCATGCTTTCCAAGCTCCCGTCACAAAATGCCATGCTGCCCAAGCATCTTGCTTTTTTGGATAAAGTGAGCCCTGAGTTATCTTAATATCTCACCCAGTTCTCCCCTCTCCCTTGCAAGTACTATCTCCCTGGCTATCCTCCTCCCCATGCTCATAGGCTCGTCCCAGTAGAGCCAAGAATAAGGGCTTCCATTTGTGTATATGTTTGTTCCAGCAACTATCCTTCCTGAAAACTCGAATACAACTATCGATAGGTCTTCCTTAACTATGCTCTCTAAGCAAAAGGGGCCTGCAATGCCATCTTCTTCTACACCCTTCGTTGCATCAACAAACCTGCTTCCATACTCCATAACCTTAGGGAGGAGGCTTTCTCTTAAAACAAGTGGTATGTTTCCCACCACTGTAAACGTTGGCTCTATGCCTTTCATTGGAAGCCTTCCTAGAGAGTCCGCATTTGACTCATATCTTATATCCATTCCTAAGATTTCCAGCCTTTTGAAGACATGACTATAGAAGTAATGGTAGTATGCCCTTGTTCCTGTTAAAAACTCCTGAATTATGACTTCCTTTTTACCAGAAAGCCTCTCCTGCACCTCTTTTCTTCCCTTCGCGACAAAATAACCTCTTCCCCCTTTCGCCCCTGGCAGCTTTACTATTACTAGGTCTTCAAAGTCCTCATTGAGGGAGAGCTCCTTGGGCGTCGGGATCCCCCCAGACCTTAGCAGCTCCATCTTCTTCTTTGAAGAAGCCTCAACTTCCATTATTCTCCTTGAACCAAAAAACGGCAACCTCATATTTAATAGGCATTCAGGGCCGACGTATTCTACCATGCTACCATGTGGGACCATTATTGCATTAACCCCTTGCAGCCTCTCTACGATATCATACCTGCAGATATCCCTCCAGCTACCTACTGTTATCGTTTTGTCTATTAGGTGTGAAAAGTTTTCGTAAAAGGCCTTCCTCTCGGGTGTGGCGATGAGTATAGTTGGCATTCCTTCCTTCTTGGCGCCATGGAGTATCTGAAGGGCGGAGTGGCTTGCAAGTACAGCTATGCTTATCCTATCCACATCATAGGTGGAAAGCACCTCCTCGATATCATCCTTTGTTGTCATGTTCAACACACCTCCCAGCAAGCATGAGCATCCTTAAAGCTAGGTACGCAGCGTTTTCGCACATATCTATGCCTACGGTTGCAATTGGAACCCCTCTAGGCATCTGAACTATAGAGAGGAGGGAATCGATGCCTGAAAGCGGCCCTACAGCTAAGGGTACCCCTATTACTGGCTTCCAAGTCCTAGACGCTATAAAGCCAGGAAGGGCTGCAGAGAGCCCTGCCATTGCTATGTAAATATCTATCCTAGCATCGCTCTCCTTTAAGTAGCTTTCCAACCCCTCAGGGTTTCTATGGGCGCTAAGAACCTTTAGTTCGACCCCTACCCCATAGCTCTTAAGTATCTCTACAGCCCTCTTCGCCTTTTCAAGGTCTTTATTGCTACCTATTATTACTCCGACGCTCCCCCTGCACTTCATGTTATTACCCTCTCAAAGCAACCCTTCTCAACGCATTCCTTTACTTCTATCGCTATCCTCCTCCCCATGCTTATAGGTGATCCGAAGTAAAGCTTACTATATTGGCTACCAAGCCCCATGTATATGTTAGTACCCCCTCCAATCCTTAGTGCAACATCGAAAACGACAACGTCAAGGTCGGGTGTTACCATGAGCTGGAGCGTAAACGGCCCTATGACCCCTGGAGGTTCTACCGAGTCTACAGCACCTACAAACCTATCACCGACTTCAAATAGCTTGTTTAGCATCCTCTCCCTTATTGTAGCGGCCTCATGGCCTATTTCTACATACTCGACGTCAATAACATCTTCTATTTTTATCTGATCCGATGATGGAAGCCTTAAGAATCCATCTAGGTTTGTCTGGATCCTCCTGTCTATACTAAGGAGCTCCACGTCCTTCCTGGCTATTGTCCTGAAGTAGTTTATGTTAAAATGGGCTCCCACTACAAGCTCTTCTATCGAAGCTTTCTTTAGGTCTTCCTCAACCACTACTCCATTTAAAACGAGCTTCCTAAACCTTTTCCAGAAGTCATCCCTATCCCTAGCGACGAAGAAACCCCTCTCAACCCTTTTCTTTGCGTGTGGCATTTTTACTATTACAGGCCTATCTATTTCATCTGTGCTTGAAAACGTCTTAGGCCTCCTTATGCCCGCGGCATCCAAAAGCTTGTAATAATTCTTCTCCCCTGTCCTCTCTTCATACCTAAGGATGTACCTATTGCCAAATATCGGGACTGGGAGGCCCTCTTCAATCTTCTCATACCCTACATAGACAGCAAAGCTCCTATTGGGAACTATTATTGCTCCCCTTTCCCTTAACCTCTTTACTACTTCTGGGCTTGCCAAGTCAGAGAACCTGTTTAATATAATTGTATCATCAATAACGTTTCTGAACCTTAGGTATGCCACCTCCCTCCCTTTTTCACAAATGGCAAGGGTTTTGATACCTTCATCTTTTGCACCATCGAACACGTCTAGGGCGGAGTGGCTTGCAACTGCACTTATGGCCAATGAGTTTTGGTCATATCCTTCCAGGAGCTCTTTAGGAAGATATCTATAACTCAATCCTCTTCCCCCCTTTAACATCTATCAAAACTTTTTTATTACCTTTTACTAAGTTTCCTACCACAAATCCCTCAAAGCCTTCCTTCTTAATAAAAGAGAGAAGCTCGTCGACCTTATCACTAGAAGTCGATAGCAGGAGGCCTATGCCCATGTTGAAGACCCTATACATTTCCTGCAATGATATATTCCCCACCTTTCTTATAACCTCAAATCCCTTATCATAGGATTCAAGCCTCAGGTGTGCATCTCCATTGGGCGGTAGGATCCTCTTGAGCTTGGAGAATGCGCCACCTGTTATGTGGGCCGCTGCCTTGACTAGGCCCCTTTTAATAGCGTCCAGTATGAGCTCAGAGTATATTGCCGTGGGCCTCGTAATCCATTCTTTCATGTCAACACCTTCCATCACTACATTAGGCTTTTCTAAGGAGTCCTGGAGCACTTTCCTGATGAGGCTGTAGCCATTTGCATGTGGGCCTGTGCTCCTCACCCCAACGATTGCATCACCAACTTCTCCCATCCCTTTAAAACCTTCACTTTTCTCCTTTACTGCTAGTACTGTGCAGACGACATCTACTGCATTAACTAAGTCCGGGAGTATCGCCGTTTCCCCTCCAACTAGGAGTACTTTGGCCTCTTCAGAAGCCTTCTTTATACCACTAATTATCCTTGAGAACTTTTCTGGGTCTGCGCTTGGCATCGAGACGTAGTCGCTCAGCAAGATGGGCCTAGAACCAGCGCACGCAACGTCGTTTGTATTCATGGCCACACAGTCCCACCCGGCCACATCGAGCTTACCTAGCTTCTCTAGGACAACAGTCTTAGTGCCAACGCCGTCTGTATGCATAACCAATCTCATATCGTTTAGCGCTACAGAAGACCCGTAGCCTTCAAGGTTTATTTTAATTCCCAGCCTATCTGATATTTCCTTTATGGCCTTATAGGCTATCGAATGCATCTCCTCATGTTTTTTCAGGTCAACGCCTGCCTTTGAATAGTTCCACCCTTCCAAAAGGCTCACCCCTGGGGGACTACCTTTAGCTTCTTCGCGGCTTCTCTCGCCTTCTCCCTTGCCTCCCTCACGCTTTCCCCCCTTGCAAGGACGACAGCCATCCTCCTTCCGCGGTACGTTAATGGCTTCCCAAACCACCTTACATCGACGCCCCTTACCTCCATAGCACTGTAAATGCCTTCAAGGCTTGGGTACCAGGAGTTCTCTATGCTTGTATATATAGCGTATGTAGCAGCTGGCGTCAGTACCTTTATCTCAGGAACAGGTAGGCCTGTAGAGGCCCTTATGTGTATTGAAAACTCGCTAATGTCTTGGCTGAGGAGCGTTACCATCCCAGTGTCGTGGGGTCTTGGGGCCACTTCGCTGAAAAGCAGCCTTCCATCTTTAGTGAGTAGGAGCTCTGTTGCATAGATTCCAAGGCCACCCAGGCCCTCAGCGACCTTTAAGCCTATATCCTTGCACCTTTTCAATGTTTCCGGATCCCTCTCAGAGGGCTGCCACGACTCTATGTAGTGATATTGTCCATGCCTCCAATGCTCTATAGGTTCCGCGACGCCCGACCTAACTCCTTTATCAGAGGCCCACCTATATGCAATTACTGTAAACTCTGTTTCCAGCTCTTCAAACCCCTCGACTATAACTCTATTGCTGCCCCCCCTTGCATGCCTTAATGACTCCCTGTATGCATTAATGATGTCTCTTTTCGGCTTTGGCTCCATAATTCTTATATGTCCATGGCCGCTGCTACTCATCTCTGGCTTAATTAGGCAAGGGTATCCAACCCCCTCACATGCCTCATAAACCTCATCTTCGTTTGAAGCAAACGCGTACCTGGTGGTTGGTAGGCCTAGTTTTTCGGCGGCAAACCTCCTCAGCTCTATCCTGTTCATTGATATGAAAACAGAATCTGCGTTCGGTACTATGTTGTACCCTTCACCTTCAAGCTCCTTCAATGCGTTGGTATTTATTGCCTCTATTTCAGGTATAACTGCTCTTGGATCCTCCCTGCGCACTATCTTTATCAATGCATCATAGTCCATCATGTCAACAACGTAATACCTGTGCGCAACGTGCATTGCAGGCGCCATGTGATACCTGTCTACTACCACTACCTCAAACCCCAACCTCTGGGCCTCTATAGCCAACTCTTTACCAAGCTCTCCTCCTCCAAGGAGGATCACCTTGGCCGACCTCGGCCCTAATGGAGTTTGCAAGGCCTCAAGCTTCCTGCTCATGAGAACTCACCCTTGTGAAAACTTGCTATCGGAAGAATAGTCAAATTCCATAACACCTTTTCCAGGTATCCAATCGTAAATAACGTTGAGGCCTTTGCACCTCCTCCTAGTATATGCTAGCCTTGCAACCTCGGCCTTCTTAACCCTGAGTCCTATGTGCTCTTGCGTTCCTATATCCCACCTATGAATTAGCCTGTATCCATCGAGGGTCGATACTTCTGCTATTGCCTTCTCTGCAAGCCTAGAGGCCTCTTCAAAACCAACCTCGCTTTGGCAGAGAACCTCGAGCGCTCTCGAGCCGGTTGTGATAGGCCTCCCATTAACAATATCAACGCCTCCATAAAGCACCTCACATCCCAGGCTTCTAATGCGGTCTTCATTAACTACGATTGGGTGCCCTCTCCCTTTCTCCCTCATAAGGGGATAGCCCTCAGGCGCCACAGCCTTGTTGACTACATATACATCGCTCCTAGCCTCTAGCTTGTAGGAGGAAAGCTTCCTCCTTGCAGCAAGGTCTAGCAGCTCTAGGAAGTCACTCTCGATCATAAACAGCAAGTTTCCAATTTCTGGGTCCCCGAACCTAGCGTAATATTCTATTAGCGTTGGACCCCAAAGGCTTGTAAGCATCATTTGCCCACTAATAACCCCTACGTATTCCTCTTTAAGCTCGCTGTAGATCGCCTTTACTGTTGCCTTAACAATCCCTGTGCTCTCCTCGAACTCTTCCCTCGTTAAGAATGGAAGCATATAAGATGGGCCGCTTATTGAACCCATACCTCCCGTCTCTGGCCCCAGATCCCAGGGGTAGAGGTGGGGGTGGTCCTCAACTACTGGCAGGGCAACAAAGCTGTTTCCATCCGTAACGTTCATTGTTGTGTACTCTATTCCCTCCGCCCTCTCTTCAACGACGATGGTATTTTCTATGTCGCTGTATTCCCTTCTTACCTCCTCTGCCAGCCTCTTCGTATACATGGCAGCCGCGTTCCTGGCTATCCTTGAAAGGTGCTCGGCGCTCTCCCCAAAGACCCTTACCCCTCTTCCACCTGCCTGCCTAGCTGGCTTTACTACAGAGTCTCCGGAGGCCCTAGCATATTCGCTTGCCTCCTCGGGGTCTCTGAAGGCCATATACCTGAGCCTTCCAGGTATCTTATGCTTCCACATGAGGCGCCTCGCAAACCCCTTGTCCTTTTCGATTAGTGATGCCTTCGAGCTGGGTCCAAATACGATAAAGCCTTTTTCTCTCAAAACATCGCTTACCTCGCTGAAAAGCGGCTCCTCCGGTCCTATGACTACCAAGTCTGGAGAAACCTCCTCTGCGGCGTTTAAGGCTTCCTTAGGGTCTGTGACCTTCCCTTTCATGCACTTTCCCCTAGACGCCTCGCAAAGCCTCAAGATGCCTGGGTTTGTGCTGGAAGAGAGCGATGAGATGCTAGGCTCAGCAGCGCTTCTATATAACAAAAGGGATATTGTATGCTCCCTGGCGCCACCACCGATAATCAATACCTTAAACCTGCTCAAGCCTTCATGCACCTCCTGCATGGGTCTATTCCAAAAGACCTCAGATAATCAACTGCATCATCTAAAGGAAGCCAGACTATACCGTCTGCATCCAGGGACCTCATAATCTTTTCATCATCAAGGGTACTTGCTATGAGTGTGCTAGGATCTATACTATTAAGGCGGTATGGACACCCCCTCACTATCTTAGGGCTAGATACCACAACATATACTTCTTTAGCCGCCTGGGCCCTCCTAAGCCTGTGTATCGTTGTCTTCAGCGTTAGCCCCGTTACAACGCTATCATCGACTATTGCAACTGATTTACCCTCAAACACGTTTGGCACAGGGTTCAACTTAAGGCTTAGTGTCATCATGCGCTCTTCTTGAGAGAGCGGCGCCACCGCAGTCCTTATCCTCCCAATCGTCGAAATAAATGACAGCTCTAGCGGGGCGCCTTTCTCATTGGCATATCCTAAAGCATAGGGCAGCGCAGTCTCGGGGACTCCTGCCACCACATCAATTTGTTTGTCATGCTTCCTTGCTATCCTTGATCCCATGTCCTTTCTAAAAAGGTACACATTAACTCCGTCAACATAGCTGTCAGGCCTCGCTAGGTATATGTATTCGAACAAGGAAGTAGCCCTCTTCCCCCCTTTAAGGGTTTGAGCGTCAAGAAAAGTCCTCGAACCATATATGGCCTCGCCAGGTCTTACATCGTGCGTATATTCACCCCCCATAAGCGTTATTGCTGCAGTCTCGGTGGCGAAGTAAACGGATTCAAACCCATAGCCACCAACGGAGAGGGGGCTAACGCTGTTCCTACCCCTGTACGCAAGGAATTCCCCCTCGCTTGTAATGCCTACTAACGTGCACCCATCAATATCTTCCTTAGACATGATATCAGAAGCCCCATCTTCTATGCCTTCACGAGAAGCTATCACCTTAGCTAACTTCTTTGGATCGCATATTCCTACAGAGGCAACAGCAACACTTTTCCCGTTAGCGGAGGCGATACCCAAGGAGGATGCAGGCTCAACGCCTGCTACCAATGCATGTCCCTTCATCAACGACCAGCTTTCAGACCAAGGGTTGACGCTACCTGTCTCTATCTCCTTGTCTTTGAGGGAAGCATACCTCGCCTTGTAGCCCCTGTGCCTGAGCCCCATAATTCCATAATAGGAATACATTCCAGCATCTTGGTCTCTTTCAAAGAAGAAACTCATGAGTATGCCCATCGTCGTCACCTCCTTCCCCTTGAAAAGAGCGTCCCGAGCGCTTCGATATCTACTTTGATCGGGTAAGTTGATGTAAAGCATGCAAGGCAGAGAGAAATCCCAACGGGCCTGCCTATGGCCTCCTTTATGTCATCAACTGTATTGTAAATGATTGTATCGGCTCCAACGTACCTCCTCACGTCCTCAACACGCCTCGAGGAAGCAACTAGCTCCTCCCTTGTAGGCATGTCTATGCCGAAGAAGCAGGGGGAGACTATTGGAGGGGCTGCGCTTCTAAGGTGTACTTCCTTGGCCCCAGCACTCTTTAGAAGCCTAACTAAATGCCTAGAGGTATCCCCCCTAACTATCGAGTCGTCAACTAATACTACCTTCCTGTTATTAATGCTCTCCCTCATGGCCTGGAATTTCTTCAATAGCACTTCCCTCCTCAACGATGGGGGAGAAATAAATGCCCTTCCAGAAAACCTGTTCCTGTAGATTACTTCATCGAAGGGTAAGTTTCTCCTTATTGCGTAGCCTATTGCCGCGCTCCTACCGCTGTCCGGAACAGGTGCGACTAGGTCAGCCTCAACTCCGTCCTTCTCAGCCAGCTTTGCGCCCATCCTCTTCCTCGCCTCATGTGCATTCACTCCTTCGAAGAAGCTGTCCGGCCTGAGGAAGTATATGTATTCGAAGGCGCAAGGAGCCGGTTCATAGGAACTTCCAAGGGTTTCCTTGGAGCAAGAGCCTAGTTGCTGGCAATATATCATGCTACCCCTCTCCAGCTCCCTCCAACCTAGGCCAAGGGCCGAGAGGGCAGCGGTTTCTGAGGAGACTCCTAGGTGCTTCTCATCTAATGAATAGGCCAGGGGCCTCATTCCCCTTGGATCCCTAGCAACAAGGATTTCCCCTTTTGATGATATGGCCACGAGGCTATAGGAACCTTCAACAACAGTTGAGGCCTCTTTCATCGCGTCTGCCAGGTTTCCATATTCTTCATACAGTTTCTCCAGAATGTCGGCGAAGGCCTTAGCATCCCACGCATACCCTCTCCTGCCAATTACCTTCCTAGATGCCTCCCTAAAGTTTACTATGTTTCCGTTGAAGGCTATTGCAACCTTCTTACCGCTTCCAGCGACAGGTTGGTAAGCCCCAGCATATGACCAGCTAGTGGAGTACCTCACGTGGCCTATGGCTAATGTAGCGCTACGGTCGAGCTCCAATGGATCTATTGCATTCCATAGAAATCCGGAGCCACCAAAAACCTCCAGCCTGCCTCCTTTAGCAAATGAAATGCCTGCTGCGTCATGCCCCCTGTGCTGTATCTCTAGGAGAATGCTATACACCATTTCTGAAGCGTTTTCCCCAAACCAAGCCGAAATCCCGCACATACAGCTCACCCTAAATTTTCTAGGCCCTCAAGCGCTTCAGAGACGTCCTCGAAGCCTAGCTCCATGATTTTATTACTCCTGTGCGTCAACCTGAAGAGCCTCTCATCCTTTAACGTATTGCCAATTACACCTGCCTTTATATCAAAGGCCTTTGCAAGGGATAAGAAGTCCTGCAGCTTTTCGCGCTTAACTTCATAAAGGATCCTTGCCTGCGACTCCGAGAAAAGTGCTTCTACAGGATCGCAATCGCATATAGCCGTTGACTCTATGGTAACGCCGACGCCACCCTTGTAGGCCATCTTGAAAGCAGTTGCTACAACTCCCCCTAGAGATACTGAGTGGGCTGCATTTGCAATCCCCTTTTCTGAAACCTCCTTCGCAAATATGCCTAGCCTCTTCTCCTCAATTGGTTTAAATTCAGGGGGCCTACCATAGCCCCTTCCTAAGAGAACCCTTTGAACCTCACTCCCCCCAAGCTCCGTCTTAGTATCTCCTGCAAGGACAAGAGGGGAGTCTCCTATGGGAATTGTCGTCAAGGCCTTGGTAACGTCTTCTATCCTTCCAATAACCAAAACGCTTGCAACCGGGTCTATCATAGAACCGCTTTCATCTTCATTATACAGGCTTACATTACCCCCTATGACTGGTAAATTCAGGGCTTGGGAGGCATGTGCGATCCCTTCAATCATCCTTAGGGTGTAGTAGTGCTGCTCTGGCTTTTCAGGGTTCCCAGAGTTGATGTTGTCTAATGCCGCCAAAGGTTCTGCCCCTACAGATGCGACCCTCCTATATGCCTCTGCGAA
Source organism: Candidatus Hestiella sp. (assembly GCA_015522625.1). Classification (GTDB taxonomy): domain Archaea; phylum Thermoproteota; class Thermoprotei_A; order Sulfolobales; family Acidilobaceae; genus Caldisphaera. The sequence goes on from WALX01000048.1 coordinate 13,488, forward strand.
GGAGATCGCGGCTCCAACAAAAGGATCCAGCCTCGTGTATCCAGGGTTTCCTCTCACGGCTACAGCAAAACCCCTTTTCGTATTGTCCATTAACCAGATAACGGCAGAGTCACCATAGCCAGGGGGCAGGGAGGTCCTCCCTCCGACACCCCAATCATACTGCTCATATATAACAGCCTTTAGCGAGACCCTCGGCGATGAGAGAACCTTGACTACAGCCTCTTTTAGATCGATGTTGCGTAACATAGGTGCTTCCTTGTTGCAAGGCTCTCGCCCCAAAACTTCCCTAGGGGTTTTAGGAGGAGAAACTGCTAGTCCTACCGGGAGGTCGACAACAGGCAACCCCCTAAACAACATCTTAACCTTCCTCTCCTTGCTAAAGTATCCAATAACGCTGTATTCCAGCCCGTACTTGTCGAATATACTGAAAAGTTCGCCCAACGCACCTTCATTTCTTGGGACGACTATCATCCTCTCCTGGCTCTCCGAAGCAATGATCTCAAATGGCTCCAGGTCAGGTTCCCTGAGGTGTACCCTGTCGAGGTGGATAACTACGCCAACGTCATTCTGTGCTGCCGTCTCAACTATTGCTGTGCCAAGCCCTCCACCCCCAAGATCCTTCACGAGAGAAAGAAGTTTCTTATCGAATGCCTCGGTGAGGGCCTCAATTATTAGCTTTTCTATAAAAGGGTTGCCTACCTGTATCGCCGCCACGTCGCTTTCGTCCAGCGGTTTGCTTGCGAAGCTACTCCCCAAAAAGCCGTCCCTGCCGGTGGTGTTTCCCAGCATTATAATTGGGTCACCCGGTTTGACGCTACCAGGCAGGATCCCTTCCGGCTTTGCTATGCCCACGCACGCTACGTTTATTAATGGTTGCTTCTCATAGGCTTCGGAAAACCACGCTAGTCCTGTAGCCGTCGGTATCCCAAGCCTGTTTCCATAGTCGCTTATCCCCCTTATTATATTCTTCGAAAGCCACCTGGAGTGCCTAGTCCTTCCACTACCCATGTATAAAGCATCTGCTAGGAGCACGGGCTTTGCCCCTAAGCTTATGACATCCCTTACTATACCGCCAACCCCAGTTGCAGCGCCGTTGTATGGGTCTAGTGCAGATGGGTGGTTGTGGCTCTCTATCCTTGCTATGATAGCTACGTCATCAAAGAGCTTTATCGCTCCAGCATCTCTTCCAGGACCAACGATTACAAGTGGGGCCTCAGTTTTGAGCCTTTTTAACTCCTCTCTTGTGCTCTTGTAGCTGCAGTGCTCACTCCACTCGGCCTCGAGGAGCACAAGCTCCTCCCTTGTTAGCCTCCTCCCCAAGGCTTCCTGCGCGTAGCCTATCTCAAAGCTAGTGAGGGGCACTACCATCCCCTCCTCAAGGACTCTCCTATGCTTTCAAAGATCCTCCTGCCGCCTGTAGTGTATTTCAACGACTGCCAAGGGAATGTAGCCCTCTCTGGGTGGGGCATTATGCCTAAGGCAACGCCCCCCTTCCTCGAGACACCTGCTATTGATTGTATGCTCCCATTAGGATTTTCCAAGTACTCTGCCCAAGGCTCTCCTATGATGGGTTCAACGTCGTCTATATAGTAGCGGCCTTCTGCATGCGCTATTGGCATTGGGAGGACCTCCCCATCGCTTATAAGGGAAAGCCAAGGCCCCCTAGGGTTGTGAAACTTAACATTAACCCACTTAGCTATAAACTTCGCGCTTGCGTTATAGAGGAGGTTACCGGGGAGTATGCCTAGCTCACTCAGCACCTGGAAGCCGTTGCATATACCCAAGATTGGCAGTCCATAGTCAAAGGCATTTAAGAGCTCTCTACTGGCCTTGCTCCAGGAGGCTATGAGCCCAGCCCTGCCGTAATCTCCGTAGCTGAAACCACCGGGCAGTACCACGGCATCCCATTCCCTTGCTTTAAAGTCAGGATGCCACACTACTTTTCCATCAAGCTTTGAGACGTTCCTTACAGCATAGAGCGTTTCATTTTCGCAGTTTGTGCCAGGGTATTTCATTATAGCGACCCTACGCAACCCTCATCACCTTTACCTCATGGACGCTTGGGTTGTAGAGCTTCGTCTCCGAGGCAATCCTTGTAACGCTTTCTATAGCATCTTCTTCGCTTCCAGCTTTGACCTCAAAGAGGAAGGCCTTCCCCGCCCTTACGCTAACGACCTCCTCATGCCCCAAAGACCTCAGCTCATGTGCTATAGTCTCCCCTTCAGGGTCCCTAGCAGAGGCCTTGTATGAGACTATCAAGAGAACCTTATACCCCTGCAACGGCTGCACCTCACCTGCAGATGACTGAGGGGGGCCCTGCAGCTTCGGCCATCTTCCTGTATCCTTCCACCAAGAGGTTCAAGTCCCTTTTCATCCTGTAGGTTTCCTTGTCTAGGTGCCTCCCTTCGCTTGTAAGGACCCTCATCGAGTCCCCGCTAATATCATCTATTACCAGCAGTTCGTTCCCCGCAGGACCTACCCCGAACTCTATTTTCATGTCAACAAGCCTCAGTTTCCTCTCTTCCCAAAAGCTTGAGAGGATATCGTTAACCCTAAGCGCTGTTTCCTTAAGCCTTGCAACGCCCCCTTGATTCAGGAGCCCTGACTCTACTATGTCTTGTTCAAGGAGCAAGGGGTCATGTAGCTCATCCGCCTTAAAGTGGAACTCTACCATGGGCTTAGAGAGCTTCTTTAGCCTCTCAATAAGAGGCATCCTCTTTAAAAGGCTCCCATATGCATAGCTCCTAACTATGACCTCTAACGGTACTGCCTTACACGCCTTTACCTTGATGAACCTATCCCCCTTGTAGCATATATAGTGTGTTTTCACCCCTCCCTTTTCTAGCACTTCAAAGAGCCTTGATGAAAGCCTCGCACTAAGCATCCCTTTTTCGGCAACGGAGTCCTTATATTTCCCATCAAACGCCGTCACCTCATCCTTAAACTCTAAGAGGAGTTCACCTCCCCCTAAATCATACACCTTTTTAGACTTACCTTCATAGACAAGCTTCAACAAGCTTCAAACACCCGGAACTTCTCCTTTCTTAAATAAGTAAACTTTATTTAAAAAGATACCTGTTTCCTCCAAATAAAACTTTATTTAGATAAGTAAAATAGTCTTTTTGTGAGGTGGTAAAGGAATCCTACACTTACCTAAGTAAAGGGTGCTTTGATTCTGACAATTGAAGCTATAGACGCCTTCCGTTTTAAAGCAGTTGTTATGGGAGCAAAGCTGCTTAGAAGAAGGCATACAAAAACATTACTTGCAAAACCTCTCTTTTCAGAGCTGGATTTGTGGGGCATGTGGATAGTTAATTTTAAATGCTTTAAGCCCTAGCAAAGAT
>WALX01000049.1 GCA_015522625.1 Candidatus Hestiella sp.
CTTGCACACGTGGATTACTTTCTATAAGCCGTGGGACACCTCTATAATCCTCTTTAAACTGGAAACCTATCAAATAATTAAGCGAGAGAGCTTCAATTAATTTTTTACTGTGGTCAATGAGCTCTCGATTATTAACAAGAGTGGTTAGAAAAGAGTTTTAAATGTGCTGCCTCTTTAGATGGCTCAAAAATAAAGGTTGCATTTCTATTCTATTTATTCTTAGACCTCTCTGTGATCTTGCTGTGCTTAGATTAACACATACCAAAATGCAATATTTGGCATTTTACCTTCTGCTTTATTCACCATTATCCGCCAACAGCCTCGAAGCGTTTCCAAGCGTAGACGGAGAGGAGCTTCACCACAGCGAGCAAAACTGCTAAAACACCCGCGCCAGCCATGACGAAGTTAAGGCAGTTTTTCTCCAAGCAGTAGGCGGGCACAGAGGCTATGAAGCCGATAGGGAGAATAAAGTGGAAGAGGATGAAGGCAAAACCTTTGAGCGACGTATAGGGAAAGTTGGAGTTGTAAAAGAGAGACTGAATAAACATACTAGGAAGATCAGCGTTTCTTTCAAAGGCTATCAAGAAGAGGATAGGAATATAGTAAAGCGCTGCTCCTATACCAACACCTATTAAGACAAGGGCAAAAAATGTTAAAGAGGGCACTATGTAGTAAATATGATAAATGTAAAAAAGGAGCGCCATATAGAAGAGAACTCTTGCAACACCGGGGAAATAGAAGTGTTTAAGGGAAAGGTAAAGGAAGGGATGAATTGGTTTGGTGAGCAACGAAGAGAGTTGAGCACGACTCTTTCCATGAATCGTTGCCATAGCATCGTAGTAGCCCGAGGCTTCTGCTGATGCCAGGATTATGTTGAAGAGTATAACTACTGTCGCCAATTGAGGAAAGGTCCAACCTGCTAATGCATACCCATTGGCTGAGGCAAACTTAGCAACACCGTACCACACAAGGATAAAGAAGAGCTCTGACAGAGTAAAGATGAATGCGTAAAGATACTCAATCTTATATTGATTCCATCGCTTCCAGCCTATATAAATGAGGCGTTTCACTACTCCTAGCATTTAACCACCTTTAATTAACCACCTTGGCTCTCAAAGCGTTTCCAACCTTTCGCATGAATGAAATAGCCGGCAACAATGAGGACGAGACTCCACACTAGAAGGATTAGAAGGCTAAGGACATTCAGCTTGCCTGTTATAAACATTTCTATCATACTGTAACCACTGTGGTAAAAGGGAAGCACACTCAGTGCTTTTCTTAATGAAGAGGATATAAAGGCAAGAGGCACAAACATCCCGCTCAGAAAGATCTCTGAAAGCCTAAAACTGACAGTGAAACCCCATATGCTGTAAAAGAAGTAAGAGAAGCCCATAAGAAAATAGACCTCAGCTATACGCCATAGGAAGAGCACAACCCATAGAAGAGGTAGGAGGTTCAGTGCTATGGGCAGATGAAAAATAAAGACAAGGGCTAACCCTATGGGGAGCTCCACTGCTATATCCATGAGCCATTCTCCCACACTGCTTGCTATATGATATGAGATAGGGGAGACCGGCTTTGTTATAGCTAGATGCCACCCTCTAACAACCTCTTGCGTGTACTCTTCAGCAGCCTGAGTCCACCACACAGGAAAGAGGAAAAAGTACGCGGCCACGAAATAAGCCAGGTAGTTAAGCTTTTGAGGAAAGAGCGCTTGCCAAACTAGAATCATCATACCAACTATTATTAAGGATCGAAGGGGCGCATTGCCTAAGGATAGGGGATAGGCGAGGGTTTTCTTTATGCCCAATCCAATACTCGCTGTCCATGTTTTAAGAATCCTTGAATACATAATAGGGCTTGGAGAGTGATTCATGGGATTCATGAAACTCACTATTCATGATTTTAGTGCTGCCGACTAAACTGAGAAAACGTTGGCAAAGATGGATAACGTTACTTCACTTCAAAGCTCAAATCCGCGTAGGATTCGCAATCCTGTGATCCGCCTTTGTACACTATACAACTTTCTCCATTAACCTTTTTGTAATCACTGCCCGCTGTGTGATAAAGGGTAAAGCGGAGAAGATACTTACCCGGTTTGTCAGGGAAGCATGAAAGCTTGTGCTTTTCGCCGACCTTTACTGGATAAACATCGTTGCAATCACGCAAGTATTCGTAGCCAACATCACCGCCAACATATTTCTCGATGGTGATGTCCTTGACGGTCGCTCCAAAAGGCGCCTTTGCTATAGTCAAGTAAAGGGAGCCATTCTCCACAGTAACTTGGCCGTCGAACCTGCTGTCGCTGAAGTGGTGCTCTGCACTACTTGTGCAACCAGCCACTATTAATAGAAAAGCAAACAGCACAACACCTAAGGTTTTTCTTATCATATCATCACAACGAGAAAAGAACAGAAACATTAATAAAACATGAAGCTCCACATAAGAGAAAAGGGCCTCCATTACATATATACAGACTCTCTTACAACACCAGTTGGGCTTATGAACAATACACAATGTACTCCAATGAGCTTGTAAACTAAGAGCAACAAGGGCAGGACCCTAACGACGAAAACAATGAAGTCTACGAGATTAATCAAAAGTACTTATATTGGCAGACTGCTGTGGTAATGCAAAATGGAGGTCAGATTTATAATATCAATCCAAATTAAGTCATAGGTCTTGTTTACCTTGTAAGTAAGAACCAAGTTTTTATTTCTTATGGTTCTATTTTATATTGTTGTTTAGGAGTGGGTAATATGAGAAATAGATATCTCAGGAAGTTCAAAAACTTTCTATCGTGGAGTGTTGAAGAGGTTAAAAAATACGGTTTCGTTCTTGGTTCAGTTGATATCTTATATTTTTTAATAGATAAATTGGTAAGATGGATATATACTTTATGTCATGATAACCCTGTTTCAATAAAACTATTCGAAAGTTCTACCTTTTTTGTGCTATGCAGTGATAAAGGCATTGGAGTCGATCTTAGGCTATTAAGGAAGAGAGAACCAATAATAACAGATATCCTAATGAATCTCTTGAAAAATGATAACCGCCTAGAAAAAAAAGTATTCTTAGATGTCGGCGCCAATCTAGGATATTATTCAGTCATTCTTGGGAAAAATTTTAGGAAGGTAATTGCAGTAGAGCCTTATCCTAAGATCTGCCCCCTTCTTAAGAAAAACCTAAAAACAAATAAAATCGTTTCGCGAGTTCTTTGTGTGGCTGCAACAGAGCAAAACATTGAGGATATAGGTTTTTTAGAGAATAGAAGAGGATCTAATTTAGGCAAGGTGGTTGTTTCTGATAAGGACGTAGCCATAAAAGTTAAAGGGGTACCTTTTAAAGATCTATTAAAGAAGTATAAACCAGTTTTTGTAAAAATGGATATTGAGGGTTATGAATATAATCTTTTAAATGCTGAAGACTACCCCCACCTTCCTTCTTATTTATTTGTAGAGATCCATTTTAAAGAGTTGGGCAAACTGAAAAGCATACATTTACTAAATAACCTTGCCAAAAAAGGTTATGTTATAAAATATGCTGTAGAAGAGGATAAACATGTGATTCCTTTTCCCTCACGTAGAGGAGTAATATGTAAGGATTGCTCAATTTCAGATTTTATCAAATCCTACCCAGATTATCTTGAGGGCGCTGGGGAAGGCGCTATAGAATTCTTATTTGTCTTAAAAAAAGCCTAACTGTGTTAAATAACTGGCTTTATGTGAACTTTACCTTAAGATGTGATCTCTTGTGCTTTTTATTGACCTATGAACCCCTTTAGAAAATATGGAATCTTTAATCATAGAAAGTTAATGCCATCCCTTTTAAATCCCTCTAGCCACTTCTCTAAGAGCTCTATCAAACTTCTCAAAGAACCTTCTCTTAGAGAAATTAGCCTTTATATGCTTATAAGCTTCTCTACCCATTTCTTCAACCACTTCAGGCCTCTCAGCTAAATAAAG
>WALX01000050.1 GCA_015522625.1 Candidatus Hestiella sp.
CTTCTTATCTCTTCCTCAATTGAGGCATCATCGGAACAATCTTTGCTAAGGATTCAAAGGATTTAAACTTAACTACCCGCCTACCCCCCCTTGTGTATCCCCGCTTTTGAAAAGCGAGGTTTTGCAAGCAACATTTTTATAAACGGTATTTGGCTAGAACTTTTTGATATTACTACTAACCTAACAACGGTTAATATTGTAGGCCTAACAACGTCTATTTTGGAAAAGCTTAAGAGGCTTCTGGCTATAGTGTTCTCGCTGTTTATACCTATGCGTATCCTTAAATTACAACTGAAAGTCTCACCTTTTAAGGCATGGATGAGAATTTATAGGCTTTAAATATTCAAAAGAAGGTTGGAGCGAATTGCTCCCTCGTCGGAATACGGCAAGTATATGTGTGAAATGGTTCTCGATAGAGAACCTATATGCAGAACCCTTGTACCTTAGTGCGGGGGAGTACGTCAGATAGGTATTAAAGTTGTTTTGTTAATCCTACTCGCACTTCATCCTTGTGCTCGGTATGTTGAGGTTAAACTAAAGCCAGAACGAGCACAGGGTGTTGAAGTGCTCAAACTGTGGTTTTTGAAGCTGATAGAGACGTTATTGGCTCTTGGAATATCCGTTTGAGAGTCCTGAAGGTGTGGGGAGTTTCTGTTCCCTCCCCCTGCCGAAAGCCCTCTAATGAAGATGGGAGGCTGGAAGGTTGTCTGCTATGATGGTGCAGGAGTTCTACTTGCGCCAAAGGTAGCGGATAACCAAAACGGTAACTAGGCTGCTATGAAAATGTTAAAAGGAATTTTTCTCCAAATGATAATTCGTGAGAGGATATGAGCGAAAAACTGAGGGTGAGTAAAAGATACCGCCTCTCAAAAAAAGAAGCCAGAAGGATTAAAGAGAAGGTTTTACTTCTATACAAAGAAATTCCAGTCGAGCTCGAATCGATAGAGGTGGCGGAATATAAAGGGATAAGAATCTATATAAGTGATAGGCTCCCATGCCTCTTTGAGCTCGAAGGATCGCTTTTCCCAACGCTTCTATGCCTCTTGAAGAGGGATAGCTCTTGGATGCCAGGAATAACAATAGACAGGGGGGCGACGAACGCAGTCTCAAGAGGGGCAGACCTTATGCTACCTGGAATAAAAGGGGTTAAAGGATCCTTTAAAAAAGGTGACGCAGTTGCAGCCTTTGACAAGGAAAAGGGAGTACCTGTTATGATTGGAAAGGCATTACTAAGTAGCGAGGAAATAGAAGAATCAATCTCGAGCCATTTGAAGGGAAGGGCTGTAGAGAACCTCCACTACGCCGGAGATACCATATGGAGGCTGTGCTTATCGCTTTAAAGTGCTAAGATTACGGAGAAGAAAAACAGAAAAATCACTATCTTAGAGGAGTGTTTGCCCATAGAACGTTTATAAGCCTTTTATGAATAATACTACACGTTAAAAGACGTGATGAACTTGATAGCAGCATTTGTCGGTAAGGGGGGCGTTGGGAAGACAACAATAGCCTCTGCTGTAGCATTAAGGCTTTCGGAAAGGGGAAAAACAATCATAGTCTCTAGCGATTTTATGCCATCCCTCAAGTATATATTTCGCGATTCAAGGAAAAACCTAGACGTTGTTGCGATAAGTGAAAAGGAGGTTGCTGAAAAATGGAAGGAAAAATATGGGAGGGATGTGCTCACAGTAGCTAGGGAAATTGCAGACGTAGATGAATGGATAGTCGATCACATAGCCAGGAGCCCTGGTGTCGGCGAGGAATTTCTCCTTTCCAACATAGTTGAGATAGACCTTTCAAAGGAGTACGACTATGTTGTTTGGGATACCGCAGCTTCTTCATCAACCATGCATCTATTGCTCCTAGAAAGGGAATTTTATGATCATATAGACAGGGACATAAAATTTTTTGTAAGGGTGAAGGACAAGTTCAGGTCTAAAAAGATCTTTGACCTGCTCGATGAGTGGAAAAAGCTAGCGGAATCCGTATGGAACCATATTAAGAACTCACAATTTTTCCTCGTTTCCACCCCAGATGATCTAAGCCTCCTGCAAGCAGAAGAAATAAAGGAAGACCTGGAGTCTATGGGCATAAAAGTTAGAGCAAACATATATAATAGGTGCGATGATACCTGCAGGAAGGAATTGCATATGAAAGCAGAAGTTTTCATACCGGAGTTCAGGGGAAGGGCTTCTAGCATCGTTAAGAAGATAGCAGAATACCTTCCGGAAAGCTTTATTGAAAGGCTGGCCAAGGTAGTTAATTAGAAATACACAGAGCCGTGCAAGACTCACTCATCAATACTAATACCCATCCTTTCAGCCAGCAAACAGAAGAACTTACTTGAAGGTCCAATATAGTTAACCGTTGCATATTCCATATACCTGTTTGCCTCTAGGTTAATGTTAATTATCTTCGCCCCTCTTTCATATGCTAGGAGAACTAGGCTAGCTGCTGGCTCGACAACGCCACTCGTCCCGACCACAATCACCGCTTCTGCTTTGCTGAAATGCTCGTAGGCTCTGCTAAGGGCCTCCCTTGGAAGAGATTCCCCAAACCAAACTACGTCAGGCCTGGAAACACTACCACACCTTGGACACCTTAGCGGTAGCTCCTCTTTTTTGGGCTCCCTTCCTATAACCCATGTATGGCCACAGGAAGTGCACCTAACTCTCATTATAGAACCATGTAGCTCTATGACGTTCCTTGAACCCGCCCTCTGGTGGAGCCCATCAACGTTCTGCGTTATGACAGCCTTAACTATACCCTTCCTTTCAAGTTCAGCTATGACCTTGTGGGCAACGGTTGGCTTCGCTCTCAATATAATTCCTATCCTCCAGGCGTACCATTCCCAAACCCTTAGTGGATCCCTATTAAAGGCCTGTGGGGTTGCTAGCTCTTCTGGCCTATACTTATTCCAAAGGCCGTCCTTCCCCCTAAAAGTAGGTATCCCTGCCTCTGCTGAGATGCCAGAGCCTGTAAACACGACAGTATAGCTCCTAGTTATTATATCAACAGCGCTCTTTACTGCCTCTTCCACTACAGGGCACCTAATAATATCTGTTGATGCACCTTTTATATATCATTACAATAGGAGCTATATAAGCCTGTGAAAAAGTAGCTTGTTATGGTTTTGCTTCAAGTATCTTAATACCAAAGGGACCCTTTATTGAGATCTCCATATTCAGGGACTTTGCAACCTCATCAATAATTGACCTATAGGAAGCAATGTTTCCACCCTGCTTCAGCGCCGCATTAATGAGGGATGAAGAAGAAATGGTTAGCGTAAGCCTTTTGTTTTCTATAGTGAAGGAACCACTATACTTATAGAACCTCCACTTACCCCTAAGGTCTACGCTTTCTATTCTAAGTGGGATCCCATTAATGTAAATTTTAAACATAGAAATTGCACCAAAAAAATTTTTGGTTATTGCTTCTTTTCTTCAACAGCTTCATTAACAAACCTTGCGGTTATTTTCCCTCTTACATCAGAGATCTCAAACTCGAAGGCCTTCGGTATCTGTATTTCGCCTACGCTCTCCTTGCCCGGAACCTTTAAGGTCTCAAAAAGCTTTCCTATAACGTCATCACTTATTTCCGCGTCCAAGTTTATCTTTATGTTAGCCAAATCGCCTCCCCATTTATTTTTTGCAGGGAAAGTTATTAAATGGTTTCACTGTTTTCTGCACCTCATTGATATGCGGTCTCTCCGAGCTCCGCTAGATCTAGCCCTTCTTTAAGTTCCTCATCTGTAACCCTCAGCTTCATTGTCTTGTCTATAAGCCATAGTATCCCATAGGTCAAGGCAAACGAATACCCTGCACCAAGGACTGCCGATGCTACCTCTTTCCCAAAGAATACTGCGTTACCGTAGATAAGGCCGTTGGAACCTAGAATGACTGCCGAACCAAATATACCCAAGAGTATGATACCTGTAAACCCTCCAATGCCGTGTACTCCCCAAACGTCTAATACGTCGTCCCAACCTTTCCTGTTCTTTAATTGCACTGCTCCATAGGTAGCTAGGGAAGCAACTATGCCTATTACAATGCTTGCCTGCGGGTTTACATAGCCTGCGGCTGGGGTTATAGTAGCTAGGCCTGCAATGGCGCCTGTACAAAAGCCCGTTGTGCTAAGCTTCTTGCCCCTAGCAATATCAAGTAATATCCAAGTTATTGCTGCAAATGAGGCTGCTACTTGGGTGTTTGAGAAAGCAACTGCCGCATCTCCACCCGCTCTTAAGGCACTACCAGCGTTGAAGCCAAACCACCCGAACCAGAGGAGTGCTGTACCTAACGCAACAAGCACCACGTTGTGGGGGTTATCCTTTTCTTTCTTCACACCTAAATAAAGGGCTGTTGCAAGCGCTGAGAAACCAGCAGTAGTGTGTACAACTATCCCCCCAGCAAAGTCCTCAGCGCCCCATTTCTGGAGGAAGCCACCGCCCCAGAGCCAGTGTGCAACTGGAAAATAGACTATAAAAGACCAAAGCGTTAAGAACACTATGTATGCCTTGAACTTCATCTTGTTCGCAAAAGCCCCTGTAATCAACGCAGGCGTTATTACTGCGAACATCAGCTGGAACATAGCAAATGAAAGCAGCGGTATTTTATATGCCGTTAGGCTTGTGGCTTCATGGATATGCATGAAGAAGGCATACCTGAGGCTACCTATGAACCCATACCCAACGCTTGGCCCAAATGCAAGGGAAAAGCCTGCTATTATCCATAGTATGGTTACCCAGCCTAGGGAGAAAAAGGATTCCATCAATATCGTGAGCACGTTCTTCTTTCCTACAAGTCCCCCATAGAAGAGGCCTAGGCCAGGCGTCATTATCATTACAAGCGCAGCTGAGAGGAGCACGAAAGCCGTGTTTCCAGGCAATATCGTAGACATAACGCCTCACCATCTACAACTTATTTTTATGGTTTTATTAAATATAAATGTTTTTGTTATTTAGCAAAAAGATTAAAAAGTACTTCTGCTTTAATGCATTTAATAAGAAGTAATACGCGCCTACTACCTAGGAATTATCGTTGTAATGCAAAGGCTTGTAGTGATGAGTTAATGACACAATTTTGTGAAGACAAGCTATAAGAATGTTGCCAGGTAAATTAAGTCCGAATTGACGTAGCGATATCAAGAACTTTGAATATGCTGTGGTTTCCATTTTCTCCAAAAACCTCTAATGAAGATGGGAGGAAAAGAAGCTACATATTACGATGTTTACGCTTTAGCCAAAGTAATGGATAGGCAGAAGGGTTAGCAACAGTTTTCTAGGTAAAGTTTTTTTAAAAAAACTACCTGTAGAGTTTACCCCCTAGAGGCAAGAGTCTTGCTATTTGCTTCTCAAAAGGTGTTTATAGCCTTAGTGCAATTTGTAATTGCGATGAGGCCTAGGGAAGAGGTACGGTTTGTTTTAGCAGGACTTATAATGACTTAAGAGGGAAAGGGAAGTTGCTTGAAGAAATGTATAGCTATTAACTTAGTGCAAAACCTAGTAGCAATTTAATTGCTGTAGAGAATTTATAGTAATAAGAGCAATATACAATAGGGCTCGTAGCACAGCAAGGATTAGTGCGCCGGCCTTCGGAGCCGGAGGTCCCGGGTTCAAATCCCGGCGGGCCCGCCACATATAAACTCCTTACCGTACACATTGGCAGTGTTAGCTGAAAATCTTGCTAGTTAAAAGAGCTTCCTATGATACTCTGTGAGGACTTGGTGTCCTTGACTGGTTATTAGTATATGTGACTCTATCCGTACACCACCCTTCCCTGGGAGGTACGCAGCGGGCTCGTACGCAAACACCATGCCTGGCTCCAACCTGTCTCTATGAAGTCTGCTATGGTGCTTGTAGAACCCGCCCACCGGGTGCCCAGTTAGGTGTGGGTAGTCTGGGTAGCCGCGCTCCCGGAGAGCTTTAGGGAGACCTCATCTAGCACCCTTGCTGGTGTGCCGGGTTTCATCTGCTCAAGCCCAGCTCTAATAACTTCAACCATGTCCTCGAGAATTCTTTCCCAGTACGCGTTCTGACCCACTATGAAGGTATAAGCTATGCATCCATCATACCCCATCCATATCGGTTCAAGGCCAACAACTACCGGGTCTCCAGGGCTAATCCTGCGGGTAGACGTCTTAGCGTGTGGTGCTGAAGCCCGAGGACCTGAAGCTACTATAGTTGAAAACCACCTATCAATAATACCATTCTCATCGAGCACCTTGTCGGCTATAGTTGCAATCTTGTACTCGCGCACACCAGACCTCAAAGCCTTCTCCATAGTCTGGAGAGCCTTGGAGGCTTCATCAGATATCCACCTGACTATTGGTAGCCCCTCCTCGAAAGACTTATCAAAAGCCTGCGCCAGTACTCCAGTAGCATCAACAGCTCCTACATCCTGTGAGCGTAGTCTATAGATAAGGTCTATGTATAGGAAGGTTAGCTTAGCACGTCTCCATGCCTTATTTATGCCTATAATAGGCCTCTTAGATGCTTTGTTTCTTCTAAGTATGTTCACTATTCTCCTAGCCAGTTCTTCTAGAGTAAAGTTCTCTACTAGCACTACATTCTAGGGGCTCTCTTACGGCTTCGTGATATAGTGTTGGGTTAGCAATTACATAAATTCTAATGCTATCACGAGCTACTAGGACTATGTTAAAGTAGTTTGTAAGAGCTATTTTATAAGCTATTGGGTCGCCTTCGAACAAAATGTTAAGATGGTATCTATACTGTATCGTTTGCAAGCTAATGCTATTTTGGGTATCGTTGGGGAGGAGTTTATGTTTTCGTATTATTTTGAGATACCCATCATGCCTAATAATATAATGATATTTAAAGAATGGCCTCCGGCTTCGTAGGCCTTGAATTCAAATCCCGGCAAGCATGTTGCAACACACTCGAAACTATCATAAAACTACATTAGCAACGTATCGGCGGATAAAACTACAAAATAAAGACAAGTTACTCGCTGGTTTGATAACTGATAGTGATAACCATAAATGCTTCATATAAGAAAAAATCCTTTAAAATGCTTTAGGATATTGGGTGAGGAAATGGTAAAGAAGAGAAGCGCTGCCCATGCCGGCTCTTTTTATCCAGGGAAGAAGGAAGACTTGGTGAAAACGATAGAATGGAGCTTCATGCATGAAATAGGACCTGGCAAGCTTCCAATTGCCAGGAACAGGGAAAAGAGTAGCGTAGCATATATGGTACCTCACGCAGGCTACATTTATAGTGGCCCAGTTGCTGCACATAGC
>WALX01000051.1 GCA_015522625.1 Candidatus Hestiella sp.
CTTCTCTACATTGCTCCAATAAAGCTCCTTTATGACCTTCTTGACGGCTTTTATTGTGTTTTCATCATATCTGGATAAGATGTCTACTATTTCCGTTGCTTCTTTCTCAAGCTCTTCTTGCGGCATTACCTCATCAACTAGGCCCATAGTTTTTGCTTCCTCGGCGGAAAAACGCGTCCCTGTTATAGCTAGGTACTTTGCTTTCCTGAACCCCAAAATATACCCACCATTACTTAACAGCGTCGCTGGCATTATTCCTAGGCTTATTTCTGGAAAGCTGAACCACGAGCTTTCAGACGCTAAAACTATGTCTGCGGCTAGGAGTATTTCGGCGCCGTTACCAACAGCTAGTCCATTGACTAAGGCTACTACTGGCTTAGGGCACGACACCAGTTCATCCATTACAGCCTTTATTTTATCAAAGAATTCCTTGACCTCCTCTTTAGTTTTAAGTTTAATGATGTCCTCAATATCTGCCCCGGTGCTGAAAGACCTGCCACTTCCAGTAAGGATGACTGCAGAAGAGTTAGAATTACAGCCTTTTTTTATCTCTAATGCAAGCCTTGTCAGCGTTTTCCTGTCTAAGGCATTTAGCTTCTCAGGCCTGTTTATGTATATCCAGTAACTTTTTCCCTTGCTTTCCCCAATGATGACCCTCCTCTTTGACAGCTTCTGCACCCTCTTCTGTATACTACTCAAAGGAAATTATAAGCATGAATTTACGCCACGTTTATTATTATAGCATTAGCAGGATATTGGTAATTTTGTCTGCAGCCTCTTCTATTTTATTTTCCTCGTTGAGGATTACGACTACTGGAGAGGCGTAGTGCACAGCACTTGCAAATGAAGCCTCCCTAGCGTAGCTCATCAGCTTCTCTATATCTCTTACATCGCCGAAGTCAGACCTCATCCTCATCTTATCTCTAGTTTGCCTTGAGTAGACGTCATTTGGGTTCGCTTCTACCACAGCTATGATGTCTGGCTTCAGTTCGTCTAGGACATGCTTGGGAAGCCCTGGTAGGTATCCTAAGGGAGTTTTTACTATTGCGTGTGTATCCACCACTAGCACGTCTTTTTCTCCAAGCTCTTCTTCTGATTCTTCCACAATCTTCCTGGCTGCCATTTGCTGTAGTTCAAGCTGTTTTCTCATACCTAGGTACCTTATTTCATCCCTGTTATTAACTAGCCCTTCCTTTATAGCGGTTTCAAGCATAAAAGAGCCAAAGTTAACTACCTTTACCTTTAGGCCTTTTTCAGATGATTTCTTTACTGCTAAGGAGAGAACCGTTGTCTTCCCAACGCCTGGTATACCAGTAACTATGACTACCTTAAACCTATTTCTTAGGGAGTCCATCACCTTTCACCTATTATCCTCTTAAGTAGCGGGTAGGCCTCTAAAGCCCTTTCGTAGCTTATGATTGAGTAGTATTGGTAGACTATGCCTACTGCTAATAGTATCCCAGCGCCAGTACCGAAGGAACCGAATATTGCCGCGACTACCGCAATTATCCCAACTATTAGGCTGCTTAGGAACGTTAGGGGGTATATATATCTTGCCAATACAGACTCCAATATCTTTGGGCTCCTCCTCATACCTGGTATTTCCATGCCACCTGAGATTATTTGGTCTGCCTGGCTACTCGGATTAAGGCCAGCGACCTCTACCCACAGATATCCAAACAACACCGATAGCACTATCCACGATACGGCGAATATCGCAGTTCTAAGGGGATCGCTCGAAGCGCTTAAAATACCATTGGGGGGAGATAGGTAATATACTAGGTCCTTATAGGCTGTGTAGAACATAGAGCTATGACCTGCGAACCTCTGTATAGGCATCTCGAAGAGTTGCAGGTCTGCTACCAATATAGCCAGCAATAGTATCGGTATGTTCGTTACATAAATAAATTGAAGGGGTACCCTGCTCCTTATCCCCCTTAGCCTAGATGACGTTACTGGAATCTCCACGCTCATGCCGTTCAGGTAAACTAGCAGTATTATTATTGCAAACGTTGAGAGCAACCCAGTTACGTCAGGGAATCCATTAGGCCTAGCGAAAACGAGGGCATTCTTTTCTATTATTATGGCTGGTATTACGCCATAGTCTAGGGCTATGTGTGGAATAAACCCGAACATGTTCCAGACAACGGTCTGTGCGACGCCAGCCAATATGAAGAGGCTTATTGCACTTCCAAGCCCCCACCCCTTCTGTAAGGCCTCATCCATTAATATTACTATATATGACGCTATGGTAAGCTGCACTACTACCATTATTCTTACAAATAGCGATGGTGAATATCCAATAGGGAAAAGCTCCCCGCTGAACATTACAACAACACTCTCTATTACTGCTAGTATAACCGCTAGGCTTTTCATAGCGCCTGTGAACTTTGTCTGGTCATCTGGATTTGATAGGTCTATGTCTATTAGCTTGGCCCCAACCAGCACCTCAAGTATTAACCCAGCTGTCACTATAGGCCCAATACCAAGCTGCATTAAGGTTCCAGCAGAACTAGCGAATATTATATTCTGGAGCGAGATTGTACTTGTTAATGCCCTAGTGGGCACCCCATACAGGGGTATGTTAGCCATTATAAGGTAGACAACCAGGATTATACCGGTCCACGTAAGCCTCTTATATAATGAGAGCTTTTGTCTTGGTTTGCTCATTGTCGGCATATAGCTAGACCACTTGGCTAACATATCTAGTACTCCCAAGGCCTGCACCGCATCCATTCATTTCTAATCTAAATCGGAGGATAGAGGAATATTTAAGTTCTTTTATGCTATTTGATTCATAATAAAATTTAATACATGTATTGTAGAGATTTATATTTGCGCGGGGGTGCCCGAGCCTGGCCAAAGGGGACGGGCCCAGAACCCGTTGGCGTAGGCCTGCGTGGGTTCAAACCCCACCCCCCGCACCATTCTTTTCGATCGATTCTATCCACCCTATTATGCCATCCTTTGCTATAGGGAATAGATCCTCGATAACTGTGCTATGGCCACAGCCTGCTCCCTTCTCCAAAGCCTTTTTAGATAATTCCCCTTTAAGCATCGTTAGTGAAAATATGCAGTCATAACAACTATTGCATTTGAGGGACACCTTTGCATTTGTCGACCTAGCTATGCTATCTACTATATACTTTATGTCTTCCTCCTGCTCCTCTGCAAACCTCTTCGCTCTACGGTACATAAGGCAAACGCTTTTGCATCTCCTACGCTTTACTTCTTGTTTGATACTTTCTGCGATCAGCTCTATTGGAACCTTTAAGCATTTTACTCTATACCTGCTTGAGGCCTCACATATGCTCCTATTGTGGCCGCCCCTAAAAGGGATGAGCGATACTACTTTTTCACCTTTTTTAAAGGAAAGGTTGCTTAACTCTGAGATCGGAACTAGCTTAATATTGCCAAGCCTTTTCTTAACCTCCTCTTCCATGAAACGCTTGCCCTCCTCGTCCTTTGTGTCATGGTAAACTATAACTAGCATTTTACCCCCCCATTACATCGTAAGGTAGATGTCAATTAGGCTTTAAGCTTTTATATCATTTTCTTTTTGTCTGGTATATGCCTTTGTATATAGATACTCTTATAAAAGCACTAGATACAAGATTCGTGGAAGTAGTGCAAGATGGTGCCCGGGCTAGCTAATGAATACGATATAGAAAACCTGAGGCTATATTCAGTTACATTCAAGGACTCCTGTTTCTATGATATAAGCAAAGATGATTTGAAGGAAAGGGTTTACAAGGAACTTTATTCTATAGTTAATGGTTTAGCAGTACTCAATACTTGTAACAGGTTCGAGGTTTACTTAGACGTTTATACGGAGAGCATTGCAAGCAATGAACTGCTAAAATTGATGGGGTCTTACCACAGCTCATTTCATAAATACAACGGAATAGAGGTTGTGAGGCACCTCTTCAGGGTATCTTCCGGGCTAGAATCCGCTATACTAGGTGAAAATGAGATCCTTTCTCAAGTAAAGGAGTCTTGGGAAGAATCGAAGAACAAGGGCTTGACAAGCAAGTTAATAGACTCCCTTTTTCACTGGTCCATTATAGTCGGAAAGAAGGTAAGGACCCAGACGCACATATCAAGTGGTGTTTTGGGCTATCCCCAAGCTTCTGTGGAAATTGCAAGGCGGGTACTTGGGGGATTGAATGAAAAAAAAGTTATGATAATAGGTGCTGGGAGGGCATCGAAGGCAATCATTGACTACATTTGCTCTAGGTGGAGGCCTAGCGAGGTACACATAGCAAATAGAACAAAGGAGAGGGCTGAGGCCCTAGTAAGGGATGGGTGCAGGTTTAAAGTTACAGGGTTAGGTGAAATATTTGATAAGGGCTACGATGCGGTTTTCATAGCGTTAAAAGGGGGCCCGTTTGATTTTCTCGATGAACTTCCAAGAAAAAATAAGCTCATTATTGATATTTCCACGCCAACAGCCATGCGTAGTGCTAAGCCTACCTTTGCCATAGACGATGTTCATAGTATTGTTGGAGAAAACTACGAAAAGAGGTTGACGCAAGCAAAGTATGCCGAAGCGATAATAACCCATGAGGTGTCTAGGTTTATGGATTACTTGGCAAAGAGGAGGGTTGATGACAGGATCGCAGAGATTATGGGTTACTTAGACGCAGTTATAGAGAGGGAAGTCCTCAGGACGAAGAAAAATGTGGAGAAGGGCGTAGATGTCGAGGAAGCTATCAGAGTCGCGCTGAAAAGCTTTACCAAGAAGTCGATGAAACCAATCTTTGATTTGCTTCATGAAAGCCCCGATAGCGAAATTTATAAGGAGATAGTTGAGCACTATAGAAGAGAGTTCGGTGGTAAAGTTTGAGTGGGTTTCCAAGGATTAGACCGAGGCGGTTGAGGTCCTCTGCATACTTAAGGGACTTGGTTGCTGAAACCTCTCTTAATGCTTCAAAACTTGTCTTACCTGTTTTTGTCTCAGAAGACTTGAAGAGGCCCGTGGAGACGGAGGGCATAGATGGACATTTAACTTATCCTGTAAGCTCGAAGGAATTAATTGACTACATAACTGCCTCAATGGAATTGGGCGTGAGATCTTTCCTTATATTTGGGATACCTAAAATGAAGGACGAAGAAGGGGTAAGGGCTTATTCGCCTGATGGCCCTGTTCAAGTAGCTATTAGGAACATAAGAAAGGAACTTGGTTGGGATCCCCTTTTGTTTACAGACCTTTGCATCTGCGAATACACGAGTCACGGCCACTGCGGCA
>WALX01000052.1 GCA_015522625.1 Candidatus Hestiella sp.
GGCCTCTATAGACCTTTTTTATTATGCGTTTATATACACTAGATTAAGGTTAAAAACACCCGGTTTTCGAATATAACAAATGTGTGACCAAAGTTTGGGATTCGGGTTAAAAGAGAAGTATCAAAGTTTAGATGATGTTGATGTTACTGTATTGAAAACAATTGAACTAGAAGAAAAAAGAATCGGAATAGCGCCACTAGAATACCTGGAAACAAAGAGAAAAATATCATATTCATCATTAATGAACTCCATCAAAAAACTTTTGGATCTAAAGCTAATCAGATCCGAAAACACATCATTTTATGGATATAAGGTAACCTATGCGGGTTTAGATGTACTTGCCTTAGACTTTTACTTTAAGAGGAACATAATATCAGATATAGGGGATAGGATAAACACAGGAAAAGAAAGTGACATTTATATATCGATTTTGTCAACAGGCGAAAAATCTATAATAAAGTTCCATAGAGAGGGGAGGGTCTCGTTTAGGGCGATAAAGAGGAAGAGAAGCTACAATACAAAAAATATGAGGTCATGGCTGCACTTAGCCGAGAGAATTGCTAAGAAAGAATATGTAATTCTAGGAGATATATGGAAAAATGGGGGCCTGGTTCCGACTCCAATTGCCTATAATAGACACTCTATAATAATGAGTAAAATTGATGGTGTTGAGCTGTATAAGCTCAAGATGACCGATATTAGAACTATATTTAATGTGATCAACGATGTAGTTAAGACCCTTACTATTGCATATAAACAGGTAAAGATAATTCACGGAGACGTAAACCAATACAACATCTTAGTAAGTAATGAGCAAATTCCGAAAGGATATATCATAGATTGGCCCCAGTATGTTCCTGTGGAGCATAGAGACGCAGAACGCTTGTTAAGAAGAGATATCGAATATTTAGCCTCTTATCTACATAAGAAATTTGGTTTAGATTTAGATAGAGAGGAAGTTTTGAAAAAGATAAAAGGTGGAAGTTAGTGGAGAGAAAAGAAAAAGGATTTTTTATGGGAATTGATATAGAGAAAGGCAGCCCTATTTCTAGCAAGGAACAAAAGTTCGCTGTAATAATCATAAATGAAAGCGGTAAGGTCATAGACAAGTTCAGCGAGGTCTCATTACCATCGTTGATAAGAATCGCATGGGACCGGAAACCTGAATACATAGCAACTGATAACGTGTTTGAATTAGCCCCAGATGAAAGATCTATATCGAAGGTTATATCCCTCCTACCCCCAAGAACTAAGCTGGTTCAAGTTACTATAGAAAATGGAAAGTTTGTGAATATAAAGGAAATGGCCAGAAGGCTAGGTATAGAAACTGATCAGTCCAAGCTCACTGCAAGTAAAACTGCATACCTAGCGGCCTTAATTGCATTGAAAGGAGGGGGTTCGAAAATATCTTTTTCGAATGAAAAAACACAGATCATAGTAAGCAAGGCAAGATGGACAAAGAAAGGAGGAATGAGCCAAGTAAGGTACCAGAGAAGGATAAGGGCCTCAATCTATATTGCAGTTAAAAAGGTTAAGGAATCCCTCCAAAAAGCAGGTATAGATTACGATATTTTTGTAAAGAAGAGTGAAGGTGGTCTCGACTCCGCAGTCTTTGTTGTGTATCAACCAAGAGAAAAACTTTATGGAATAGTTAGGCCTCATAAAGGGATGGATTATGTAATTAAAATAAAACCGATATTCGAGGGGAAACTGTTGTTTGATGGCCTACTTAGAAGTAACAGGCATGATAAACCCATTATTGTCGGGATAGACCCTGGTATGACCATAGGAATAGCAATAATAGACCTCGAAGGTAATGTTCTTTATCTAGATAGCAAAAAAGAGATGGATAGGGGAGACATAATATCATTAATATACTCTTACGGAAAACCTGTCCTTATCGCAACAGACGTGGACGAAATACCGGATATGGTAAAGAAACTTGCCGCTCAAATAAAAGCAGAAGTTTATGTTCCTGATGAGGACATATCTGTTATAGAAAAACTTGAACTGGCTCTAAGAGCCTTAAGAAACAACTACCCAGGGTCTACACATGAAAGAGACGCGCTCGCTGCTGCATACAAAGCCTATCTCTTTTTTAAATCTAAGCTCTCTCAAGTAGAATCATATGTATCTAAAATAGACATAGATCTCGACATAGAAAAAATAAAGGCTGATGTGATAAAAGGAATTAGCATCGCGAATGCCATTGAAAAACAGATCAATGAAATGATAAAGACTGGGCTTGATGAGAATAACAAAAAAACCGTTCATAACGATATCAAAGAAAGAAATTGTAAAAACGGAAAGGCGACTATAGAAGAACTCATTCATAAGATAGAAAAACTAAGAACCCAAAAAACTATATGGGAAAACAGAATAAATGAACTAAATAAACATATAGCAAACCTCCAAAACGAGATTAGGGCATCAAAGAGTAAATTAAAAGAAGAAGTATTAAAAGATGAAACTATTGAGAAACTTAACGATGAAATTCACAGATTGAAAGGGATAATAAACGAGGTCAGCACTAACCTAAGTGTTGAAGAGAAGAAAAACGAAATGTTGAGAAGCATATTATTTGACATCATGAACAAAAAACTCCTTTTAATTAGAAGAGTAGAATCATTAACAATGAAATCAATTAAAAAACATGAAAGCATCTATGGTAAGCTCAATAATGGAGACCTAATACTCGTGGAGGATACAAAAAACTTTGAAAATAAGGCACTAGAATACATCAATGCCATCAACATATCTGCTGTAATACTAAGCAAGGAAAATGATATCCTAAGCAATATATTAAAGAAGCGTGGAATAATACCTTTAAGCAAGGATAAATACAAAATTATAGACCTAGACTATTTTACGTTGGCAGAATTCTCTATAATAAAGGATATATCAATGCAAAAAAAGGCTAGTGAGGTAAGCAAGAGAGAAACAGACCTTAGTAGCATAATAGAGGAATATAGGAAAAATAGAATGTCTTTATTTGAATCCAATACCTGATAGCAATGCAATACCTGCTAATACATAGAGACCTCTCCCTTTAATATTTTCATAGTTAGTTCTGGTAGGTGCTCGAGATAATCATCAACTATGCTACTAATCTCTGCTTTAATATTGGAAGTGATCTCTGCTTCATTATCAAGAATCAAAGCAACATCAGCTATTAATGGATCGTTTATTGGCCTCCCTATCTGACCTAAGAGCCTCACGGTAACCTCTCTTATACCGCTAACTTCACTATATATCTTTTCAGCTATTTCCTTAGAGGCTATGTTATATATTTTTCCAATATGAGTTACCGGGTTCTTTCCAGCAGTGGCCTCAAGGCTCATAGGCCTCATAGGAGTTATTAGACCATTCACCCTGTTCCCCCTACCAGTCGCGCCATCATCTCCATGCTCTGCACTCGTTCCAGTTACTGTCAAATAGAAAACTCCCTCCTTTGGGAGGTCACCATTATTTATATAAACGTTTATGTTATAATTTGAGGCTTCCTTTGATGCCAAATCAAGAACTTTTTGTTTTATCTCCTCTTTTATCCCCATATATTCTTCTTTATCATTAACAAACCTCGATACTATGGCATTGGCAATTGTAATGTCTATATTATTTCCGTTCCTTAATCCCATCACCTTTACATCCTCACCAGAAGCAGGAACCTTTGACTTGAACTCCTTGCTATTAAGTGTCTTTTCAATGTTAAGCACCAACTTCTCTAAGGTAGTCATTGGTGCAAAGCCAGCCCCGAAGCTTGTATCATTCGACCTGTATGACTGTGGATCTGATTCATATATACCTTTAAGATCAGCACTACCTTTTCCTATCCTATAGTCAACTATTACATGTTCCTCTGAATCCAAAAATCTCATATTCCTAGATATCCAGTCCTTTACTGCCTTAATAACTACACGACCCACAGGTATTTTTTCATTGCCACTCGACATCTTTACCTCTGTTGTCGCCCTTCCAGAAACTATAATGTAAATTGGTTGAATAACCTCACCACCACCCCACTTTGGTATTGACTGCCCACCTACCAGTAAAACCTTGTCTAAGTTGTGGTGCATTATTAATCCAAACCTTTTCAAATAATATAGACTCAATTGCCTGCTAGCCTCCTCAGATACGGCATCGCTTATATAATCTGGGTGTCCAAGACCCTTTCTCTCTACCAACTCAACTCTATTATCTTGCACTGAAGAATCTATTAATTCTCTAATCACTATATTTTTCCCCATTTTTTAACACCTATTGCGTATACCTCTAGCTTTTTAAATCTTGCAAAAATTTTAAATCATTTTGCTATATATTTTATATATTACTGTATTAATAATTATTTAAATTTAATACTTAGCTTCCAGAAACTATAAAAATTACAGATAATTGAAACTGAACAATACAAAATGAATAAATACTCTAAAAAACATTATAAAATTGGGTGAGAGATCTGTTTGACGCTTCTTTTAATGACGTAAACAATAAAGTTGTTTCTAATATTATAGATAAGGCAAGGCCAACTTGCTACCCCGATGACCTCATAACAACTGTAAGAAAAGTTGTAAGAGAAACAGGTGCAAGGGTAATTCCGGTTATTGGAAAGGGTGATGAAAAGCTACTAGGAGTAATAAGAAGGGGTGACATACTCATGGTTTCATCAACAAAGACCAATGCAATCGTGAGTTCTATCATGTCTAATCCAGTAGTTATTATAAATGGAAACAGCAAGGTTAGTGATGCACTAAAACTTTTGCTGAAATATGATGAATGGAACGCACCGGTAGTAAACGAAAACAATAAGTACATAAGCCTGCTAACCCTGGGGGACATAATCAAGTTGCTAGTATCTAACCATGTAGATTTTCTAAAGAGTGGCAAAGTAGAGGAATGTATGAGTAAAGATCCCATTTCGGTTAACGAAGAGGATTATTTATCTAGCATATGGAAAAAAATGACAAGGCTTAAGTATGCAGGTTTCCCTGTTACGAATGAAAAAGGAGTACTAACTGGAATCATAACCCAATTTGATCTATTAAAAAAAGGCTACGCTAGAATACACCTTGAAAGTGAATCTGGAGTAAGTAAAGGCCCAAAAGTAAAGGATGTTATGAGCTATACAGTAAAGTACCTGTACCCCTGGTCAAGCATGTACGAAGCTGCTAAGATAATACTTGAAAGAGGATATGGGAGAATACCTATAGTCTTTAGCGAAAACAATAAAAGGCTTGTTGGAATAATCGATAGAGAAGACGTTGCAAAGTTGATAATTGGTGATAGAAATGGGTAAAAATATTAGGAGATATTCACCAATAAAACTCTCTTCAAATGTAAAGACAATAACAATGCCAAATGTCAGGTACCCTAGCGAATTCAAATACTTAAGGGCTGATTCTAAACCTAATTGGAACCAAAGGGTTAGAACAAAAGAAGGAGAAGCAGGCCTAATTTCATCAAAACCCCCAATAACAATAAATCAAAACTCAATAATTCTTGATGCACTCGAAAAAATTACCAAACATAACATAAGAGGTATTATAGTCACGGATGAGAAGGAAAGGTTAAGAGGAATTGTAATGGCTACAGACTTAGTCAATTATTTAGGAGGTGGTGAATATTACAGAATAATTGAACAAAGACACAAAGGTAATATATACTCTGCAATAAATGAAGAGAAAATATCCAGCATAATGAATCCAATGCCGATCTTTGTAAACAAGTCGCAGAAACTTGTTAAAACAATCAAAATCATGGAAAGCAATGGATTAGGTATGCTACCGGTACTAGATAAAAATAAAATAATTGGCATAATAACAGAGCACGACATAGTAAAACACTTAATTTATGAAAACAATAAGGATCTAGGGAAAACCGTTAAGGAAATTATGACTAGAAATATAGTTGCATCATATGAAAATGATACTTTAAAAAGGGTGGCACAACTAATGTCCCTCTACGGTTTTAGGAGGGTTCCTATAATTTCATATCAAAATAATGAAATAATCGGGGTAGTATCGGCGAAAGATTTTGTTAGCTACTTTGGTTCGCATAGAGTTTTCAAAGAAGCCATATCCTCAAACATAGAGGAAATACTAAAGCTACCCCTAACCGAAATAATGAGAAAAGAAGTTTTTACAATAACTGATAATGAAGACATAGCCAAGGCTGCAAAGAACATGATAGATAATAATATTAACAGCTTGATAGTAGTAAACGATAACAAAGAGGCTATAGGTATAATAACTGAGAGGGATATATTAATAGCTCTGCTAATGGGGTGATAGCCATGGCGCCAAGAATATCGTCCTACATGAGATCACCAGTATATGTTGTATCCCCAACGGATTCCTTAGCATACGTTAGAAACTACATGCTGAAAAAAGAAATAAGCAGAGTTGTAGTTGTAAACGACACAGGAATACCGGTTGGTATTCTAACAGTAACAGATATAATAGAGACGCTTTTTGGCAGAAACTATCAAAAACCACTAGATAGCATTCTAGTAAATGAAGTGATGACAAGCAATCCAATAGTTATAGAAGAATCAAAGAGCGTCAAGACTGCCTCTTACTTAATGCTTAGGCATAAAATAGGCGGGTTACCTGTGATCGATAAGAGGGGCAGGCTTATAGGCATGCTGACAAAAACTGACATAGCAAGAGCTTTCTATGATAAGTATAAAGGCAAATTTATCGTATCTGATCTAATGAGAAGGGATTTTACAACTGCCCTTTCCAGCCACAGCATATTTTATGTAGCCAGGCTACTGGAAACCGATCCATCAGGTAAGGTAATTGTTATAGATAGTGACAACAAACCTATAGGGGTGATAGCTAAGAAAGACTTAGCCTATGCACAATTACCCATTTCAGCATTGATTACAAGGGGTAAGGATAGATACATAAAAACGAAGATACCCGATATATATAGGAATAAAATAGTTAGCATCAGGATGTATTTAGTTCCTATAGCAGAAGACATAATGTCAAACAACCCGCTCACAATAAGCCTAGATGAAGATGCCTCTAAGGCCGCAGAGCTCATAGTGAGAGAAAATATAGGCGTTCTACCGGTAGTAGATGAAAGTAACAATATAAAGGGAACGATCACAAAGCTCGAATTTCTTAACGTGTTTGCTAAATCATAAATCCTATGAAAATATACTATTTACATAATCCTCTTTGTCAAATAGGTTTAGATCCTCATATCTTTGACCATTCCCAACATAGTAAATAGGTTTACGCACTATAGATGCTACTGATATTGCAACACCCCCCTTAACATCGGCATCTAGCTTGGTGACTATTACACCGTCAATTCCCACCCCATCATTGAAAATCCTGGCTTGATCCACAGCATCGTTACCAGTCAAGGCATCTACCACCAATATTTTGAGATCAGGATTAGTAACCCTTACTATTTTCCTCAACTCACCCATCAAGTCTACATCACTATGCATCCTGCCAGCAGTATCTACAAGTACAGCACACACCCTCCTAGACTTAGCAAAATTTATTGCATCATACGCAATGCTTGCGGGGTCTGCCCCATATTGGCCCTTAATAATATAAGCCCCTACATTTTTTGCATGCTTCTCTATTTGTTCTTGGGCACCTGCCCTGAAAGTATCCGCAGCAGCTATGACACTTGATAGGTTATTCTTTTTAAGCATAAATGCGATCTTTGCTATGGTAGTTGTTTTACCTGCACCATTTATACCAAGGAATACTATAACAAAAGGACCATTCCTAGAGCATTTCTCCCTGATGTTCTCTACCAAGTCCACTTTTTCTAAATCAAAAATGGATTTTAGCAAATCTGAAAATGTATTCTTCACAACACCCTCCATATCTTCCCTCCTTTTTATTTTAAGCCCTACTAATTTTGACTTAACTGATTCTGCTATCTTCTCCGATACGTCATATGCAACATCATTTTCTATTAGGTCAAACTTTAAATCTTCGATTATGTCTTCTATGTCTTCTTCGCCTAACTCTTTATATTCGACCTTTTCCTTTATTTTATTAGACACCTTTTGAAAGGCCTTCCTAAGGCCTTCTAGCAAATTCTTGCACCTTTATTTTCCTTGTTTTTGAATCTCGGCAGCAACCTGTTGCAAAATTGCCTCATATTGCTCTCTGAGGTTTTCTAGTTGAAGGAGTCTTTGATTTACATTGTTAATAACCTGATTTAGCTCGCCCTCCCTTTCGGTCAATATCTTCATAGCCTCTACAGAGTCAAGCTTAGCATATACGTCTGCACCTAGATATATTATATATTGGTTTTTATCAACAGGTCTTGCAAATATCATTGCCATATATCCGGGGTCTAAGGGGAATATTGCCTCATCGGGAGATCCGCTATTACTAATGGTATCAATACTAGACTTAGCCTTCTCTATGCCATCCTTTTGTATGAGGAGTTGTGATATTAGTGACCTTAGCTGTGAGATTTCTGACTTAACCGCCTCATACTGTAACATAAGCTCGTTTACATCTATCGCTTCCCTTTTAGACATCAATCCCTCACCAATTTGCTTAGATTGTGAACTTTAATTATGTTAGTATCTGTTACTTGGTCTATCGAGACTTCTTCAATGGAGTCTATTTTTATATGATACCTTTTTAGCTTGTGCCTACTTCCAAGTTCTGAATACACCCTTTCAAGCGCATGTTCTTTACTTAACGCCCGAACCACCATTGAAAACTTATTCCATGTAGGAAACCTATCATGGGAGATCATCATTTTACCGCTAATCCTATATAGCTTTACTTCATCCATTTTCTGCACCCGCACCTTTATACCCGAAAAATAGAATCAGGCCAGATATTTTAAGTGTTCAGAGCAATCCTGCAAATCAGCATGAAAACGCAATCCTGTTAATTAAAAATAGCCGAAACCTTACATATGAGAGGCTGGCATGCATTACAGATATTAAAGCCTAACGTTTTAGGCTTATTGCATGAATAACCATTAGCTGAACATCTTCTCATTATTGTTCTTTTGTTAGCTTCAATAAGTGTTCCTAATCATTAAAATGGACTTAAAACCTTTTCACCCAAATCTAAAACAAAAACTCCTACAAGATTCTTTTATTGATAAAGATACAGAATAGCGTTAACCAACTATGGATCACCCTATGATGTTAGGAAGAAGGCTTTAAAGTATAAGTGGAAGCCACCTTAAGAAAACTAAGACGGAGCGAGAAGATCCTAAGGCCTTTTAATATACCCGTTTTTAAACTAACTTCACAAGTTATATCATCCTTGCTATGATAACTACAATCGCTATTATAGCAGAAATTATCATTAAGGTCATTGGAGAAATTTCTATTTTACTGTCATAGTTCTCATAGAATGCTATCAACCCTGCTGCTGTCATAGGGGATGTCTGCTTTTTCTTTGATGACCTTCTCTTGGGTTTTGTGGGCATTAACCACACCATCTAATACTATGGCATTCTAGTGCTTTTAACTGTTTTGATGGATCTTACCATTTTATATAGAGATAAGGGATCCTTTTCAACAATTGTGCCATTAACTATCCCATCCGCACCAGCCTTTATTAAATCCCTAGCCACCTCCGGCTCAGTTATCCCCCCTCCTACAAGAAGGATGCCATCATACTCAGCTTGATCTAAGGCTTTTCTAACCAGAGATATGGTTGAAGACGGTATCGGACTAGGTGCCCCACTGCCAGCTTCTAAATAAATTACTTTCGTGCCAAGCATTGCACCAGCCAAAGCATATGCAGCTGCTATATCTCCCCTTTCATATGGTATAGGCCTTGCCTTACCAATGTATCCAGCTGCCCCGCCGTGACCTATAATTATATATGTTGTCGGTATTACCTCGAGCCCCATCCTTAAGATTATTGGAGCGGCTTGGGCCTGAACGCCACCTACATAATAGGGATCATCGCTATTAAGCAATAGCATAAATAAAACAGCATCGGCGTTAGACGTCAACCCATTTATGTTACCTGGAAAGAGTATTACTGGAAGCCCAGATTCTTTTGTCTTTTTAACTAACCTAGACAAGTGAGGCTCATATATACCCAAGGAACCACCTATCAACAAAGCTGTCGATCCAGCCTTTGCTGCATTAATAGCTATATTTTTAGCGTCCTCAACGCTTGTCTTATCAGGATCTATTAGAGTTAGATGTATTTTTTCTTTTTTATTATTTATCAGTTTTTTAAGCACGCTAGTCCTCAATGTTCCACCCTTTGTTGCTTAATATATAAATGCACAAGCCTTATCAATATTCATTCTACCCCTGTTTCTACTTGGCTCTTCGCTTCTTTAAATTCTTCGCTTTTCTCGCACTCACTTAACCTGCCTTCATAATCAAGGTCTATTATCTTATTGTACACGTCTACCCTGTCGTAGATATTGGGAACTTCCATTTCACAATAAAGATGACAGTTCCCACATTTAGCTATAGCCAATTTTTTATCACCATTACCTTTGATCTTCTTGAACTCTATAGTTAATGTTAATGCGCTACATCTAGGGCATTGAAAATATCTGCTTGGCTGCCTTGGCCTTTTTGGCTTAATTGATTTCCTCCTCCTTCTCCTTGCCAACAACAACACCTCTAAATCTTTGCGATTTATATGTTGAAAAGCGCAGCTTAAATTTCTGATCTTTGAAGTTAAAACCTAACAAAAATACCATGCCTGTCAAGGTTATGTTAGAGGGTCTCTTTTAGCAGCTCTAAGGCCTTTTGTTCATCTATATTAATACCATGGAGTCTACCTACAATTTTTTCTAAAACAGCAGGATTAGAAAAAGCCCTCCTGATAGCTTCGCCCAAAGTTTCTTCATCAAACCCATAATCGCTGAGCCTCTTTGAGAAACCTACAGAAGCTACGAAATTACTTAGAACGTCTCTTATTAAACCTGGATCAGAGTTAGGTTTTACGTTTGGATCTAGAACGCGTAGGATTCTAGTAGAACCTTCTGGTGAGGCCATATGTACGAGAGGCGCTAAAAGAGGTCCTACTATAGCCAAGCCACAGCCATGCGATAAAGACGGCCTTATTCCACTCATAACATTTTCTATTGCATGTATAACATTTGTCGGCGAAAGGTCTATTGCAATACCAGCTAACATGGATGCGTACAACAAGTAATATCTTGCTTCTGTGTCTTGTAAAGATTGCACAGCCCTAGGCAAGTATTCGTTTATTAGCTTTGCAGCTTCTTCAGAAAGTGTCCTTGCTAACGGAGGACTGTTAAGCGTGGTGCTCGATTCATATGCATGATAAAACGCATCAAAAGATGTACATAAAACTTGTTCTTTGGGCAAAGTTATCGTATACTTAGGATCGTCAAAAGATACTTTTGGGTAAGAAACTGCATTACCAAGTTTGTCTCCTTTCTCAGCATCCGTCATATTCGCATACCTGTCTACTTCGCTTCCAGTTCCGTGAGTTAAATTTATCGCAAAAACAGGGACTGTTTTTCTCACCTCCTTTCTTCCATAGAGATAGTCTACGGCGCTACCACCATTTGCCGCTACGGCAGAACCAACTTTCGCAGTATCTATTACGCTTCCACCGCCTATTGCTATTAAGCAATCAACGTCTTCTAAAGTTATAGCTCTAGCCAACTCATCTGCTTGGGTTGACAACGGATTTGGTGTAACCTTGTTAAATATTGAATATCTGATAGATAACTCGTTCAAAATTTTTATCACATCGTCCTGCGCACCGCTCTTTATTGCAGAGCTTCTACCAGTAACTATAACAACATTCTTCACATTAGCTAGATAATTCTTTAAATCGTCTATGGCAGAAGGCCCGAAAACTATCTTAACATTATTATATGACCATGTAAATTTTATCAACATACATCACCTCTTTACATAAGCAACTTTCTGTGCTAATAAATAATATTATTTTGCCACTATCAGATCTAATTTAAAAACCCCTACTCCTAAGTATATAAGTTGGGTGCGGCGGTAGTCTAGCCTGGATTAGGACGCTGGCCTGCCACGCCAGAGGTCCCGGGTTCAAATCCCGGCCGCCGCATATAAAATTTTTTAAAAAAGCATGAAATATTTAAGGCCTCTTTTCAACAACTTCCGCTTCCAAGGATTATGGTGCAGTTTTGGTTTATAGGTCTTTTAAGGTCTATGTAGGCTTCTTGCCTTTAGGGTTATTAGGTATGCTGGTGCAGCAACATACTTATAGAC
>WALX01000053.1 GCA_015522625.1 Candidatus Hestiella sp.
GGCTTAACCCCGGAATTCCTTGGAAGACTAGGGGTAATGCTTCTACCGCTCTCAGAGTAAATTATAAAGGTGATATAGAAGATTTGCTTGAGCTAGCAATCTCATTAGTAGAGGAATATACAAACCCAAGACCACCATCACCAAACAAGAAACCTGGTATAGTAATAACCAAAGGAAAAAGCTGGGAAAACAAAAGACTTAAAATATTATATAAACAAGCTATCTCTGATGTTGTTTTATTAGAAAATGTTATAAAGATATTAGAAAAGGAAGGGGCAGTGTTTTATGGTGGAAAGGGGATAATAGGGGCTGCAGCTGCTCAAGGAGCCCTTTCAATAAATGAGCCATATACCTTTGAGCTAATATATTACAGGCTTCCTGAATATTGGAGTGGAAAAAGATGCGTTAATGATATAACAGTATTGGAAGTGGAAAAAGACTTACCTCCATGTACCATAAATAACTATGACTACATTAAAAGAAAAGCCTCTGTGAAGCCTAATGGCCCAGATCCTATACTCGCTGGTTTTAGAGGTACATGTGGAGAACTCCTCTGGAAATTTGAGAAAAGCCTCTGTGAACCCCCACACTTTGCCTTGTTATTTAGAACGAACCAACATACCAATATTGGACTAAGGGCTAAACTATATCCATCACCATATAGAAATATCGAGATTGAGGGTATTGTAGAAGGTGTTAATATTTTACCAAAAGGTCATATTGTTGTTAAATTGAAAGCAGAATATGGTAGCTTTGATATTGCATTCTATAAAGATACAGGCCCCCTTAATAGTGCAGCTAAACTACTAAGAAAGGGAGACAAAATAAAAATTATGGGAATGGTTAGGCCATATTTCCATAGTAAGAATCCAACAATCTCAGCAGTATCTATGGAGGTAATGAAAATTAACGATATGTATATCAGTATATCACCAAGATGTCCTGTTTGTGGATCTCGAATGAAAAGCTCTGGTAAAAAAGGAGGATATAAATGTGTTGCTTGTGGTTTTAGAATAAAGGAAGCCGATAAAATAAGGATACCCCTAAGGAGGGAACTAATGCCTGGTTTTTATCAAAGTGAAACAGGTGAGCTTTTGCATTTAGAAAAAGAGAGGAATGTAAAACTACCAATATTTTTTGGTCCCGGAAAAATTAGGATTAGTGATGTTATGAAGGTATATATAAAATGAACTGCTCATTATTTATTGTAAACTCCCCGGTTAACAACCCCTCTGTTTCCTTTGGAGAAAGTAGGCAAACAACTTAGTTACTTAGATCCCCTCTCCCCTCTGTTTCCTTTGGAGAATTTGTCGAGGTTGTACTAATTATAGTAAAGCATTTATGCCAAGATAGTTTGTATAATGTTAGCAAGAAATATTTAAAATTAAAGGCACAGAACCTATAAATAGCATAATATATAAAAACTAAGCGAAGAATATACAATACAGAGGTTTCCATAGGAAAAAGGGGGGAGTGCAGCAATGATAAGAAATATTTTGTTATTATAGCCCTAAGGTAACCCCTCTGTTTCCTTTGAATCCCACCAGTTTACTCTAAAATTTAAACCTCGAAACATTACAGTATAAAGGGAGAGTGTCCACATATGTATATCGAGCTAAGATTTCATGGCAGAGGGGGCCAAGGGGCCGTCACGGCAGCCACTATTCTAGCAAAGGCCTCTGTAATCGAAGGGAAGTATGCACAGGCAATACCAAATTTCAATGCTGAAAGAAGAGGGGCCCCCGTAGAGGTTTATTCTAGGATCTCAGATAAATTCATAGGTAGACATAGTCAAGTAGAAAACCCAGATGCTGTAGTTGTTTTAGATTATCAATTGACAAAGATGGTTAACATATTAAAGGGATTGAAAAATGATGGTATTGTTGTTATAAACTCCCAGAATAAGGAATCGATAGGAAATGTAAAGACATATTGTGTTGATGCAACATCAATAGCGAAGAGGCATAGTTTAATTGTGAGTGGTTGGCCAACAGTAAATACATCTATACTAGGAGCAATATCAAAATCACTAGGAATAGTTTCAATTGATTCAATAATAAAAGCTATATATGAGCATTTCTCCTCACCAAGACTAGCAAAACTCAACGCAGAAGCTGCTACCGATGCATATAAAGAAACCGCTTTATGTGGTGAATAGGCATGATCGATATATATCGCTTTATTAAACTTTTTAACCATAGTATTTACAGATTGGATGGTGATCCTTATGGTAAGTGAAGCTATTATTGAAGAACCAAAAACATATTGGAAAGCTCCAATATCACACCCAGATTTTGGGTCTGTTGGTAAGACAGGGCTATGGAGAACAGAAAGACCTGTCATAGATGAAGAGAAATGTACAAAATGCCTCCTTTGTTGGCTCTATTGCCCCGAGGATACAATTTTAAGAAGGGAAGATGACATGGTTTTCGTTGATTATGACTATTGTAAGGGGTGCGGGATTTGTGCCTCAGTTTGCCCGGTTGGTGCAATTACTATGGTTCCTGAAATAAAAGAGGGTGAATGAAGATGGTTATGAAGACATTAACAGGTAATTTTGCAGTAGCAGAAGCTGTAAGGCTTGCAAGGGCTAAGGTTATAGCAGCATATCCTATCACACCACAAACAACAATCGTTGAAAGGTTATCTGAAATGACCGAAAAAGGAGAGCTCGAGGCAAAAATGGTAAGGGTTGAAAGCGAACATAGCGCTCTAGCTGCAACCTTAGGGGCAGCTGCAGCGGGCTCTAGGGCATTTACTGCTACTGCTAGCCATGGTCTTTTATATATGCACGAAGTATTATGGTGGACAGCCTCCTCGAGGTTGCCAGTTGTTATGGCTGTGGCGGCTAGGGCCATAGGTGCCCCTTGGAACATACATGTCGATCATAATGATATTATGGATCAAAGAGATACAGGGTGGATAATAGGTGTAGCACAAGAGAACCAAGAGGTATTAGACATGACTATACAGGCCTTTAGAATCTCAGAAGATCCATATATTTATTTACCTGTCATGATAGCCCTAGATGGTTTTATTTTAACGCATACAGTAGCTCCTGTTGAGGTTCCAGACCAGAAGGAAATAGATGAATGGCTACCACCGAGGAGACAACCATATATAGTCTCACCAGAAACCAATATTGTTATGGGAAACTTGACCAGTGATGATGATTATTATATGATGAGGTATTCAATACAGGTAGCCCAAGAAGTTGCTAAAAAAATAATAGAAGAGGTCGATTTGAGCTATGGAAAAACCTTTGGTAGAAATTATGGAGGTCTCGTAGAGTGTTATAAATGCGATGATGCGGATTATGTTATGTTACTAATGGGAAGCTGGGCCGGAGATGCAAAAGAAGCCTTGAATATTTTAAGGGAGAGGGGAATAAATGTTGGTCTGGCCAGGATAAGGTTTATAAGACCATGGCCTTCTGAGATTCTAAAAGAAAAGCTTAAGAATAAAAAGGGCATTATTGTTTTT
Organism: Candidatus Hestiella sp.; assembly: GCA_015522625.1. Lineage (GTDB taxonomy): Archaea > Thermoproteota > Thermoprotei_A > Sulfolobales > Acidilobaceae > Caldisphaera. The sequence continues at coordinate 3,484 of WALX01000053.1, forward strand.
GATAGGAGCATCTCTTTTGGTAATGTTGGTCAATTATTCATAGAGACTGCATCTACATTATATGGGATGACAAACATGAGAGGAGTTATAGCAGGTCTAGGAGGTGTTGATGTAAAGCCAGAGGATTTTGTAGGTGAGGTAGTAGCTTTTGTAGATGATGTAGAAAAGGGGGAGGTTTATGATACAATAAGGTGGTTATTACCACCTAAATATAGAGACCATAAATTGGGGGTGACCCTATAATGCCTGTTCGACTATCAGATTTTCCTAGGATAAGGTATGGTATGCCTGGAAACGCGGCTTGCCCCGGATGTCCTGAGGCTATGGGGCTAAGATATGTTAAGATGGCGCTAGGTGATAATGCAGTTCTGGTAATGCCTGCTGGATGTAGTAGCGTAATACAGGGTTATGAACCTAAGAGTGGTATAAACTTTCCTATAATGAATATAGTGTTTGCCAGTGCAGCTAGCCTTGCCTCTGGTATGAAAGCTGCCTTCGAATCCCAAGGTAAGGATGTAAATGTTGTGGTTTGGGCTGGTGATGGTGGTACTGGTGACATAGGGTTCCAAGCTTTGAGTGGGGCGGCAGAAAGGAATGATGACATAATTTATATATGTGTTGATAATGAGGCATATATGAATACAGGGATCCAAAGGAGTAGTTTAACTCCTGCAGGCGCATGGACGACAACAACTTGGACAGGTAAAAAGGAATATAAGAAAAATCTACCAATGATTATGATAGCCCATGATGTACCATATGTTGCAACAGCAAGTGTCGGATATCCCCAAGATTTTATAGATAAACTGAGGAATGCTTCGCTGATTAGAGGATTTAAATATATTCATTTATTGGCACCATGTCCTGTGGGATGGAAGTTTGACCCTAGATACACAGCTAAGATTGGACAGTTGGCTGTTCAAACTGGTCTTTGGCCACTTTTTGAGTATATGAATGGAAAGCTAAAAATAAGTCCCTTCAGTAGGCTCTATAGGAGACCGGAAAGGAAGGTTCCAATAATGGAATATATAAAACTACAAGGGAGGTTTGCAAACTTAGCTAAAGATCCTGAAAAAATAAAAATTTTAGAGAAGGAAATAGAAAGGCAGTGGGAATGGATAGAAATACTAGAAAAAGCAACTAATAATAAAAAATAGAGAATGCTTCAAAAATCACTATTGAATATACCTTTATTCCCTCTCCTTTCTCTTAGAAATTAGGAAAGGTGTAAGCATTGAGCAGGGAGCCAATGGATTTATTAGAAACAGCAAATAAATTTCTATTTATGTTAGAAGAGCCTTTTGTTGGTAGGCATGAGGAAGCATTGGTGATAACATTATCATTAATAACCGGAGAACATGTGGTTCTTATAGGAGAGCCTGGTACAGCAAAGAGTGCTATGGCAAGGAGATCAGCTGATCTATTAGATGCTAAGTTCTTTAAATATTTATTAACTAGATTTACTGAACCCAGCGAACTCTTTGGTCCCCTTGATATAGCAAGTTTGAGGAGAGGGGTCTATAAGAGGATTACATCAAACAAACTACCAGAAGCTGAAATTGCATTTTTAGATGAAATATTTAATGCGAACAGTGCCGTATTAAATAGCATATTAAGCATAATGCAAGAAAGAATATTATATGATGGCTATAGTGAAATAAAGGTACCTCTATGGACATTAATGGGAGCTTCGAATAAAATACCAGAGGAACCCGAACTAGAAGCACTTTATGATAGGTTTCTATTTAGGCATAACGTAAAACATGTTAATGAGGAGTATTGGGAGGCATTGCTTGATGCTTCATGGGAAATAGAGAAGGAAATATATGGAAACATAGAAAAGATAATGGATATGGAAAGCGTTAGGTTGCTAAATAGCATGTTATTCAAAGTTGATTTAAACGAAATAAAGGGGAAGCTGTTAAGGTTATTCATGATACTAGGCGAGAAAGGATTATACTTAAGTGATAGGAGAAAGGGAAAAATATTGAAGGCTATAGCTGCGCATGCGTTGCTAGAAAAGAGGTTCCATGCCATAGAATCTGATTTGGTAGTTCTTAAATATACTGCCCCAAAGGACATAGAGGATTTTGAAAAGATAGAGGCAATATTGATGGATGAGCTTAAAACTAAAGATAGGATAATGAGGGAGCTTGAGGAAATTGAAGCCAACATAAGGAATTTCGGTAAAAATTTAGATAGTATGCAGTCGTTTGACCCAAGGTTGTTGGAGATTTACAAAAACTTAAAGGTATCAAAAACTAAGGTACAGAATTTAGTTCAAGATGTTGAGGACGCGGATGTAAGGAGAAAAGCTGAAGAGATAAATGATATGATAGAATCCATATCCCAAGAGATAATGATTAAGCTCAACATGTAGGTGACATTTATGGAAGATAACAAGAAAGGAAAGGTATCAAAAGCTAAAATTAGTCTATTTGACGAGATAGGGTATATTGACGACCTAAGGTTGTATAGAGGAGAGAAAATATTAAACATCGCAAAAGAGCTTTTAGGGAAAAATTTGGATTCTAGGATATCACCATTTTTAGGAGTTGACCTTTTTTATACATACTATTTACCAGTTCCATCACCTAGTAACCCACCGCCAGAATACGATGATGAGGAGGCCTTTAGGAGGATTATTATTTCTTCCCTGTTAAAAACAGAGTCTGTATGGAGAACTAAAATATTTACATCAGCTGATAGCGTGACAAGTATCGTTGCCGCTGCCTCATTTATTGAGAAATTAAATAGGTTGTTACCTGAAGGCAAGAAGGGTAAGAAGGGTAAGAAAACCCCAAGTATGAACGAACCTAACGATCGTGGTGCTAACACTTCCCAGGAAATCAGCGAGGCCATAAAGAAAGCTTCGGAATCAGCTATGAAAGACTCAGAGATGGCAAAAGAGGTAAAGATGTTGGCTGAGAAAATGGGTGCTGGCAAAGGTACAATATTTTCCTTAGACAACTCCGCAGAAGAAATTATTAGGCTGGCTAGAGAAACAGATGTAGGAAGGATATTGGAGAAGATAGAAGGTTTGAAGATAATAACAAACATAAAAACAAAAAATGCTATCAATTATTCTAAGGGTTGGGTTACTGGCGTAGAGTATGGTGGCGATGTAGAGAGAATACATCAAAGCCAACTCGCCTTCCCAAATATAATGTTCTATGCGGAGTTTGCTAATGATAGGCTGTTGCTCTATGAAAAAAGTCTACCATCTAATAAAGGACCAATTTATGTCTTGCTTGATAAAAGTGGAAGTATGGTCGGCTCTAAGATCGATTGGGCTAGGGCAGTAGCAGTTGCCTTATTTAAAAAGGCTATGGATGAAGGTAGAACCTTTTTTGTTAGGTTTTTTGATTCTATACCTTATCAGCCCATTAATGTAAAGAGCAATGCAAAGGCCAATGATATATTAAACATGCTATATTACCTCGCTAGAATAAAAGCTGGTGGTGGCACGGATATAACTAGAGCAATATCATCGGCTATTGAAGATATGGAAAAGACAAAAACTACTAGTAAGGATAGGCTAAGTGATGTCGTTTTGATAACGGATGGAGAGGACAGGCTTAGCCTAGAGACAATAACAAGGTTATTAAAAAGGGCAAACTCAAGGTTGCATTCAGTAATGATACAAGGGCATAACGCCTTCCTTCAGTCAGCTTCATTTAGATACTTAGCTGTAAAGAAGCTTGAGAAAAAGGAAGCATTAGAAGTCATAAACTTTTCCTAGTTTATTATAGTCTATATGCAGATTCAACATTCTCTACATTTATTTTATGGAGGTAGTCCTCACCGATCTCATATTTTTTTGAGAGATTGATGAGTTTTGTAGGAAGCTCCCAAGGCGTAACTAAACTCCTACTTCTTTCGTTGTCAGGATAGTCGCTTTCTATCATATAGACTGGAGGAAGAGATTTAAACGATTCTTCTAGTACTGGCTCTATGCCGTATAGGGTAGCAGAATACCCTAGGTTATATATATGAGGTATCATTGACGGCTTTGCATGATGAAATATTATTTTTTTCTTATCTTTTATACCTATTCTATTTACCACATAGTCTATAATGTCTACCGTTGACCTGTTTGCATTCTCCAGATGCATGTGTACTACAATGTCAAGATCCTTTGCATATTCGAGTGCCTTTTCTAAGATTATTTCTGATATTGCAACTCTTTCTGGCATTGTTTTATAATGTTGCCTACCAACTTCTCCTATTCCATATAGCTCACCTTTGCTACATAAAGACGCCTCATAATCTATTACCCTTGTCGCTAGGTCAAGTACATAGCTTGCATCCTTGTTATATTTGTTGATTATGTAGTCAATATCCCCGGGGTGGAACCCAGCCAAGCAAAGCGTTTTTATCCCGACTTCCTCTGACTTTTTGCATTCTCTCAGCTCAACATCGATCATCTTTTTGTATGATATAAATCCCTGGAACTCATCGAAATAGTCCCAAGGAGACAATGAGACAAATGCTATAAACCAGCCATTATTGTTTTTAAACTTTTCCGCTATTTTATAACCAAGCCCCTTTATTGGATTTATATGCGAATGGGCATCAGCAAATTTTACCCTCAAGTCAGCCCCCTTTTTGTTACGGAGACTATGTATTTAATCTCTATTACACCCATTATACCTCTTAAGATAAGAATCAAAAAGCCTTAGGTACTGTCATATTTTAGCTAGGGAAATGTTTTAACCGCATTTAAAATTAGGTAAGGTGAAAGCATAATGTATTAAAACCTCGATTGAAATAAGATAGTTGGTTAAAGAAGCGGGGTAGGGCAGCCTGGTAGCCCGCGGGGCTCATAACCCCGAGGTCGGTGGTTCAAATCCACCCCCCGCTATTTTAACATTAAAAGTTTTATTGCTAACATAAAGAGGATTGCAAGTACTCCTAGGGCTACATTCCTCGAGATCGTTGTTACTGCTTTTTCATTACTAACCCTGCTCATATAATAGCCTAGGTATATAAGCTCTGTGAGTGCGATAGAAAGAGAAGCAATAAAGGAGATGAATATTTTTAGCCCAAAAATGCCTAATAGGAAATATGGTAGGGAAATGAAAAAAGTAAAGATTATCGACCCAAAGCTGCTCCATAATGATATATAGAAGGAAATTGTTCCAATAGACTTGCCATAGATGCTGTCTTTTAGTGAGATCATCAATTCCTTCTCTAACCTTTTTAATTCATTTAGCCTTTCAGTTCTTTCCGATAAATAAACGGCTAAAAAACTGCTGAAGAAACCCATAGTGAGTCCGCCACCTAAAATACTCATACCGAGTAATACAGGGTTTACAGCACCCTTATACCCACCTATAGCTACGCCGATAGATGCAAATATGCTATCAAATGTATTGGTTATAAACATCCTTCTGGCTATAGACCTTACATCTTTAAAATATTTTACCATCAAAAAAAATTGTCGGAATTTATCTTTTATCCTCTCAAACATCTACTATTCCCTATAAACCGCTATAGCCTCAATCTCTATTTGGGTGCCTAGTGGTAACGAATTAACAAACACTACAGACCTAGCTGGAAATTGCCCTTTAAAATAGCTTGAATATATGTTATTGAACGAAGAGAATTTTGATGGATCCTTCATGAACACAGTTACTTTTATTAGATCATCAAACGTCAAACCTGCCTCTTCAAGTATGGCCTTTATGTTTTCCAGAACCCTTTTAACCTGCTCTGCGAAATCATCGCTAACTAGCTTCCCATTTTTGGGATCCAAGGGTACTTGACCAGAAATGAACAAAAGACCTCCTGCAACAACGCCTTGGCTGTAAGGTCCTACGGGTTTGGGGGCATTGTCCGTATAGATACTTTCCTTCATTTCATACCCCATTTATCTATCTAGTTCCTCTTGTTATTTATTTTTATGTGTATTGTGCATAAAAATATTCCTCTAGCTATTCTTCATTTTCTTGAAGGTTTGTATCCTTTTAATTATCTCTCGGGATGAAGGAATGTCGTAATCTGGCTTGTTATGGATATTTAATGATTATAACGTATTTGTTGATAGAAGGACTTGCATTTTCAGACAACCATGATTTACATAAAATGGGTACTAAAACTAGGTATTCACAAATTAGTAAACCTTTAACAAAATTAGTTTAGGAGCCTAAAATAGAGTTCGAGGTTGCTGATAAAAACAATTGGCTTAATACTGGAATAGTATTGACCCCCAGGCCTCTATTAAACCTGGGGGTCAATACTATTCCAGGCTTCTATCAGTGATTTCAAACTCTACATCCTCTGGTTCAAGCTCACTGACTATATAATCAAAAGCCTTTTTCGGATCGGTGTTTGGGCCACAGCTGTAAACATCAACAGTAGCAAACCTAAACTCTGGCCATGTATGGATGGTTATGTGACTTTCTAATACTATAGCAACAGCACTGACTCCTTCACCAATTTTCCATGTCCTTATGTCAAGGATTGTCATATTGCCTATTTCTCCAGCCCTACGCAGCAATTCCCAGAGGTCCCTTTCGTTTGTAAGCATAGATTCATTATTAATGCCTTTTAGGTTTCCGTAGACATGAACACCCACTACCCTTGGCTTTCCACTATCGATTGTAGTTTTTATATTATTATTTATTATATTATTATAGACGCTCTGCATTTTTATACCCCCCTATTTAAGCCTATTGTTTTTATACCCCCCAGTCCTTTAAAGCTTAACTCCCCCCTTAGGAAGAAAAAGCTTTAAAATGTGGGCTTTTTAATTAAGGTGGTGTTTTGGTTTGGGTGAGCATAGGGCTAGCAAAACTATTAGAGAGCTAGTTGACATGGTTTTTGTTAGGCTTGAAATGCTGGAAAAAGACGTCTACGAGATGGCAAAAAGTGAAAGTTCTCGGGGAAAGCAAATATCTATTGAAAAATGGATTGAGGAAATAAGGGATATATTAAATGAAATAAGGACTAGATGCTAAGCGTTCCTCGCTTACCATGACTTTCCAATGCTCCTAGTTATTTTTAATCATGGTAGGCGGTTCATCAAGCTTCCTCTTGAAGCCCCTCACCACAGAGGCCCATTATCCTATAGCTCTCGGAACCCTGAGGTCACCAATAAAGTTTATAGTTCTCTGAATTTATAGGTTTTAACATTACGTCCATGCACTAAAGAGTATTTAGAACTAATAATTAAAATTATCTTAAAATACCAAGAAATTAAAAACAGCCTATTTTTTTATCCTACTGGTTATAAAATCCTCGTATGTAAAGTCTGGCTCCTGGTTGGGTGCTAAGATACCTCTATTCCTCATTATCTCCCTTGTTAACAGCCAATAGATTAATGCTAGGCTTCTCCTACCTTTGTTGTTTGCCGGTATTATTAGATCAACATCTTCTACTTTATTATCTGTATCAGAGAGAGCTACTACAGGTATTCCTATTTTCGAAGCTTCTATGAGTGCCTGTTTGTCAGTCCTAGTATCTGTTAATACTACAACTTCAGGTTCTATATATTCTTCCAGGTTGGGATTTGTAAAAATCCCAGGTATCACCCTGCCAGTAACTGGATTACAACCTATTTTGCTGCACATCATCGCAATTGGTCTTTGACCATATATCCTGCTGGAAACGACTACTATTTTTTGGGGATCAAAGGTAGATAGAAACTTGCCTACAATCCTTATCCTTTCATCCGTTTTCTTTACGTCTAGGAGGTAAAAACCATCTGGTAAGATTTTATAAACAAACTGTCTCATGTACTTTGTGCAGATTTGTGTACCGAAAATAACTCCTGCCTTCTTATATGTGTCAGAAGGAATTAATAGCTCAGCTTCATCGTAGCTCATATGTTACCACCCCTCTCCAATTCTCTAGCTCTAACAATTCTCATAATGCTATATTTAGAAACGTTCTCTGAATATGCAATGCTTGTGTATAAAGTCCTTCTACAACAATACCTCTTAACTCCAAGGTCGTCCAATACTTTTTCCGGGTCTTCTCCAGCTTCGACCCTTTCCTTAAACGGTTTGTATAGGTGGCCCAGAGGAGCTCCACATGTAAGGCATCTGATTGGAGGTAACAAGGCTTTTCACCTATAAGATGTCTGCCATCCCCTTCTGGCACTGTATCTCATGTATTTCTTAGGCTCTGTTCTCCTATAATCGCCAGAGAGTATCGATTTATCGTATTCCTCGAATATACACTTTATCCTCTGAGATATCTGGTTTTTTATTTCACACCCTTCACTACTATCATTACATCTAAAGTAATTTACTAGACCCCTAGCTATTGCTGTTCTTATTGCACTGGCTTGCCCCATTATCCCTCCTCCGCTTACCCTTACATCTATGTCTACCATTTTTCTTACTTCACTTCCAAGTAATAAAAGGGGTTCAAGAATTTTAATTCTCGCCATGTAATTGGGCATGATATCAGCTGGCATTCCGTTTATCTTTACTTTTCCGGTGCCAGGTCTTATTATAGCCGTTGCTATTGCCATTTTCCTCTTGCCAGTTGAGATTATAATGTTGAGGCTGTTTTGCTTATTCTCCAACACTCCTCACCTTCCAGCCAAGCTGTTCAGATATTGCACCCAGGGTCGTGAATTTCCTCCCCAATTTATCCGATGTAATTCCCGCTGGTTTTATGCTTTCTTTGTTTATGTATTTTTTTGGAGTGCCTATGTAAACCCTTAGCCTCTTTAGCGCTTCTTCTCCTTTCTTTTTATTTTTCGGAAGCATCCCTCTAACTGTTCTCCTGAACAACCTTGTTGGAGACCTAGGTCTTTTTGGCCTCCATTTATGCGAATAATGGGCCCTCACATCAAGTATAGTATTTTTATAGAATTGTACTAGCTTTTTTGGCTCACCGCTAACCACGATCTTCTCGGAATTTATTATAACAACCTTCTTTCCTTCTAGTAGCATCTTCGCTACTCTGCTTGCCAATCTGCCAAGGATAACATCACTACCATCCATTATTATTTGGTCAGTCTGACCCATGCATACCACCTCATGTAATAATCTTTATATTACTACCTTGCGGGTTTTCCCTTATTTCATCTTCTATTGTCTTGTAGGTGCTTCCAGCGGATCTTATCTTTTCTATTGCTGTTTGAGAAAATGAAAAGGCAACAAGCGTCACCTTCTTTGTCAGCACACCATTTCCTAGTATTTTACCAGGAACCAGTATAACATCTCCGTCTCTTGCAAACCTGTTTATCTTATTTAGATTCACAGCAACCCTTCTCCTCGATGGCCTTGAAAGCACCTCTGCGGCGTAGCGCCATATATTTGACTTGGTTTTCCTGTATTGTGACTGCAACGACTTCATCGTGCCGGCCAAGATACCATTCATAGCCCTTCTATTCATTATCTTCACCCATTTCCTCTAGCGCTTCTAACAGCTTTTCTACCCTCTTATCAAGGATCTTAGAGGCCTCTAATATTATTTGTTGCGGTCCTAATGAACCATTAGACTCAACTGTCAAGAGCAGCCTACTTTTGTCATACCTCACCTTGATAGCATCATTACAAACACTCTCTTCACAGTATCTAAGCCCGCTCGTGTTTATGTTTTTCTTATATTCGATAGTTTTCGTCTCTTTTGATTTGATAGCCTCCGAAACCTCCTTATAGGAAGACACGCATTTCAGGCATTCCTCACTAGCTACGTCTCCCTTAACATCTACTAGAGGCATGTATTGTAGTATAGAAACTGAGGCAGGGCTCCATTTTCCATGCTCTTTGCCTCTCCCCAGCCTGGCATAACCGACTAGGTGGATTCTTTGTCCCGGTGCCATAAAGGCTATTGGGGTGTCTAGATAAACAGGTTCTATAGCCTCGTCTGAAAACTTGAGGTCTGAGGCCTTTATATATAGGCCGTTGAGCTCTTCTTCCACACTTTTCTCCAAATATACCTGCACGAAACACTCGGTGTTTGTTTCGTCTTTATCCTTGCACTCTTCAGGAGGTTTGTATTTATGTATAGCCTCATCCGATTTTAATGTAAGAAGGCCTAATCTGTGTGCAATTATCTCATCATACGTATTTGTGGTGTTATCATAGAAGTATACATAATCTACGGCCATTGTTGGTACATCCGATAGTACAAGCCTCCTTATAGCATTACCAAATGCAATGTGAAAGCCCTCTAATAGCAATGTGATTCTACTACCATTGAGCTCTAAAACCTCAACATCTTCTTTCACATCTTTTCCCCTCTTTGAGACAAAAAGGGAAGGGATAAATAAGGGCTATACCCTCCTACCTCTTCTTCCCCCAGGCCTTCTTGTAGTGTCGTGCGGGAGTGGTGTTACATCCTCTATCCTCCCTATGACGAATCCTGCCCTAGCAAGCGCTCTAATTGCTGATTGGGCACCTGGTCCTGGGGTCTTAGGACCATGACCGCCTGGGGCTCGAACTTTTATGTGTATTGCTGTTATTCCTCTATCCATGGATGTTTGTGCAGCCCTTATTGCTGCAATCATAGCAGCATAGGGTGATGGTTTTTCCCTGTCAGCCTTAACTACCATTCCTCCAGAAACCCTTGAAGAGGTCTCTGAGCCAGTCAAATCTGTTATGTGTATAATCGTGTTGTTAAAGCTACTATAAATATAGGCAATTCCCCACTTAAGCTCCCTGAACGCCATCATAATTCACCTAATCTGAGGTCTCCTTTCCTCTGATGATCTCACCAATACGGTCTCCTGGGGGATATGAGATTTTATCTTCCTCATTTCTTGGTACAATATAGCCAGGGCTTGTGACTCTTCTTCCCCCTATTGCTATGTGCCCATGAGCTATTAATTGCCTTGCCTGATATATGGTGTTTGCTAGTCCTTTCTTGAACACTATCGTTTGTAGCCTTCTCTCCAGAACGTTTTCAGATGTAAGTCCAAGAATGTCATCAAGGTCGGAATCTTTACTTATCAGCCCAAGCCTATATAATCTATCTAGTAGGCTTTTGCTAGCTTCAGACCTCTCGGGTTCAGGTAATGCCATCAAAGACCTTGCTTGGTGCCTTGTTTTTCTTATAAACGTCTCGGCTATCCTTAGCTCCCTTTTGTTCCTAAGGCCATACGTTCCCATTATCTTTAGTTCTGCCTCCAATCTCTCCTTAATCCATGGATGTCCTGGACCTTCCCATTTCTTTCTAGGTTTTTTCGGATCTCCCAAGCATATCACCTTCCTTTCTTAACTCCTACAGTCATACCTAGCCTTCCCGTGGTGTGAGTTCTCTGCCCTCTAACTTTTAAGCCAAGTTTATGCCTTACTCCTCTCCAGGAATTTATCTTCTGCTCCCGTTCTATGTCACGCCTTGCAACGAAGATCAGATCAGCTCCTATAAGGTGCTTGTCTTCTCCAGTTTCATAATCCTTTCTCCTATTATACATCCAGCTTGGTAGGTTAAGCTTGGTTAGGTCAAAGAGTATACCCTCAAGCTCCTTCAGCTCTTTATTTGTAAGGTAACCTATCCTTTTATTAGGATCAATCCCGAGCTTCCTTATTATCACAAGCGCCGTAGGAAAACCTATGCCTTTTATCTTGCTCAATCCATATATTATATTCATGTTACCATCGACATCTGTGTTTGCTATCCTTATTATATATTTGAATGATCCTTCTCTGCTTTGCCTTGTTGCCATCCACTATTCCCCGGGATTTGCTAAGCGCCTGTCTTAGACCTCAAGTCTTTAATTTTCTCTATGAGCCCTTTTAAGTCGCTTTCTGCTTCTCCTGGATCTATTACTGCTACGCTGGCTGCGCTCACTTCTATCTTAACTGATTCTCCTAGCCTTTTCTTGCTAGGTACGTAAACAAAAGGCATTTTCTTGGAGTCACACAAGAGAGGAAGGTAAGCAACTATTTCTGGTGGGTCAACATCTGTTGCTATTACCACCAGCTTAGCGAGACCCCTCTCAATGGCTTTTGTGGTTTCGTTAGTTCCCTTTTTGACCTTACCGGTTTCACTGGCTTTATTGACTATCCTATATACTTCCTCTACCAGATCCTCTGGCACCTCAAACAACACATAATCTTGTCTAGCCACTTTTCATCCTCCTCCCCTATTCTCTGGGTCGTCTCTATTCTAAGTTAAGCGAATAACTTTTAAATGTAACGCATTCACAAACCAATGGGTGGTTAGTATGGCTTGTCTAGAAAACATATCTTCGGGTAAAGAAGCCCCTAATGTTGTAAACATGTTTGTCGAAATACCTATGAACAGCTCAGTCAAATATGAATTTGACGACGAAGGCTGTTTCATTAAAGTAGACAGGTTCTTATATACAAGCATGTTCTATCCATTTAACTATGGTTTCATACCAAAAACAAAGTCTGAAGACGGCGATCCCATAGATGTATTGTTGATAAGCAGAGAGCCAGTTATGCCAGGAACTACAATAGAGGTAAAACCTATAGGGATGTTAATAATGCAAGATGAAGCCGGGCCTGACAGCAAGATAATAGCTGTACCAAAGGAGAAGCTTGATCCAATATATGGGGCTTGGTCAGATATCGATGAAATACCAGAATGGATAAAGAAAAAGATCTCTCATTTCTTTGAGCACTACAAAGAGATAGAGCCGAACAAATGGGTGAAGGTAAAAGGCTGGAAAGGGGCGGAGAGCGCTAGGAGGGAAATAATGGATGCGATAGAGAGGGCAAAGAAAGAAAGCCTATGAAATAGCTATTACTATCACGTTGTTTAGGTTCGATCCTGTATGCCCAGTTTTTATTAATGAATTTATTTTTTCCAGAACCTTGTAGCTATTGTTATTATTCAATTCTTGGATAAGATTAATATTACTCTTCTTAAGCTTCTCTAGATCATCAGTACCTATGATTGCTCCTGCAGCGTCTGTTGGACCATCTATCCCGTCTGTTGCAAATATCAATAATGAGACGTTTCTGCCAAGACTTTGCTGCATTTTTATGGCCCATGCAAGTGCTAGTTCTGTGTTTCTTCCTCCGATGCCACTGCCTTTGACTGTAACAGAAGTTTCACCTCCTAGGATTAAGGCAAGGGGTGGCTTCTTTGGTATTTTTTTATTGATCGCATCAAGCGTTATTGATGCCAACATATAGCCCACTTCCCTAGACTCGCCTTCAAGCCTAGAAGTTAGGATCAAGGTTTTGTAGCCCATTTCCTTTAGCTTTCCTGAAACAGCCCTTAGCACCGCTTCATTGTTGGCTACTATCTTATTCCTTACTCTTCTTAGCTTCTTGTCCCCGGGTTTTAGGGTCTCAGGTATTTTGCCTTCCATACCTTCATTTATAACCTTCGTGACCCTTCTAGGAACTGCGTTCTCAAGGCCATTATTGATTATTATTCTATACGCATCTTCAAAAGTCGTGGGGTCGGGTACTGTTGGCCCAGAGGCTATTTGATCTATTTTATCGCCAGGGACATCACTTGCATAGAACCCGTAGGTCTTTGAGGGATAAGAATGCTCTATAAGCCTTCCCCCTTTTATCATCGAGAGGTGTTTTCTGATGGTATTTATACCAGAAATTTCTATGCCAGACTTCAGTAAGACCTCGTTTAATATCTTAATATCATCAAGCATTATATCGTCTAAGGGTTTTTCTACAAGGGCCGACCCCCCACCAGATATGAGATAAACCGTGTTCTTCTTAGATTGTTTGGACCATTCAATCACTGCATCACCAGCCTTTATGCTGCTTTCATCTGGTATTGGATGACCCGATTCTATTATTTCCAAAGAACCTACCTTTGGCCTCTTCCCCCCTCTTGGAATAACTATGACGCCACCTACTATCCTATCTTCCAGCACTTCAAACGCTCCCTGAGACATGAGCCCAGCGCCTTTTCCAAATGCTATCAATATGAGCTCTTTTCCAGCGAACTTCTTTAGGCTGTTGGCAACAGGATGTGAAAGGTCTGCAGCCGTGACTATAGTTTTTATTATGCTATATAGATCTGACTTCGGATCCAGATCCACCTCTGATTCCCTCATTGTATAGTTTCTGGTGGAGGTATTATTCAGGTGTTATTGAGCTATACATCTAAAGACCTATAATAGATAATAAAAATAACGAGCTGAGGGATAAGGCATGATATCAGATATAGTTAAAAAGATCTTTGTAAGAGACCAATCATACAAAGAAACAGGTGTAACCCAGGGCGGAATAGATTATGATGAAATCTTGGCCCAGTTAAATATGGTTAAGTTTGAAATAGACAGAATTAAAACAGCAATAGCAGACGAAATACAAGTATATTATAAGAAGATGATGGATGCGATAAGATCGAAGGATAGGGAAGGAAGCGAGATAAACGCTGCAGAAATAGTCTTAAAGAAGAGGGTGTTAAAATCAATACTTGCGTATGGGAACATGGTCGAGCTAGCAATTAGGAGAGTCCAAGATACGAGGAGCCTAGAATCCATAGTTAAGATAATCGGCCCATTAAGATATGCCATGGGTGCTATGGATGAATATTTGGCTAGCATTGCACCACAGGCAGTTACAACGTTGAGTAATGCAATAGAGGTGACTGAGGGTGTTATAAGAAAAGCAAGGATGGTAACGGATTCTATTCCTAAGGCAAGTAGCGTGGGCGAGTTGTTGCCAGAGGCCAACGAGCTTCTATCAAGCGCTTTTGTCGAGGCCGAAAAGGAAGTAGAGAAGCTCTCACCAAAGGTTCCTGAAAGTCTAGATCCAGAGATTATAGAAAAGAAAATCTTAAGCTATATAAAGCAAGAAAGTGGTTTATTAAACCTAAAAAAGGCAAGCAAGGATCTCGGAATACCCTTGGGGGCAGTAAAAGAAGCTCTCTATAGGTTAGAGGCAAGAGGCATTATTAAGGTAGAGATACCTAACAAACAAACAGCCTAATTTTTTAGTTGTTTACGCTTTAAATATTGGGTTTTTATTTAATGTTGAGGGGGCAAGTATGAATGAAACTAATCCGATTGCGATGCTTGAAAGGGTTGCCAGAAAGAAAATCCAGGAAGCATTGGAAGCAGAAAGAAATAGGGATTATGGGGAGGCAGTAGATAAGTACAAGAAAGCTATAGAGGCCTTGGAAGAGATAGTAAGAAACTATCCAGATCATACAATGGTTCGGTTGTATAGAAAGACAATAAATGAGCTAAAGATAAGGTTGAAGTATATTGAGGGTAAGGCTTCACAGGCAATCGGAGAGGGACTTCCTGACGAAATTAGAGTAGAGGTAAATGAGGAATCCTTAGAAACCCTACCAGATTTCGTATTGAAAGAAAAACCTGTTGTGACCTTTGATGATATAGCCGGACTAGAAGAGGCCAAGAAGGCGATAAAGGAATCGATTTTATATCCTGTAAAGAGACCTGATCTCTTCCCCCTTGGATGGCCTAGGGGTATATTACTATATGGACCTCCTGGGACTGGAAAAACAATGCTTGCAGCTGCGGTAACAAATGAAATTAACGGAGAGTTCATTTACTTAGATGCAACAAACATAATGAGCAAATGGCTTGGAGAGGCTGAAAAAAATGTTAAAAAAGTATTTGATTATGCTAGGTCTAAGGCCTCAAAGGGTAACCCAGTTATAATATTTATAGATGAGCTAGACGCTATGCTAGGTGTGTTTTCCAATGAGGTTGGTGGGGAAGTAAGAGTAAGAAACCAGTTTTTGAAAGAGATGGACGGATTACAAGATAAATCTAAGATACTTCACGTATATGTTATTGGAGCGACAAATAAGCCATGGGCTCTCGATGGACCCTTTATAAGGAGGTTCCAAAAAAGGATTTACGTTCCTTTGCCCAGTAGAGATGCAAGGATAAAGATGCTGGAGTTGCTTACCTCAAAAATAAATATTGGTAATGACATTGATTTTGAAAAAATAGCAGACATGCTAGAGGGCTATTCTGGTAGCGATATAAGGGATATAGTGCAAAATGCATATATGAGGGTTGTGAGGGAGTATTTCGAGCTTAATGGTGAGGGGAACAATGTAAGACCTGTAACACAAAATGACTTCATTGAATCTATCAGGTCAAGAAGGCCTAGCATTTCAAAGGAAATGATAAAGCTCTATGAAAAGTGGGATGAGAAGTTTAGGGCCCTCTAAGCTTAAATCGAATAAGCTTAGATTGTTTGCTTCATCGTTGTATGTTTTCTCGGCTAGGAACCATAAATTTTTGTTGTTCATCTTAGTTTTGTAGAGGTTCGTTAAGTTGTATTTTCTTAGTAGCCAATTAATTTCTAAATGCACGAAAACAGGTAAGACGTTTAACGCAGATATTGTAAGAGCCTTTAACATCCTAGTCAAAGATCTCATCATAACCTCGAGTCCCGAGAGAGGATAGAGGTAGTGGGGGTGGAGACTCAGATTTGAGGAGTTGTGCTCATGAAACCTCATACGCCTATAATTTTTAATGCTATGTATTGGAATGCACATGGTATATATCTGATTGTTTTTAAGTTTTTGTACTCTTTTCCCCATGTCCATATGTACTTTTTAGAGACTTCGTCTAGGCTATGAGCTTCCCCCTTGTTTAGGGAAATGTTTGAGGCCTCCGCATATTCCTTTACTCTCCATTCTTTCCTGGTTCCAGGAATTGGTAATGTGCCTTTGTTTAGTAGCCATGCTAGGCTTATCTGAGATTTTGTTGATCTCCTTTCTCTACTTATTTTTTCGATGGTATTAATCAATTCCTTATCCTTTATGATTATATCAAATTTCTTCTCTGCTTTTTGTGCTATGGTTTCCTTTTTATTTGCACCTGTAAGTGCCCCCCTCACAAGGGGGCTATAGGATATAATCTCTATCTTTTCTTTTCTTGCAAAAGGAATTATATTTATCTCCGGGGTTCTAAAACCAAGGTTATATTCTATTTGGTTCGATACCAGCTCATGTCTCTTTGTACATTGGATCGCACTCTTAAGAAGCTTGCCAGAAAAATTAGAAATGCCTATGTATTCAGTATAGCCTTTTTCAACCATTTTCTCTAACCCCTTTATCAGTTCGCACAGCGGAATCCATACTGGAGGGGGCCAGTGGAGTTGCAGAAGAAATGGTGTGAATCCAAGTCTCCTAATAGAATTTCTTACCCCCTTCTCTATAAAATATGCTGTAGGCCTAAACCCTCCAACCTTTGTTGCTACAAAAGCTTCCTCTATCGCCCCAAGCTCTCTTAGTGAGCTACCCAATGAGGCTTCGCTCTTTCCGTTACCATAGACCTCTGCTGTATCAAAGAAATTTATACCGGAATCTAGTGCACCTTTTACTATGTTTATGGCTTTTCCTTCATCACCCTTCCAAGAATTTGAGCCTATCTGCCAAAAACCAAGGCCTATAACGCTTATTTTTACATGTGTTTTCCCGAAGATTTTATACTTCATTTTGATCGTTTGTTTTTATTTTGATTGAAGGTTTAAAACAGCCATATATAGATTCGATTTTCTGGTTGCCAATCATCTTGGGCTAATTTAAATATCGCTTTGGTGCAATGAATCAGCAATGACTATTGATTTTTAGGTGTAGGGTATGACTTGGGTTGAAGTGTTCCTATTTACTAGAGTCTAGTAGAATATTAGAGAGGATTCATACAAGATTTACAAGGTTTGGTTGTTTTTGTGTCGATGTAACTAACGTTAGCCTTACCCTTTACAAGAATTTTAAGGATAAATATTTTGAAGCATTTTATAGAAAGGGTGTGGTGTTTGAAGACAGTTGAGATAAGAAAGATAGTTGATGTTAATGAATTAGAGAGCATAGTTGAGGTAGAAAAGTCTGCTTGGAACATGCCAGACTATAGAGAGGCGGTACCAGTTCATATGCTCAGGGCATTAAAGGATAATGGCGGCCTGATTTTAGGGGCATTTAGTAATGGAAATCTAATAGGCTTCTCTTTTGGTTGGGTGGTGGGGTGTGAAAGCTCTGCCTATTTCTATAGCCATATGAGCGGGGTGATGCACAGCCATAAGTACAAAAACATTGGCTTCAGGTTAAAGTTGAAGCAAAGAGAAGAAGTGCTAAAGATGGATATAAGGCTAATAAAATGGACATTTGATCCACTTCAGGCTTTAAACTTAAACTTTAACTTAGAGAAGCTAGGAGTCGTTGCAAGGAATTATAAGAAAAACTACTATGGTAACATAATGGATTCAATAAATAGGGGTCTAGACAGCGATAGGGTTGAGGCCGAGTGGTATTTGGACAGCAACCGTGTCGTAAGGAGGATAGAAGGTATAGACAAAACCCCACCTCCAAATGAGCTAATAAAAAACGGAGGCAGGATAGTTATAGATAGGCAATTAAAATTTGGGGTAGAAGTTCCAATAAAAAAGGACTTTGTTATAGGTGTAAAAACTATATTAATAGCAATACCAAAAGAAATATCATCTATAAGAAATACCAGCATAGATATAGCTAGGGCGTGGAGGCAATACACTAGAGAGGCGTATGAATTTTATTTAGGAAGAGGCTATATTCTTTCAGGTTTTTCTAAAGATGAAGAGGGCAATGGATATGCTATTTTATTTCACGCAGACCTAAATGATATATTGGGTGGTTAGTTTGGAATTAAGAAGGATCGAGCTTTATGAGATCTGGGTAAAGTTGAGGGAAGAATTTGAGACAAGCTTTGGAAAGACGATAGAAAGGCCTGCAATTCTAATAAGGGTTGAGGAAAAGAGCGGTGAAGAGGGTTGGGGCGAATGTGTAGCTGGCGAAGGGCCTTGGTATAGCTACGAGACTTGGGAGACGGCATGGCATATATTGAACGAATTTATAGTCCCAAAGGTCTTAGAGAAAGGGGATATCGATATAGATGGTTACGAAAACCTTGTATCAAAAATAAGGGGCCATAATATGGCAAAGGCAAGCCTAGAGATGTCCTTGTGGGACTTAGAGGCTAAGCTAAGGGGCATTCCCTTATGGAGGCTTTTAGGAGGTAAAAACAGGCATATATCGAGCGGAGTTAGCATAGGGATTCAAAAAAGTGTAGATGAGCTTATAAAAAAAGTAGGTGATTTTTTAGAAAAAGGTTATAGAAGGATAAAGATAAAAATAAGGCCAGGCTATGATTTAGGGCCTATAAGCAGAATTAGGGATGAATACGGCTATGATTTACCTCTCCAAGTGGACGCAAACTCTGCTTATAGAATAGAGGACTTGGACGTATTTAGGAAGATAGACAATTACGCCTTGCTAATGATAGAACAGCCCTTACACTATAAAGACCTAGTGGATCACGCTGAGTTGGCAAGGCATATAAAAACCCCTATTTGTCTAGATGAAAGCATAGAAGACGTAAATGATGCGAGGAAGGCCTATTACTTAGGGTCTGCCATGATAATAAACATAAAGCCAGGAAGGGTTGGTGGACTAAAGGAGACATTAAAGATACATGATTTCTGGTATAGCGTAGCGAATAGGCCTGTTTGGATCGGTGGAATGCTTGAAACAGGCATAGGGAGAGGCCATTTAGTGGCAGCTGCTACATTGCCTGGTGTTAAGTATCCAAGTGATATAAGTGCAAGTGATAAATACTTCGAGAAAGACATAGTGGAGCCTGAGTGGGTATTGAATAAGGATAGTACGATAACTGCACCGGAGAGGCCTGGAATAGGCGTTGAGGTTTTGTTTGATGAAATAAAGAAAGGTGTTAGGAGATCCAAAGTTTTTTCTAGAACTTGACCAAAAATGTCAACATAAAAATCAGTATAATTATTATGGTTCCTGATATAATGAAATCCTTTATTCTGTAACCCGCCGTGTTATAGACTATTAAGTTTGCCTGATGCGAAAATGGCGTTATAAAAGATGCTGATGCACTCATTGCTAATATTGTGGCGCTCATTAATGGGTTTGGAAAGGATAGTGCAATGGGTGCTAGGATAATCGCAGTGGCTACATATCCCACGGTGTTTGCTAATATTAGCGCTACTACAAATAACACAACAGGGGATTCGTGGATAAATGATGCTATATATCCTGTTAAACCACTTGTAATCATAACATTTCCTATGGAGAGATATGATCCTATAAAAATAACAGCCGGCCACTCTATGTATTCGTATAGCTTCCTTATTGTCGTTGTCCCGCCAAAGGTACACACTAACGCTCCAGTTAAAAATGATATTGACATGCTAAGTCCGAGGGAGCTCATAATAACTGCAACACCTAGGCCTATTAAGGAGGACAAGGCCTTCTTTCTATCAAATGATTTAAGACCTTTTCCTCCTATGGGCAACAGGTTATATATTGATGCTACCCTTGCAACATCTTCCTCCTCTCCCTCTACCAATATGACATCGCCTGGTGTAAGCATGTATTCCGGAACCCTGTAGAGGTTTCTTCCAGAGGCAATTCCAATGATAGAAACGTTATAGCCCTCTGCAAGCGGTACTTCCTTTATTTTTCTCCCCCTTATTCTAGAGGAGCTGGTTATAAGCAGTTCGAATAGCTGTCCTTTGGTAGTCGGTCCTCTTTCTGATACCTTAACCCCCTTTGAGGATAGGAGTAGGGGCAGGTCCTCCGGCTTTATCTTCAATAGCAATATATCCCCTTCCTTTATTTTCCTTACCATTCCTATAAACCTCCACGGGGAAACAATCCTAATGACCTTCACCCCAAGGGACTTCTCAACATATTTTGGGCTCTTGCCTATGAAATCGCTATTTCCGCTGACTTGTGCCTCTACTACATAGCTAGAAACGGAGACTTCTTTTAATGACCTTATCTTTTGTTCTCTCTTGCTAATTAATGGTGTTATCAGAAACACAACCACAACAACTATTATAAAGGCCTGCATTAGTCCTATTTTGGCGAATTGAAACATGCCTAGTGGATGCCCAAACCTGTTATACCATTCATTTGCTATGATGATATTAGATAGGTTTCCTATTACCGTGTATCTTCCACCCAATATCGATGAATATGCCAAGGGAAGGAGATATTTTGATGACGGTCTATTTATCTTTGATGATATGGAGTATATAAGAGGGATAAAAGCGATGGTCAGGGTAACATCACTAATAAACCCAGAAGCCACAACAACTAAGGAAAGAAGGAGTAGTAGTAGAACCTTTTCATTTCTTATCCTTGACGTTAGTATATTTCCTGCTACTTCTAGTAGCCCTGAATCAGAGAGCGTACCGCTTATTATCATAGCTGATATAAAGACAATTACCGTTATGGACGCAAAGTTCTCCAGCGCGTTCGTAGGTGTTATATAGCCAGCAAAGACTAGGATAAGCATTGTCAAAATACCAACTATATCATACCTAATTTTCCTAGTCAACAACAGGAACAATGATATTATTATTATTGCTGCTAGTGAAATTAGCCTGATTTGCATCATCTCTCTTAGCCACTCTTTGTTTTTCTTTCCATTAATGGTTATTAAGATTATTTTTTATAAACGTCTATTGGCTTTACAGGAATAATGGGATGTCGTAATGATAAAATTTGTGGCGGATGCAATGCTTGGGAAGCTTACAAAGTGGCTTAGGCTACTTGGATACGACGTGCTCTACTCAGCGGAATATAGTGATAGCCAAATTATAGATATAGCAAAGAGGCAAAATAGAGTAATATTGACGAGTGATAGGGGCTTGTATTATAGAGCAAAGAAGATAGGTGTTGGAGTCGCTCTCTTGGCCTTATCGAAGCCTGTGGAAATGCTCGCGACCCTTTATTCAAAGGGATTAATAGAATTAGAGGTTGATCCAAATAGAAGCAGGTGTCCTCATTGTAATGGCAAGTTAATTAGGGTAGAGGATAAAAGCATGGTCAAAAGCAGGGTTCCACCCGGAGCTTTAAAAACCTATAAGGTGTTCTATATATGTGCATCTTGCAACCAAGTTTATTGGGAGGGTAGCCATTGGAAGAATATTAGGAGGATAACGGATGAGGCAAAGCTGATCTCTGCCAGAATAAAGTCGGCCTAGCTTTTCCCAGCTTTTAGCTGATATACCAGCTCTATGTAATGGGGGGCAAGTTTTAGAATATCTCTCTTTGATAGAATACCTATAGGCTTTGAGGTACTAGAATCAAGTATGGGAAGGTGGCCTATTCCCTTGCTCCCCATAAGCTCTGCAGCGCTATCGAGTGGTGTATCATCAAAGGCATAATATGGATTCTTGGTCATTATCTGTCCGGCGCTTACACTCATTGGTTGCAACCCCTTAGCAACCACTTCTCTTATTATATCACCCTTAGTCACTATGCCTAATAAGCTATTGTCCTCGTTGACTATTACTACTGCGCCGATACCATTTTTTACCATAAGCTCTGCTATGTCATCTATGTTCTTTATAGGTGAAGAGGTTATTAGAGGCGAACTCATTATATCTCTCACTAAGTACTTTCTTACGTTTGCTGCCATTCTCTCTGCTCACCATTTTATCTAGCTGGATAAAACGGGTTAATAGGTTATTTTGTAGTTTGTTCATTTTCGTTAGTGGGTATTATAGGTTCTGTTCAGGCTTAATGCTACTGTGAAGACCTCCAATATTATTATGTTAGCAAGCCTTTCCTTTTTCCTATCCTAGGTCATTGTAGGTCTCACTAAGATGAGTTGTACCTCTACTCATGCTTCATCATGGCTACAAATCACGTGGAGGTCATGGACACCCTTTGGGGCAAATGGCACGTGCCTCACATCTATAAGTTGCTTCGTAGCTATGTTCGTGACTCCTATAACGTCTCTATTGTGCATGAAGCCGCACCGAGCGGCCAAGAAGGCATTTAATCTCACTTTCGGGTATACTCTGCCTGTTGTCAACATTGATTGCCCTTATTCTACCTTCCTTAATCCACCTACGGAGAGTGCGATTCGCAATACCTAATATCTTGCATGCTTCTTTGATGCTGCAATACTGTTCCATGGCCATCTTCAAATAAAAGACCTACATAGACCTATAAAAACCTTTACTCTAGAAACTGCTACCTAGTCCTTTAAGATCCTCAACATTATATGGTAAGTATAACCTTTTTAGGAAAGTTATGTGTCTTGTTGACCTAGGTGGTAGTAGTATATTCTTTTTTATTGCCATTATGACGTTCCACTTCGTTAACAAGGGCGGTTCAATAGTCAATACATTTTCTTTTCTTATATTTGCGTGCCTTTCTTTTATCTTTATGCTCTTTATGTACCACCTGTATTCTTTCTCAAAATTTTTTATCTGTATATAGCCTTCTATTCCGTTTTCACATATCTTTATTTTATTACTTGCCTCTTCAAATCCCTCAATACATAGAATAGACTTTATGTGGGAAATTTCGTCGTGTAGTGGAAACTTGAGGGTATAGGTTCTGAACCACTTATCAACTACTATTTCTTCGTCGTTGATATAGTCTATAAGAAAGGCTGGAATATATCTGGCCTTCAACATCCTTAAGGTAGTGGCCCTGTGCACGCCATCTATCACTCCCATAGTGTCTTTGTCTACAATTATCGGTTTTCTTATAATACCCCTTTTTTCTATTTTTGCCATTAAATACTTGACATGTGACATAAAGGCTAGTTCATGGTACTTTAACATAGAAACATCTACTAACCCTACGTGTATTTTTCTTTTCACGACCTCAATCATTATTAGGCCGCCAAAACAAAGTAGACCTCAGCTTAGAAAATTACAAACATAGCATTATTGTCTTTCATTTTTTATATCTGCGAAAAGACGAGGATCCCCTTCTCCCATAGCTTCTAAAACCCTGGCTACTAGCCTTTGGTGTGTCTTCTGGGACTTCCTCCAAAGTCGGTACTTCATTCTCTCCTATTTTCTTTATCTCCCCACGAAATCCTACATTGAGCTGAACTTCGCCCCTAAAGCTTGTGGTCCAACCACCATTTATTTGTATGGCATCACCTTCATCCACTTTCCCTGTCTGAGATCCCCATATAGTTAGCTTTACTCTTCCAGTATCATCCCCGACAACTGCTTCGCTAATTGTCCTGTCTCCTCTCCTTGTATGTATTACCTTTGGTTCACCAGCGCTTAGAACCCTCACCTTAACTGAAACGTTATCTTCCCCCTCACGGAGGTCCATAACCTTACGATTACCTTCCTTATCTAATGCCAAATTTCTCACACACGTTTACCCTAGCGGTTATAGATTTAGAGTCTAATGCTTAAAAGGTTTCTCTCTCAAGGCCTACTGTTCTTACTTGTGCATAGCTTAAATGGCTGTATTGATTTGTCTCGAGAGACCTAGGGTTTAATACTTGGTTTTTCTTTAGAAACAAAACGGATAATGTTTAAGAGGTAATACAGACAAATAATAACAAGGAGGAGTAGGGTTGCAAATTATTCATATGTCCGATCTTCATATTGGTGCGAAGCCACACAATGAGCCAACCATATATAACGATATAATCGAGGCCTTCAATAATTCCGTTGAGATTATAAAACAAGAAAAACCAGACTTGGTAGTAATAGCTGGCGATATATTTCATACTCCAAAGCCCGACAATGATTCTTTAAGGTTTGTAATGACCAAGTTCAGGGAAATTACTTCTTTTAACATACCAATAATCTTGGCCCATGGAGAGCACGACACCCCTGGAAGGAGAGAATCGACAATACTCCAAGTTATATCCTCAGCGCTAGACAAGGTCTATGCTCCATACTATGAATCCAAACCTTCTAGTAGTGGGGAGTCCATATATAGCAATATAGTCAAGGATACTTGGATGAAGGTGAGGGGGTTAAACATCTTTGTTTATCCATTTAAAAAGATGAGCCAAGAGAAGAGGAAGTTGCTTTCAAAGCAGTTGCTACCATACTATAATAAGTTTATCAAAAGAGAAGGAGGAAAAAGCGTATTTGTTGGTCATTTTTCTATAGATCCTATATTTGTCTATGATGCGATTGCTACTGAGGACGATCTGCCAGAAGCAAATTACATAGCCTTGGGCCACGTTCACAAAAGGCATATAATAAGGGGGCCGAAATATTTTGTATATCCAGGCTCTCTGTATCCTTTAGATATAAAGGAGGCAGAATATAAAAACAAGAGAGGACCAATACTGGTGGACTTATCTTCGGATGAACCAAGCATAGAGGAGATAGGTATCCCTATAAGGAGCAATGTAATAGGTGATCTTGAAATAAGCGATGAAAAGCAGATAGATAAGAAAATTAAGGGTTTTGTTGAGGTGAAAAGAATACAAGCAGGTCATAAAAAACCAATAATATACCTCAGAATCAGGATGGGGAAGAATGTATATTCTAGGGTTGTCCTGCAGAGTATAGAAAGGGTTGGCAAAGAAACCGATGTTGTCATAATTCCAATATTGGAGAGGGTCGGTATTAAAGAGGAAGGGACTTATCCTATAAGCTCAAGCGATAGAAATTCTTTGGATCCTGTATTTGTTATGGTCAATAGCTTGAAAATAAAGGAAGAAGTCGCCAAGCTTTTAATAGAGCTTAGGGATGCTTCCTTAAATGAAAACGATGAGAAGGTGGACGAGATCCTCTCAGCACTTTCAACTACAGCATATAATGATTTGAAGGTGTGGATGTGATGGGATATTTTATAATAGATTCCCTGTTAATAAAAGACTTCATAAGCCATAGCTACACTAGGATGGATTTCTCTTCTGGAAGTATGGCTATATTAGGAGAGAATGGGGCCGGAAAGAGCAGCATCTTAGAGGCAATCTTTTATGCCTTCACATTGAGGCCTTGGAGAGAAAGGTCCTACATAGTTAAGGCTGGTTCACATAGATCTGTTATCAATGTTATTCTTAGAGAAGCTTATGGGAGTACAAAACTAGAGCTTAACGTAACACTAAGTAAGAGGGCTAATAGCATAACTAACGAGGTTCTATTAAAAAGAAATGGAAAGATAGAAGCCACGAAGGTTGAAGATTATAAGAGGCTGTTGGGACAATATCTTAATATCGGTACCCTTCCAAAAATAGAGGAATTTCTCCAAGGCAGTGTCATAGTAAAGCAAAACATATTGGGTAACATAGCTAGCAGGATGAGCGATTCAAGGAAAGACTTTAAAGAACTAATAGAAAGTGCGCTTGGGATAAACATTTATAAGGAGGCGCAGAAGGGCTTAAAGAGTATTGATATAAAACCCCCAACTACCCTTGGGGGTCAAGTATTTAATATAAGGCAGAAGCATAGGGACATCTTAAAACAAGGGGTGGAGAATAGAAGAAGTGATGTTAGCAGCATTACCAAAGCCATTAATGAAATAAGAGATAGGATAAAGAAGAAATTAGAAGAAAAAAAGGCCATAGAAGAGAATTTAAGAGATTTGAAGAATGAAGAGAAGGAGCTACAAAGCAAGCTATTTGCATTAGACTCTATGAGATTAAGAAAAGAGGAGATCGAAAGTCAAAAGGAGAGGCTAAGCAACGAAATCGAGGAGATCGAAAGTCAAAAGGAGAGGCTAAGCAACGAAATCGAGGAGATCGAAAGTCAAAAGGAGATAGCAGAGTTATATAGCGATATTATTAAATATGAGGAAATTTCACGGAAGGTATACAAGCTAGAAGCTGAGATAACTGAGTTTAGGGAGATGGAGAGAAACTATGAGACGCTCTTGAGCACAAAGGATGATGAAGAAAAGTATAATGAGTTGCTACAAAACAAGCAAGAGATAGAAAATAAAATAAATACCCTTAGGCTGAGAAAGGCCGAATTCCAAGGGTTATATGATAGATTTAAAAAGGTTAAGATAAGGTTAAAAAAAATATATAATGACTATAGGGACGTACTTGCCGGCTATAAAGAAGATCTGGAGGCTTTCAGGATAGGTGGGTTGTTAAATAAAATAAAGGCTGAATTGGATGTAACCAAGAGGGATTATGAGTCTCATACAAACAGAAAAAATGAGATAATTGATAGGATAAGCCTTAAGAAGTCTGCTATTCAAAATATCAAAAGATATTTAGAAGTGCTGAATAGACCTGGGAAAGAGACCGAATGTCCTGTGTGTCACAGTAAGCTAAGCGGTAAAACAGTAGAAGACCTGAAGAAGGGCTATGAACAGGAGGTGAAAAGACAGAAGGCCGAATTGGATTTAATAAGAGAGGATTATAACCGCATTGATAAGTCAATAAAAGAATATGAAACAAAGATAAGTAGGCTCGAGGCTGTAGTTGCCAACCTTGAAGCTATAGCTGGCGAAATAAGTGACGAGGTGAAAGAGTCAGAGTCCGGATTAAGAAAAATAGAGGAAGAGATTAAAGATGAGGAAAAGAGACTTGAAGATGTTTCAAGTAAGATGAAGAGACTTGAAGATGCCCATAAAAAATACGAACTTGCGGCATTTTATTTTAGGGAGATGTCCATTGACTATATAGAAAATAAAATTAAAGACTACAAAAAGAAGGTCGATGAATATGACGAGTATAAGGCGCTAGTGGGCGAAATAACTAACAAAGTTTTGCTAATAACAAAATCTAATGATATGAGAGAAGCCAAGGAAAAGGTCATAAACTCGAGGTCTAGGCTATCTTCGCTTAATTTGTATAAAGAGAACTTGAAGAGATATGAAAAGGAACTTGAAGAAAAAGGAAAGGAACTTGAAGAAAAAGGAAAGGAACTTGAAGAAATAAGCCTTAACATAGCTTCTATGGAGGGCATAGAGGAAAAGTATAAGGATCTAAGTGCTAGAATAAAGGAAATGGAAGAAGTAAAGGATAGTCTCTTAATGGAAATAAGTTCGCTCGAAGGTGAGGTGAAAGCGAAAGGAGAAAGGCTAGAAAAATTAAAGGTAGAGATAGGTGAGCTTGAAAGATTAATAAGGAAAATCGACACGGGGTTAGCTTCTATTAATATATTTGAAAAGGTTCAAAAAATATTGTACAGTAATGCTCTGGTTGCCCTTGAAAATGAGATGAATAATATCTTCTCTAGGTTTGGTTTGGATTACTCTAGGATAGAAATAAGAGAAAACGATGAGGGAAACCTTGGCGTCTATGTCATCGATAGATCCGGTAACGAGAGGCCTGTTTCTGTTTTAAGTGGGGGTGAGCAAACAGTTATAGCCCTGACTTTCATAATAGCTTTAAATAAAATAATACAAGCAAAGATAGGTTTCTTAGCATTAGACGAGCCTACAGAAAGCCTGGATGAACAGAGGAGGAAGGTCTTAGTAGATGTATTAGGCAGGCTCACAGAAAGCTATGATAATTCCCCACCCCCAATAAACCAGCTGATATTAGTAACTCACCATGCAGACATAATTGACGCTATAGATCAAGTTTGCAATATAAGCAAAAAAGATGGCGTGTCGAAGGTTCAGTGTCAGGGTGATTGAAATGGATTCTAGCCTTATAAACGCGGCACTTAACAATAGGGATATAATACTAAGCATAATTAGAAAGGCGCAGTACAATATCAAATGCAATGTAAGGTGGAGGCAATTACCGGAAAAGTCAGACGAGGAATTCGAATATTCTGCCGAGGATGGCGGGGATATGGTCTCAGAGTTTGATACCTTTACCCTGTATATGGCGAAGTCATATTCTAGCTTTTTTAACCCTTTAAGCCAGCCACATAAGCATGCACTCGTTGGATTGCTTATACCACCAAAGTATGCCCTTTACAGGGTATCAGCATATAGAGAAGTACTTGAGGCTAGGGCTTCCTTAGAGGCTATTCCCCAAGATGGTCTTTTTCTCTTTGATGGTAGTATATTTCCGGTAGTTACTTGGTGGGCTCCAAGAACTTCAATAAAAGATGGTAAAAGGTTAAGTGAGCTGATAGAGGTATCGCAAGAGAAAGTGGGGGATGTAAGCATAGAATACAATAAGCTGATGGATATGTCCTTAGACCACCCCCAAGTGCCGGTAATATTAATGGAAATGGCTTTGAAGAGAGGCAAAATAGAGGGGAGGGAAGAGTGGTATCTCGCTTTAGAGATATTTGAAAAGCTATTCGTTTACAAAGAACTAATTAAAAGAATATGGGAAAGAGGCTCTATACCAATATATATAACCAAGACAAGCAGGTCTACAAAGTTATGCGGATTGAACCTGCCAGATGTTCATATATTAAAAAGGCTAAGGCCATTAAAGCCTGGTTATGTGTTATGGGAAGGTAGCTTAGGTATAGGGGTTTATGATAGGATAGGTGAGGGTGCCGAAACCATGTATCCAGAAACAGGTGGGATACGTGATTTCTACACGAAAAGGCTTGGGATACTGAAAATATATGCTAGGCTATCCCAAGGTGGTTCAATCTTGCAAATAGAGGCGCTTTTCGATGCGAGCAGGAGGATACCTAGTGCTGAGGAATTCTCGGAGGAGGTTTTAGCAAAAATTTTATCGATACCAATGCAAAGGGGCTATCCGACACCCTTAGTATTGGCGCATCATCATGCTGTAATAACTAGGAGGGATATGGAGTCTATAATTAAGGTTAGTGGTCTTGAGGGTGAAACAAGGGAGAGGGAGATGCTCGTGTATTTTTAGGAGGTGACTTCTTTTGGAATGCGGAGATAGGTTTGTTGGCTACATAATAGGCGAGAGCAGTCCTAGGAGGAGCTTGATTATTTTTTCGCATGATAGTGGTATCAGGATTTCAGCCGGTATGTATTTAGCAGTAGAAACAGTTGATGGCTGTATTCTCGGAATTGTTGAGCATTTATCTTCAGGTAGCAGACTCTTGCCAGATACAATAACGGACTCGGAATCCGTTGGTTCAGTTGTTGTGTCCTTAACAGAGGACGTTCTACTTAGGGAAAGTTATCTTAAGGGAACAGTTAGATGGCTAAGTTATTTGAGCAGCCTGAAAAAAGGTATTGTTGAATCTCCAAAAGTCCCACCAATGCCAGGCGCGAAAGTATATGCAGCTAAGAGGGAGGATTTGGACAATGTCTTTGCGCCAAATGAAGACGCTTGGATTTCTATAGGTAGGCTTTCAACAATGGATGTCGAATATAAAATAAACATAAACAAAGTACAGAGGCACCTTGCAATATTAGCAGTAACTGGCGGCGGAAAAAGTAACACTATTTGTGTGATAGCAAAGAAGGTTATAAGGGAACTAAACGGAACTATCGTGATATTTGATATGCATGGTGAGTATGGAGACTTGAACCTAGGTAACAAGGCGTATGTAACAAAGCCTTATATAAATCCTATAGCAATGGATCTGAGTGAGTTAAAACAACTTGCAAAACTTCCTCCTAGTGCTACTAACCAAGAAAGGGTTTTGAGGCATGCCTGGGATTTGCTGAGAGAAAAGCTAAACAAAAACTTAGAAGTTGAAAACTTTATGGCGGAACTTAGGGCAATCGTAGAAGAGATGAGAGAGGGGGGCAAGGCAGAAAGGAAGAAAGCTGTAGATGGTGTGTTGAACAGGCTTGATGATATAATAGATTATTATGGTGATATATTGAACCCTAAAAAAGCTCCATTAATTCTAGAAAACATAATACAGCCAGGAAAGCTAACAGTATTTGATTTAAGCGAGGTAGACATTGATGGAGCAGATGCTATAGTAAGCCACTATTTAAGAAGGATCTTGCAGGAGAGGAAGAAATGGAAAAGGGGTAAGGAGAAAGGGTATCCTGTTCCAATATTTGTTGTTATCGAAGAGGCTCATATACTTGTTCCTGGCCAAGAAAAAACCTTAAGCCATTACTGGGCATCAAGAATTGCAAGAGAAGGAAGAAAATTTGGTGTTGGACTGATATTGGTCAGTCAAAGACCAAAGAACCTTGACCAAGATGTGTTAAGCCAGATGAACAACAAAATTATATTGAGGATGGTAGAACCTCAAGATATAAGTTATGTGCAATCTGCAAGTGAAGAGTTAAGTAGCGACCTAGCAAACCTCTTGCCAAGCCTAAATCCAGGAGAGGCTATAGTCATAGGTAGTATAGCAAAGCTCCCAGCCTTGGTCAAGATCGAGGAGTGCAGGGATAAGAGACTTGGACATGATATAGATATAGTTAAAGAATGGTCTGAAAGTAGTGCAGAAATCAACGAAGAAGAGGTGGAGTCGTACTTTTAAAATGGAGATCTTTTCTTTTTCCCTCTTAAATGGTATAGCCCTCTCACCCTTAGAATCAAAAAAATTGTTGGGAAATGAAAGGGTTACAATAAACCTAGGCATGGATCAGGCTAGATGCATTTCCGATGGAAACCTGATAAGGATATCCTTCCAAGGGAGGATTTTTGAGATCAATAAAGAAGCCTTGGAGTTCCACACAAAGAGGAGGTCGATCCTTGTTATAGAAGAGAAAAGGATATATGAAGCAGAGGTGAGAACGCAGAGGGCCTATTACAAACTTGTACCGTTAAATAGGGTAAGCGAAGTCACCC
Organism: Candidatus Hestiella sp.; assembly: GCA_015522625.1. Taxonomy (GTDB): domain Archaea; phylum Thermoproteota; class Thermoprotei_A; order Sulfolobales; family Acidilobaceae; genus Caldisphaera. Next base: position 34,724 of record WALX01000053.1, read on the forward strand.
TAGAGATAAATGGGATACACATGCATAGGGTAAAAGGGACGAGCCCCTTAGATGATGCTAAGAGAAAGGTTGCTATGGCCGGAGTTAAGAATAATTTAAGCGTTTTAGAAGTAGGTACAGGCCTTGGCTACACTACAATAAGTTCCCTAAAGTTTGGAGCAAAAAAGGTTGTCACTATAGAAAAGGACGAAAATGTCCTATGGTTGGCTGAAAGGAACCCTTGGAGCCGAGGGCTTCTATCAAATAGAATTATAATACTTAAGGGGGATGCTTTTTATTTAGTCGATGAGATAAACGAGAGGTTTGATGTTATATTGCATGATCCGCCGAGGTTTATGTCTGATAGTGGAATGCTCTATAGTGAAGAATTTTATAGAAAACTAAGAAGGCTTATTAAGCCTCGGGGCAGGATGTTTCACTATATAGGAGATCCAGGAAGGCTCAGAGGTAAGTCATTACGTGGTAAAGTAGCAAGAAGGTTGAAGAGGTCAGGTTTTAGCATAGTTCGCTATGATGAGGAGTCTATGGGACTTATCATCAAGGCCTAACTACCCTAAATTTTCTGGAAGAAATTTTTGATGCTTTTAGATTGGAATAAAGGTTCCTGTGGCCTCTTTGTTGCGATAGATTTGCCAATGCTTCTAGGTGATTGATGAGGGTATTCGGCAGATTAAGTAGCTGTAGGTTTAACATCCCATTATGTGCATTAGACCCTTGGTTCAGGGTGTTAGATTTTTTATTTCTAAAAATTAGTTATAAACTGTGTTAGGGAATGACAATTCATTCAGAACCGCCTTTAGATCATAGAAACTTAAAAGGATAGATGGGGTGAAATATTGGAACCCTCAATAATATATATAGCGATTCCGATATCCTTCGTTTCATTCTTCCTCGCCTTAGAAATTGCAATATATGTAAATTCTTATTACATAGTAAAGAGGGATCCACCAACAGATCCTGCTCAAAAGGTGATGGCCTTACCAAAGGTCTCTATTATAGTGCCTGCATATAAAGAAGGAAAAAACATAGTTGATGCATTGGGCTCCATATCAAGGCTTAATTACCCTAGAGATAGGCTTGAGGCAATAATAGCTATGGAAGAGGGTGACACAAAAACATTATCACATTTAAAGGAAGCAGGCATAAGGTTTGGTGAAAAATACACAATCTGGAATGACATAAAGGTCAGAATAGTATTTAATAGAGGTATTAAAGGTAAGCCCTCTTCTCTTAATGAGGCTGTGAAGGAATCGGAAGGTGATATAATTGGTATCTGCGATGCTGATGATATTCTTGAAAGAAATATCGCAATTGAGGCCGTTAGATATATAAAAAGTGGTTTCTCTGCTGTTCAATTCGCAAGGCATATAATAAATACTAGTGGCATAATAGAAGAGTCCCAACAAGGAGAGCTAGAGATAAGCAACAATTATTTCAGCCCATCCTTCGTTTTAATGGGAAAGGTTCCTCCTCTCCTTGGCTCTGGGTATTTCATAGAAAAAAAGGCCCTAGTAGACGTAGGGCTTTATAACATAAAGGCACCTACAGAGGATCTTGACTTGACTATAAAGTTGGCTGAAAAGGGGTATAGAATAACCTTTATAAACAAAAAACTGGTCTACACTAGGGCTGTAAAAACGTTGTGGGAACTAGTAAGGCAGAGGGAGAGATGGGTTAGAGGGGCAATACTTTTAATAGGAAGGGCTATTAAAAATGCAAAAAGGCTTTGGCCACTACTTTCTTTGAATATAATGGTGCCTCTCGTCGGGGTTTTTGGACAACTTCTCTCTATAGCCTCTCTGGTCTTTATTTTTAGACCTAGGCCAATTCTCGTTATATTAGATATACCCCTTTTTATTTCCATTTTATCTTATTTGATTAAATACATAACTATAGGGAAAAAAGTTAGAAGCATACCAGTGTTATATGCAGCCTATGCATTGGCTGAATGGGCGACAATATTTAATTTGTTAACAAACCCTTGGAAGTGGACAAAAACAAGGAAGGTATAATCCTTGTTTTTCGCAGAGTTGGATTGTAAAGTAATTGCTTTCCTTAAAAGCTTTGTTTATTAATTCTTCTATCCTAGATCATAGAACAGGGCTGTGATATGAGTTTTGAGGTGTTTGACACATTTGCTGAAAAATATGAAGGATGGTATAGGAAAAATGCTGTTCTTGCTGAAAATGAAGTGAGGCTCCTGAAACGTTTCTATTTTGGGCACCCCTCTTTAGAGATAGGTGTTGGGACAGGCTTCTTTGCCTATCATTTAAGAATCGATTTGGGCGTTGACTTGGCATTAAATGCATTAAGAATAGCCAAAAGAAGGGTCGAGGTTATTGCAGCGGATGCAAGTAGGTTACCGTTCAAAGATAAAAGTATAGATTCCTCTCTATTCGCAGTAACGCTTTGCTTTCTTGAAAGACCAGAGGGGGCAGTAAAAGAATTGAAAAGGGTAATGAAACCGCATGGAAAGGTTGTTGTATGCATTGTACCAAAGGAAAGTACTTGGGGAAAGTACTATGAAGCAAAGGAAAGCATATTTTATAAGGTAGCACATTTCTTTACGGTTATGGGAGTTATTAATCTTTTTAAATCAAAGGAGTTTAGCTACGTTAAAGCTTTAGGCACCCTTAGTTTTAAACCGTGGCAAAACCCTATAGTTGAGGAGCCAAAGTTGTGGACTCATGGTTATGACCTAGGCTTTGTGTGCATAGAATTTATGACCTAGGCTTTGTAGGATTTGCAACCCTCTTCATGGTTACAAGATAAAAATTAATCCATATTTTCTCAGGATGTTACAAGTTTATCGAAACTATGGCTGACTGCTCTTCTTGATCCAGTAATTAAGCGTATCCAAGACGTTCTCTCCAGACTTTACAATGTTTAGTGACATGAGCGCGTTTATTTCTATTAACCCCTTTATTCTTGCTAAGCCTTCTAGAGCTTTGGAGGCATCCCTTTGGGAAGGTGCCAGAATCTTTATTAGGAATTGATAAGGTCCCGTGATCTCATGCAACTCTACCACATAGTTGAGCTTTTGTATTTCATTTCTTACATAAACAATATTATCTGCCTTCGTTTTTACAAGGACGAACATTGTTGTCATAAGGCCTACCTTTACAGGATCTACTTTTATGCCAAAACACTTTATTATGCCGTTTTCTTCAAGCCTTTTTATCCTAAGGTATACTGTAGCTTCACTTACGTTTAGCTCATTTGCTATCTGCCTCCAAGGTTTTCTAGAATCTTTTTCCAGTATTTTCAATATCATCATGTCCTTTTCATCAAGACCTTGTCTCACGCTTAGTCACCAATATACTTTAACAGCTTTATTGCGAGATCAGGCCTCCTTGCTAATGCCATAGCTATCCTTTGTTTATTCATTCTTCCTAGGGCCACCTCCGCATGGACTTGTGCTGGCATTAAAGAGAGAAACTCTCTTCTCTTGTTCCTTTCCATGGTCTGCACCCTCCTGAGTATTCGTCTTTGGATTTTAATTGCCTTTGTAACATCAGCTTTTTCAAGCCTTTCTCTAGGGTTTTTACCATTGACTATTGCCTTTGCAGCTTCTATACCTGATATGATCGATGGCCTTATCCCCTCACCTGTAAGGGGAAAAACAAATCCAGCAGCCTCTCCTATCTTTGTTAGGTTTTTGTGCATATCTAGGCTAACGCCACCAACGGCTATCTGTGCTCCAACTATTGGAGAAATAACCTTCGAAGCCTTAAGCATGTAATTTTTTCTGATAAACCTTTCCAGCAGCTTCTTTAGGTTATTGATATCCCTATATCCTCCAATTCCAACCTCTGTACCGTTGATTCCTGGAAAAATCCAATAATATCCTATTATTTCAGTATCGAAAAATATAATTAGCTTGTTTAGGTCCTCAAGGTCCCTTGACTTAACTACTGTTTGGAGTGCATTTATTTTTTCTCCTTTATAAAAAGTAAATCCACCTGCTAACATTCCTTTTTTAATCTCTCTTGGTTTACCATTTTCCCTAACCATAGACTTTAAGGGGTTGTAGCTTGACTTCTTCCTGATTTCAGCTCCAGATTCCACAACTAATGATTCTAGGAATGATTCCTTATCTATTATATACCCCTCTAAAAAATCGTTTTCATCAACGGTTTTCATTTCATCAACATAGAGGGTTACACCTTTAATAACCTTGCCTATAAACTCTTTTTTAATTTCTATAGGGAGGTTCTTAGCGGATGGAATGCCAAGCCCACAAGGTTTTTTGGCAAGCCTTTCATTTGCCTCATATAACACAACGTTGTATCCTGATTTGGCTAGGTAGTAGGCGGCCGAGACCCCAGCCGGTCCTGCACCTATTATCTCTATCTTATCCAATCACAACCCCTATGAGAAATAAGTAAACTAAAGGGGTTTAATTCGTTTGTTATGAATCAATGCTTTTATATCATTGCCTTCCTTTTTCTGATAGACAATTGACGAATATATGTTGGACACACACTTATAACCATTCGTCTACAAGCATATTAAATGGGTGAAAGGAGTGAACAAGGAGATATATGATAAGAGGCTTGCCAGGAGGAAAGGGTTTTACGTTACAAAGGAGGATGAGGATGAA
>WALX01000054.1 GCA_015522625.1 Candidatus Hestiella sp.
ACCATTACAGATGAGATGGCACTTTCAGCCTCCTATGAAATAGCTAGGTTTGCTGAGGAGAAGGGGCTCAGCGAAGATTACATAGTACCAACAATGGAGGAGTGGGAGATTTATCCAAGGATAGCTGCTTCCGTGGCAACAAAGGCAGTAGAGCAGGGGCTTGCCAGGAAAACAACAACCTATAAGGAAGAGCTGGAGAGGGCTGGTGAGATAATAGAGCTCTCTAGGAGGAAGCTAAACATGGCATATGAGATGGGGATGATAAAGGACCCGCTAATTGACTATAAATAGCATTTAAGGCCTTTTCCCAAGCTTACAAGGAGTCATAAAGATTATTAGCTTGAAAGCACACTTAAGAAGTGGCGATGGTTTTGGTAAAGAAAAGGTTTGGCATAAGCCTCTCAGACAACCTATACGAGAACCTCAATGAGCTTTCAAGCTTACTCCAAAGGAACAGGAGCGAGCTTATAGAGGAGGCCGTTAAGACATTTATCAATGACTACAAGCATTATCTAATACCCCACAACTGCACCGGGGTTATGATAATATCGTGCAAGAGTGAAGACATGGTAAAGTCTATGATAGACAGGTATTCGGATATAGCAAAAACTTATATACACACGCATGAGAACAACACCTGCATAGAGATAATATTCATTTCTGGCCCTTCAAAGAAGATAGTGGAGTTCCAAAAGGGGCTGGAAAAGGAGGCAAGGTGCATCTCTAGGTATGTTCCTCTCTCGATGTCTAGCTTTGAAGGAGAAGATAAAGGCTGCTAAACGTTTTACTGCTAAAGGAAGTTTCAAGAAACCTTTCTAGTTAAAACTTTGGTGCCTCAACTATGGACCAAGCAACCTCCCTTGAAGCTTCCAGCTTTCTTTGATGCTCTTCTAAGAACTCCCTTATCATAGAGAACCCCATCGCCTTGCACTCTCCGCAAAGTAGTTTGCCACCCTTACACCTCTTGTACACATCGTTTAGCTTGTTATCATCTTCTATCAGCTGGTATATATAAAAATCGAAGACAGGGCACTTTTCAGGCTCCCCACCGAGCCTCCTCTGCTCCTCTGCAGTATTCCTTCCTCCAGTCAGCGATGACATGAATTTCTTCCTAGCAACTTCAAGTGGTTCGTTAAGGAATATCGTCGTTTCAGGCCTGCTGCTGCTCATCTTCCCTCCATCTAGCCCCCTCATCAACCTGTGGTAAATGGATGATGGGGGCCTTAGCTCCACCTCCCCTTTCATCCTCTCAGCAAGGTCCCTTGTCAGCCTCAGGTGCGGGTCTTGATCAGCACCTACAGGCACGAGCACCATCTTGTACCCACCATATTCATCGAGCTGGGGGTGAAGTATGTCTGCCGCCTGCGTTAACGCTGACACTATTTTCCCTGGCGTGATCTCACCATAGATGGATTCGAACTCGCTTGACGTTATCTTTGAGCCGAAGAGCTGTATGAGGGAATGGTAGCTCCCTTTCCTGCTAGTCTGAAAGTAAAACTCTGTCTTCCTTTCATCAAGCCCTATCGCTAGGAGGTTTGCAATGTATTCCTCAACGCCTATCCTTATGGCCTCCTTCCTCTTTATGTGCCTTACTGCATAGGCCTCTGCATCCGCTATCCCAACGAAGACCTTGAAGCCCAGGTTTTGGAAGTATACTAATTGCTTCCCCGTTAGGAGGTGGCCGAAATGAAACCCACCGCTTGGCACAAAGCCAGTCATTACTGCTACCTTCTCCCCCCTCTTATAGAAGTCTAAGAGGGAGTCGAAGTCCCTGTGGCCAAAGACAATGCCCCTCCTCATGAGGAGGCTCTGCTCTATACCCATCGATTTCATTTTTTCAGCTACTTCCCTAAACGGCCTTATGCCGAAGACCTCATATAGCCTAGAATAGTCCTTTATGTCAGGCCTGCCCCATGGGTCGAGTCTTACTTCAGGCAAATCATTGCACCTTTACTAATTCGGAAACGTAAAGGCTTTTATATATTTAACCCTTCATTGCTAATACCGATACGGTGAAGGATGGAACCCTTAGACCAGATAGACTATGAGTTGCTCGATAGGATTGCAGAGCTGATGCCGATAACCATTTCAGAGCTCTCTAGGGCGACTGGGTGGAGCAAGAGCATGGTAGATAAGAGGGTCAGGAGACTCCTACGCCACGGCCTCGTAGAAGTAAGGGTTCAGGGGAGAGTTTCTATAATAACGGCAAGGGAGGAAAAGAACCCAGCAGTGACAATAGGGATACTGAGGGCCAGCGAGTACCCATATATTATCAAGTTTGTGAAGCTCCTTAAAGGGGTTTATGAACACGTAAACATAAAGGTGTATGACGATGCGTTTAAGGAGGCAATGGACCTTTCCACCGGAAGGATAAAGCTCGCAATGGCTCCAGCGATCTCTTTACTTATCATGAATAGGATGAGCAGGGGCAGGGTGTTTATAATAGGAGGAGGTAGTGGGCATGGTAGCGGCATAGTGACAAACCCCGGTGGTGCTGGTGGGCACACAACTTCTATGATGTCCTCAATGGAGCTCTGCGCGGAAATAAGCAGGCTGGAGATGCCAAGGGTATATAGCAGGAGCGGTTGGGAAATGATGGAAAAAATAGAAAGGGGTCTAGTGAGGCATGCCGTGCTGTGGGAGCCATACTTGACCTTTGCTAGGAAGAGGAGCTATAGCGTGGAGGGGTGCGAGTTAGAAGTCTGTTGCCTTCTAGGGGCGCACTCATCCTTGTATGAGGACTTCGAGAAGATTGGGAGGCTCTTTTCTTCCTCAGTCTCTGCGATAAAGGGCGCTGACATCGAAGGCTATTCAAGGATAATAGGGATGCCCACCAACCTAGTCAAGGAGAGCATTATGAGCTACACCTTTTTTGAGGAACCTGACAAGAACTACTTAAAGAAGGTATTGGGTAGCATGAGGAGGATAAGCCTACCAGGGACTATAGTTTCTGATGCAATCATATAGGCTCTAGGTCCCTTAGGAGTAGCCTAAGCTCTATCAGGAGGTTAGGCACAGCTGACATGAGCGTTGTCAAAAGCGGCCCCTTTATATATTCTGCTATTGCCTTCCACTCCTCCTTTTCTCTATCGGTGCTATATGCCTCAAGAGACCTCCTAACGAGCTTAGAACCCGCTAGAAACGCCCTTGCATAGGAGAAGAAGACTGCTATGTCCCAAGCTGCCTTTTTTGTTGAATAGCTGCTAGCCTGCTCCAGGTCGATTATATATACCTCCTTATCCGCTATTATGAAGTTCCCAGGGTTTGGATCCCCTAGGGTGAAGCCTCCATTGTGAATGGCAGCGAGTGCCTCGCCTATCTTTTCCCAAGTCTTTGGATCCTTGCTCTTCAGCGCAACTTTCCCCTCTATAAACTCCCTCACCACCTTAGACCAATACCTATCTGGGCATACTGCATAAACCCTTGGCGTCGGAATTACCTTCCTTAGCTCAAGAAGGTGCCTATATTCATTGCTTAGCCTTCCAAGCGGCGTCTGCCTAAAGGGGTAGATGGAGGCAGAGACTGCCCCTGCCATAAACCACTTCAACGAACCGTACATATATTCCTTTATGACAACCTTCCTTTTTCCATCATTGCATATTTGGCTCCCTGAGAGTATGCTTGGCCTGTTGCATTTGTATTTCTTCAGGTAGGAATCATCTTCGCTTCCGCAATCCATTCTTATTTCCCCTTCCGGAAGGGAGAGCAATTTATATGGCCTAAGGATGAGATCCTCAGGCTTGCACTTCTGCATTCCGACCCATTGTTTCCCAGAGCTCAGCGATATCAAGCCTAGTATCAAGTTTTTACCTATGTTGCCGATGAGCTTTGTCCTGCTAGAGGATATTGCTTTTCCCATTAGGGTAACGTAGTTACCATCTAGCTTTCCTATATATGTGATATACTTTTTGTATTCCTCCCTAAGGCCATCAACACCAACTTCTTGAAGCACTTGGTTTAATATGCATGGATATGCATTTTTTATAAGCGACATCCTTGATATGGGGATAAATTCAATTGGTATTTTAACAAGGTTTACCATGCCGTTAAGCCTCTGTTTGACCTCATAACCCTGCTCCACCGTTATCCTTGTTTTGTAGTATTCTTCAAGCCTCTTTAATGAGCCATTACACCTTACTGGGGGTATTAAGAGCCCCGAGAGGTAATCTCCAAGGACACCAGTTTTCACATCTGCCAAAAGTATCGAGTCCCCAACTACAACCTCGTTTTCTGCTTTGAAGCTAGGGGGCCTGAACCCGCTTACAACCTCTACCCTGTAGCCCGGTCCCTCTATTATTCCTTCCAAGTTACTGCACCTTCCTCCACAAAACCCTTCCACCCTTATCTATTACCTTTGTTATCCTATGCAAGGGAATCGTCGTTTCATTGTCCTCTAAAGTTATGGCCCAATTGCTTACAGCAATTACCTTGGAGGAGCTTATGTAGAGCTCCCTAGCACCTTGCTCCGGGCTCCTATCTATATAATATATAAGGCATTCTTCTCTAGCGTATACTGCTCTGTAGAGTATGTCCCTCAATGCACCTCTCCTTTTGCCCATCCAATCGCCACTTTCATAGTTGACACTAGGCCTTATCATGTTTTCTAATAGCTTCTAATAGCCTTTAATGGCAACCAACGTCT
>WALX01000055.1 GCA_015522625.1 Candidatus Hestiella sp.
CGCTTATCCATAGCAGGTTTTCCGAGGAGGATAGAATTGAAAAGCTGAGTAATGTTATTGGAGGGACAAACAATGAGCTGGATAAAGGCACAATTCTTGTCTCTACCCAGGTGATAGAAGCTGGTGTTGACTTCTCTGCTGATTTTGGTATATCATTCTCCGCTCCACCGGAAAACCTTATCCAGAGAATGGGAAGGATTAAAAGATATGGCGGTAAGGGGGAATTCTACGTTGTCGAGCCAACGGATAGCGACTACAAAATTTATAGCAAGGAACTCGTTGAACTGGGCTACAGCTTAGCACGAAACAATGCCTTAGATCAGAAAAACATAAATCATAATTATTATCTTAGAAATAGGGATCTATGCCTAGAGATGCTTTTATACAATTTTGATAGCAATCCATTTATTGGAAGCAAAGATGTTTGGGAATATATAAGAAATAATTGTTCTTTGGTTAGAGAAAAAGATATGGTCAGGGTGACCCCCGATAGTTATGCTATGTGTAATAAAAGAAATGGCGAAATTGTATGCAAGGTAAATGACATAAACAGGTTATCATTTTCAATGGACTACTATCTTATAAAGAATTACCTAATGAAGAAAAACAAGCTTTACGGATTGAAATTTGATGCAAACAGGAAGGAATACCTAGCTAAGGATTACTATAAAGAAATAAAAGAAATAATAGCAAAAAATAATCAATGCATATCTATTTTTATGATGCAAGAGGACATCGATTCGTTTCTAATTGAAGACTATAATAAGGAGGTTGGTTACGTTGGATAAGAGGCCTTGTGCTTTTAGTGGACAATCGCTCCTCGAGCACCTAGAGGGTTCTGTGAACATAGCAAAGAGCTTCGTAAATAATTACTCATACTCAAAGGTAGTGTATAGTAGGATAAAACCCTTTATCCAGGGCTTGCGCGAAGAAGATGTGTTAAACGGTATTTACTCTACAGTATTTCTGCACGACATAGGCAAGGCTGTAGAAAGGTACCAGGAACCATTTGACGATAGCTGTAACGCTAAGGCAAGCTTCAACTTCATGCACCATGAAATTTTTTCAAGTGCAATTGCATATGAGGTGCTTTCCGGCAATAACGGCTCTTCATTTGATGAGTTACTAGGTTATGTAGTATTGGCAATAATGATGCACCATGAGGCAATGAGAATAGTTAATCCTAATGAAAAAATTGTTGAAAGGCTAAAGGTAACTGAAGAAAGGATACTCGGAATAGAGAAGCTATTGGAAAAAATGCTAGCATTAATCCCAGGTATAAAGGTCAAAAGGGTTGAATTCATAGACAGGAAAATTTTAGATAACTTTGAAAGGTGGCTTGGTGTAGTTAGCAACACATCAAAAAACATTAAGATGGAAAATAGAAGGCTTAATTTATATACTTTTTTTGAACTTCCTCTCATCATCTCAGATAACCTAGATTCTAGGAGGAGGGGTGATGAGGGAAGGAGGAGGAAGTTTATTGCAGAATTAGAGAGGGAGGTGGTATTATGAGCGTTAGTAAAATATGCTTAAATAGGGTTTCCCCTTTTTCGGATTTATTAGTCAAGTCCTTTTTATTCCTAGGTCAACAGGGCATAGACTATGTCGAAGAAAGGAGGAATACCTTTGCAATATATGGGAAAAACCTAGAGGTTGCTCTGAAAGAAGCCTTTTTGCTAGCTGCAGATTTGATGGGAGACTATAAGAGGCTACCCTTAACTGGTAACGATAGGAGAGAAAAAGATTTTAAAGAAATGTTGAAAGCAATTGGTGCCACCTCCATCCAGAGTGACGATGGGGTACTTGAATTTGCTGGAATTAATATAAGCAACCTCATAAACAACAATGAAAAAGGAATTAGAGGGCCACTTATAGCCCTAATCAAGAGCGAATACTATGAAGAGTCTCGCACACCTATGTTTTCTAGCGATTATGAAAAAGTGCTCAACCCTTCCCAACTCTATGTCTTAATGGCCTTAGGAGGCTACGTAACCTTCAGGCTTGGGAGGTCTAAGTATGTAAGGAAGAACCCAAGCGTTGTAGTAACTATTGAAGATCCATTTACAAAAGATAAAGAAATTATCAATGCCCTTTTTGATTTTAAGACAGAAGACAAGAGCAAAAGGAAATACCTACCAAGGGCAATCACCTCTAAATGGGCCTTTTCATTATGGTTAGCGTTAAACTTTAATATAAGCCACGTAGTCAAAGTGAACTTGGTTGATGAAGGCAATAGAATAAATGTAAAGGAAAGCTTTATCACAGATCTAAAAAGGCTAAGGTCTGGAATCAATAGAACGCTAGGCGCATTAGATGAGAAAAAGGCTAGGCCAATAAACAGCCTTTTATTAAATGTTTTAAATCAAAATGCCATGTCTGAAGAGATACAATTCACCAAGCTTCTCTATGAGACCATTAATGGCATAAATTTGAAGTATGATACAATTATCCTTGGCAGCAGGGGTTATTCGTTACTGTTAAGTGACTTAATTAACAGCGCCCAGAAAAAAGCTAGTAATGAGTTTAAAAGATATGAGAACATGTGGAAAATAACCAAGCTTATGTTGAAAATTTAAAATAGGTGAGAACAATGACTATTATAAATAGGGAAAATTGCTTTTATTATTATGATGAGAGGCTCTGGTGTGACTACTCTAGCTCCCTTAAGGATATAAGAAAGAGGGCCGAAAGGCATATAGATGAGTTTATTCAGAGCAACAAGGCAAGAAGCCTTGTAATCCAAGCACCATATGGCTCTGGAAAATCTACTCTGCTAAGGTATTTGCTAGTTTATTCATGGGAGAAAGGTATTCCTGCCATTCTAGTAAACCTGAGTAGCATCGTCAAATTCATTGCCAGCAGCAACAAAGAGTATACTCTAGGATATATCCCAGAGGATGATTTGCCTAACATAATAGAGCAGTTTTATAATAAAATTAAGGCAGAGGTATTAAATAATCCTGAGTCAATCAAAAAATACACTAATAACATTAATATTAGCAATTTTCAGGAAATCCTAAACAGAAGCAACAATTTTGTAATATTAATAGATGAGGTAGAAGAAGCGCTGGAGAATCTAAGGAAAATTATAAGCTCTCAAACATCTCCCTTTAGAAC
>WALX01000056.1 GCA_015522625.1 Candidatus Hestiella sp.
CACTGGATACCGTATCCAATTTTTTAGGTAATAAATCTTTCTCTCCCAAAAAAGAACAAAGGCTAAGCTTAAAACCTTGGCATCGAAAGAAAAATAGGGTAAGAGACGTTGAAAGCTGACCTTCCGGTTTCCTGCATCATAGATGCCCACGTCCACATGCCTTTTATAGGTAACAGGGAAGAGGTAAACCTCTACCTTAGGAAGCTCCTTTCGACAGGCGTCAGGGGGGCTGTAATACTTGGAATACCTTCGTTTAAGTCGATTTTAGACAAGATCTCATACAATGAAGTTTTGAAGGAATACGAAAAGTCTAAACACCTAATAGAGAGGTATGCAGGTGAGATAAAGGACATGCTCACGCCAGAGAGGCTTTTCATCATGGCCCACCAGCTCTCGGACAACTTCTGCGGGTTTAACAAGCACAAGGAAATCTCCTTGCTTACAAACTTCTCCGTTTTGTTTCCATCAAACCTCTCCCTAGATCCTGAAGAGCTTTCATCGCTCCTCGAAAACTCAATAAAGGAGGGCTTTAGGGGATTTAAAGTCATCTCCACGATATTCCTAAAGAGGCTTGATGACCCCTCCGTGGAGGCGACGATAGCCATTGCTAACGAAAAGGGCCTGCCAGTAACAGTTCATGGAGGGTGCGACCCTGGAATCTGGGAGCTCCCGAGGTTCTGTAAATATGGGGATCCCTCTAGGCTTGATCCCCTCCTCAAGAAATACAAAGATGTAAAGGTAGTTATAGCCCACGCTGGGTCCTACAGTGCGATAGCGCCTGGAGTATTTATGGAAGAAACACTTGAACTTGTTAAGAAATATGAAAATGTCTACGTTGATACTTCAGCCCTTCCAGCAGAGATCGTAAAGGTGGTTATGAGGGAATTCCCAAGCGAGAGGGTCCTCTATGGCTCGGATTACCCGGCTGTCGTCAATTCCGATGCTAAAGACTACATGGAGGAGGTCTTCCTATCGCTAACCGGAACCCCTAGGAGTTCCTTAGAAAAGTTTGCCCATGAGAACGCTGAATCCGTCTTTGGAATAGAGTGCATAACGGAGAACTATGACCTCGTTGAATAGGAAAAAGTGGGGCCGTAACAACAGTTAATTAATAGGTAAATACAATAATAAGCAAAGGTGAAACGCATATAATCATAAAAGAAGCGCCTAAGTATTTACATCAAGATGTGTGGCTTTCCTCAGAACCCAAGTGCCTTCTATTGTGTAATGATCAAACGATGAGCCCCAGCAGAGGGTGCATATAAAGGCGCTGGGCTGGGTTTCCATTAATGGAGGTAAGGGCAATGGTATGCTTCTTATGGACCCAAGAAGGGGACTGAGCCTAATGATTCCCAAGGCTTGCAATGCCTATTTAAGCCAAACTCCTAATAGATCTTCTCAGTTGAGAAAACAATATAATTTTTAATTGAAACCTTTTTAATTGGTGGCTGGCTTGTCATCACACATGAGGAAGGACATGTCATCTATGTGTTCTGAAGAATACCTCACAACCATCTATAAAAAGGGTGGGGCCGAGAGGTGGGTCAGAACCGGGGACATAGCCAAGTATCTAAACATATCCCCAGCTAGCGCCACGGAGGCAATACAGAAGCTGTATAAGGAGGGCTATGTAGAATACCTATCCTACAAGGGCGTTAAACTAACTCAAAAAGGGGTAGAGGTTGCCTCTTGCGTGGCGAGGAAAGAAAGGGAGGTAAGAGAGGCCCTAGTTAAAATTGGCATCTCTGAAGGCGAAGCTGATGAAATTGCGTGTCTCATAGAGCACAGGATAAGCAGGGAGGCTGTAGATAAGTTAAAGCAATTCGTTGAAAACTGCATTCAAAGGCAAAGGTGGTAAGTTTAAAAAGAAGGGCTAAGAACCTTTACTGCCTTCTTGTATTATTTGCAACGTCTTAAAGAAAACAGGCCAGAAGTCGTCCCTCTCAGGTTGCACGATTGGCCTTTCGCTTCTACCTTCTACCAAGTAGACACCACTCCCCTCAAAGACCTCTCCTATGACTGCTGCTTCTATCCCCTTCCCCTCTAATGCTTTGAGGGCTTTATCCACCCTTCCCTTATCTATAGCAGCTATTAGCGTCCCCTCGCTGATAGAAGAGTATGGATCTATGCTTAACCCAGTAAACCTAGAAAAGGATTCGAGAACCTTCGCCACATCTTCCCTTATAAAAAGCCTATCCTTGTAAACCCTTATGCCAACGTTGCTTGCCTCAGCCACATCGTTTAGCGCCCCCCAAAGCCCGTATTCAGTAGCGTCATGCATCGCCTTGACCCCCTTCCTAAGGCCTATGCTTGCAAGGATTAGGGCATCTTCTACAACGCTCTGGAGATAAAATATCTCCTGTGATCTTGTAGCGAACTCCTCCCCATAATCCCTTTCAAGGACTTGCGGGAAGAGACACGATAGTATCCCAGCAGTTTCTATAGCGGGTCCCTTTGTCATTAATATTGCATCCCCGGGTTCTGCCATCGCAGGCGTAACGTATTCATCTCTATTCGTTATCCCTATGAGAGTAGCACCCCCAATCATTGGATAATCAACACCTTCATATCTTCCTGTATGACCGGAAACTATAGAGATGCCGAGCCTTTCTGCCTCCTTATGTATGTTTATCCACATCGCCCTGAACTCATCATCACTCATCTTCATTGGGAGGTTTAGGTCTATGAATAGGTACCTTGGAGGGACGCCAGACACTGCTAGGTCACTTGCTAAGATATGTACAGCAAACCATGAGCTCCTTTCCCATCCGTACTCTGGGACTATATAAACTGGATCGACCTCAACGATTATGTCCTTGTCGCCGAGGCTTATTACTCCAAAGTCCACACCAAAGCGTGGTCCCACCTTAACGCTAGGATCTTTAAAACCCAAGTTAGGGTAAATGACCTCTTCGAAAAGCTTTCTGTTTACCTTACCTATGACGCCTTCCATCTAAATTACCCTGTGGGGTAGTAAACATGGAGCGAATAAATGCTTTTGCCTGAAAGAGAGTTATAAAAAATTATTTAAGGAAAAAATTATTTAAGGGATGACATGCATGCATTAATTACATATTCCCTTAGCTCCCTCAGCTCTTCTCCCTTTAACATTGTCTTCATTACAAACATGAAGCTGCTCCCAAGTATTTCCCTTGCAAGGTTACAAGCATTTTCAGGGGACTTAACGATAAGCTCTGGGAAGCTGAGCATGAACCTGTTTACAGACTCACCTTCCAAGAGCAGGTAGAGCCCTGAAAAGGACTTCAGGGCATTCCTCTTTATCGCAACTACCCTTTCATCTACATCATCATGACTACTCATGGTGTAAACACCTAGAGTGTTTCAAAGCAGGGGTAGTGACTCTCAACAAAAATATTTCGTTGGATTGCAACACCTAGAGGCACGGCCTCTAGGTGTTGATTCCTGTCTCTTATACACATCTCCGAGCCC
>WALX01000057.1 GCA_015522625.1 Candidatus Hestiella sp.
TAGTGTATGCTATAAAACCCCCTGCTATGTTCCCTGCGTTATATAGAAATATTATTAGTGATGTATAGGTAGCATAAAAATAAGGACCGATTACCCATGAGATAAGGCCGTAGGTTAACACAGTTGATATTGCTATTGATACGAGAAAACCTACCCTGGTTCCCTTTAATCCTTCTTTAATAGCATATTTGGTGTTCCTCGACTCTAACCAAGAAGAAGATTCCGGTAAGGATTTTCTTATTATAACAGAAATAATTAGAGAAAAGACTAGTATTGATGATATGAATATCTTCTCCACATTTACGGAAGCAAAAGTTAGAAATATTGAAGAGGCCAAAAGGGCACCAATGTTTACGAAGTTGGAAGCTATTACTATTGCTTTTCCCCTTTTTTGAGGCTCTTCACTTTCAGCCAAATAAGAAATTATTGTAGGCTCATCACCTCCAGCTATAGAAAGTAGTATTAGGCTAACTCCTACCGTATAGCACACCCAAGAGTTCGCTATCATAAAGAATGCTAAGCCAATACCAAATACCGCTGGAGTAATGACCAAAACAGGTTTTCTCCCAAACCTATCTGAAATGTTACCAAATATGATGTTTCCCGAGAGGAGTGATAGGGGAGGAAGCACTATAAGGTAGATGTAGTAAGATTTCGGTATGTTTGGAAGCTCTGTTAGGAGCGGTCCTAAAGTTATAGAAATACCATAAAGTAGCATGGAGATAGATAGGCTTAGTAGGGCAAGCTTTCTTTTCTGTTCTCCCATATTGGATACCCTATCCAATTACTACTAGAATTAGTAAAAAACTTTTTGCTCATAATATCTTTCCTGCTATTTTAAGGGATGTTAAGAGGGAATGGTAGTCTTTCGGGGAAGAGAATACTATACCATCGATGTACTCTTTAACAACTTCAATCCTTTCTTCAAGTTCTTCTATTTTTACTATCTCCTCCTTTGGAATCAACCTTGATAGAAATTCCCTGTTCTTCTCAGTCAGAATAACAAAGTAAATGTAAAGCTTAGAGTTATTTTTTCGTATCATCCTAGAAACAGAACCGAGTTTTTTACTGTACCAAGGTCTCGTGATTAAATAAAAAGATGCCTTCAGCTTAATCCTTTCTTCAATTTCTTCTAGGTCTTTGTTCAGGTTGATTAATAACCCCACATTCAACCTTTTAAAATGTTGCCTAAGCAATAGAATACCTTCATCCGGGGTTATTTCTTCAACTTTTCTACCGATTTTAGGCTGATCCCCCCTTAGAAGGAGCACATCATTTATTCCACTTATCCTTAAACCCATGATGGTGTTTATCAATGCAAGCCTATTTATATCATAAAGCCTTAGATGAGTAATTATATTGGCTTCTTTAATGCTTTCCTTAATTATACATGATAATATAGGTGATGATGGTGAGGAGAAACCTAGGGGTGCTTCTGGTATGTCTACTATATCGCTAACCTCTACAAGGCTCTTGGCAAACTCTATTATTTTCTCTTTTTTCCTTGCCATTGGAAGTTCAGATATTACGTATACCAAGTGCTTCCACCTAGGGCTTTGTGCTTATCAAAAAGCCTAGTAATCCTATTAACATGGCTAAAAGTGAAATATTTTTACTTTTATATGCAGATTCCTTTCTTGGGGCGATTAGAGTTAATGCTGATGCTCCTAAGAACATTGCATCAACTATAGATATTGGTATGAGATACAGCGTTGAGTAGACTTTTCCAGTGATGACTGGGATAGGGCTTAACGCTATTGCGGAAATATAGAGCAGGAGCGATGCAAGGGCAGCAGCCCTTGGTCCCTTTGTAACGGCCAGTGTTCTGATACCAGCTCTCCTATCTCCTTCTATATCTGTTATTCCCTTCGTAATTTCCCTGGCGATACCTGACAAGAAGATCATTAACCAATATATGAAGATATTAAAGTTAAGCCTACTCACAATGGCTGATCCATAAATAATAGGTACGCCCATTGCATATGCAACCATCAGGTTCCCTGGGATTCCTGTCTTCTTTCCTTTCGTGTTATATATTACTGCTATTATATAGCTTGCTGTTGCTATTGCAAAGGTTAAAATTCCTGAGAGCAATGAGAAGGCCAAGCCTGTTGCAGAAAAGATAACGAAGAGAATTTTTGCACTTTTAATTGAGATAGCCTTTGAAGGCAAAGGTCTGAGGGGGTTGTTTATGGCATCTATGTCTAGGTCTATTATATCATTTAATATCATTGCTGAGCCTGAGATGAAAAAACCTGTAACGAAACCAAAGCCTAAGTTTAAGAGATTTGGTACAATTCTACCAGATGCTATAAACGCTCCAACTATTACTGAAAGCCCTATCATGGCATCATTTATCGGCCTTATCAGGCTCACATATTTCTTCGCCAAACACCTCTACCTCACGTCGTTATTATCTTTATAAGTCCCTGCCTATATATAAAATATAGGGATTAATATTGGCATCTACACTAGAATCACAAGTGGGTAATGTAAAGGCAAATGTAAGGTATCCTAACTCTAGGATATTGATGGAAATATCTTCATCGCTCAGCGACATATTAGAGGAGGTAAACTTCGAAATTACTAAAGAAGCCCTAAGGATAAGGGGCACAGATCCAGCTAAGATAGCCTATATAGAGGTTTTTATGCCAATGGAATCTTTTCTCGACTATGAAGTAAAAGAAGAGATAAATATGGGGGTAAATGTCGCTTCGCTAGAAAACATTATCTCTAGGAGCAAGAGGGGTGACGAGGTTACTTTTATGGTATCCGATGATAAGGTACTCATAAAGATTGAAGGTGAGGTTAACAAAAAGTTTCTCCTTCCAAACATAGAAGTAATACTTGATGTGCCTTCTGAGATAAAGATAGATTACGATGCAAAGGTACAGATAATAGCGGACTCTTTTAAGAGGGCTTTATCCGATGCTTCGATATTTAGCGATAATGTCGAGTTTGTCGCGGAAGAGAACAAATTTATAGTGAGGTCTGAAGGTGAAGGGCCAAGGGGTGAGGCAGTTTTTATGGCAGGTTCTGGATCTTTAATTGACATAGAAGTAAAGCAGGGAGCAAGGAGCAAATATGACATCAATTATTTGAACTCGGTATTGAACTTAGCAAAAATCGCAGAAACCATTGAAGTTGCTTTTTCAACGGAGAAGCCTTTACAACTCCTGTTTAACATCTCAGACAATAGCAGGGTAAGGTATTTGCTGGCACCAACAAGCGGGTTATAAATAAAGCTTTTAATTTTCCACTTTCTTGGGTATATTTATAAGGTAATACACACAATAAAAATATTTAGATAGGCGATTAGGTTGTTAATTGAAACTCCATACATAATAAGCGTAGTAAGCAAAAGCATAGCAAACTCCTACAAAACAAGTAATGCTAGGGCTACAATTCCTCTCACCTTGAAAGACCTGATTACAAGTTA
Organism: Candidatus Hestiella sp.; assembly: GCA_015522625.1. Lineage (GTDB taxonomy): Archaea > Thermoproteota > Thermoprotei_A > Sulfolobales > Acidilobaceae > Caldisphaera. The sequence goes on from WALX01000057.1 coordinate 3,440, forward strand.
TGAGTTGGGTTCAGATGAGGAGGAAATACGGGCTGATCTTTATGAAGTATCCCCTAGGCTTATAAACCCTAAGAGAATTTCATTAATAAAGGACTTTTTCCCTATCGGCATAGACACCAGTAGCAGGGCAGTAATTACACCTACTGGTGATATAATTTTATCGGCAGTAAGTATATCCGGCCAAGGACCTGTTGAGCTATGTGATTGGCCGTATTTATATACACCAATGCCATACATACCGAGGAACCCAGCACCTTTTATATATATAGCGTCAAGCAATATAGAGTTACCTAGTGAGGTGGGAGGGCTCATTTACCATACTGGATTCTTGAGCGATGCGGATGACGTTTCCCGGCTTATGGACTATGCTAGGCTAAGGCTTGAATCGTGGGGTTTGCTCGAGCCTTCCATGGCATTGGGAAAATATTACCTAGGTATTGGTAAGAAATTTGTTGTTTTTATCGATGGACCTATATATTTGCTAGAGGGAAAAAGGGATGACATGAGATATAGCTTAATGGAACAGAGGGCCGAGGCAATAAAGACACTAGAAAATGTAGGCATCCCAGTTATTGGTATAGTAAAGAGGGTGGAAAGGAGCAGGCTTCTCTCTATGGTAAGCGAGCTCCGTAGTAATATCGAAAATTGCATAGGTAATTATCAAGGGTTTAATGACTCCCTTATCATTCAAAAGCTACTCTATTCCAATTGCTTTGAGGAGAGTTATGGGAAGATTTATGCTTCTCCAAAAATAAGGCTGAAATATAATGGACTCGAAAAGATAGCTGAATATGTTTTAGTACCTTCTGGTGGTTACAAGCACAACCTTTCACAGTCTAGGCTGTTTAGGCTAGAATATACAGAAAGGAGCTATAGCGTATTAAAGGAGAGTGGCATGGATTCCATACAGTTACTGGCAAATGATTCAATTGTGAGGCAAAGTCTTGAGCCTTTGACTATAGCACAAAGTGATAGGAGGAGCAAGATGATAACGCAAGCATTAAAAGAGCTATTAGTGTATTATATAATGAGATATGAATTACCTTTATCTTATGATACCCTAAGAGAGGCTGAATTGCAATGGTTGAAGAAGAGAACGTAATTGGTGGTATCAACAAAGGATATCTGAGAAGCGCTGAAAATCAGCTGCTAAGAATTGAAGAGTTGCTGAAAAAGGCCTATAGAGAGGCAGAGAGAAGGGGTAGGATTGTCGGTTGGGTGTCTAGGTTTGGTGAAGTAAGGGTTGAAGAGAATTCTGTTGTAAGGTTTTACATAGATCCCAGTACATATTATGCAAATGATGATGCCCCTTTTCAGAGGATAGGCGACTACCTAGCAATAGTTGACCCGAAAGACACAAGATTGGTACTTCTCAGGGTTAAAAGTATAGTAAGGAAGGATGAGCTTGCCGTTGTAGGCATAGAACCTCCGATAAGTCCCATTATAAACGAGATAGAGCCAAGAAGCCTAATAACAGGCACGTTGGTTGAAGGAGAGCTGATTATGGAGACGAGTGGAGGTGAGCCCCCAAGGCCAGCTTCTAAGAGCATTGAGCCTCAATCTCCAGTCATAGATCCTAATCCAGAAGTTTTGGCGCAATTGCTAGATCTTCCAAGAGAAGGGATAGTAATGGGCTCATTATCAACGCATTCCACTATTATAAAAAATGGCAATATAGTGGTCAGGTTGCCTATTTCGAGCCTATTTCACCATTTGCTAATATTAGGTACTACAGGTAGCGGTAAGACGACACTTATCAAAAACATGACCCTTAGCCTTTATAACATAGACAACCATCCGGTCTCCGTTATAATAGACCTCAATCAAGATTTTATTCAACTCCCACTAAAGAATGATTCGATTCCTATACCAAAACAGGTATTTGAAAGCTGTTATAAAGACTTAAAACCCATAGAAGGCATAGTAGTAGTTTTACCTATAACCGTGGAGACTATATATGAGAAATTAAAAGACAAACCAGTTATATATTATGACGATATAATAGAGGCAGTTAGGGGAGTTGTTCAGAAATATTTTATCGAGAGCTTCTCACCTCTAATGAATGATGCTAGTGCAGAGTTTCATTACCGTAATGTAAACAAAACAATGATCTTTGAGACTTCTTCACCAATAAGATTAATCATTATTCCTTATTTTATTAATACAACAAATACGGAGACTGATAAGCTATCCCCTCTTTTGCCAGGTTTAACTAGCCTCAGCAAGGATCTAGTAAAAAAGATTAGGGAAGGATTTAAGAGAAGGCATGGCCTTTATCCCCCCATGCAGATACTTTATGGTGCACTTTCCTACTTTATTGAGAGGGGTGGCTTCAGGCAGGAGGTTAAGGTTGTAAGTGAAGATGATCTATCATTAATATATGATTATTTAAGACCATACATAATAGGAATCGAATCGTATTCCGACCAAGCAACTAGGGCAATGATATCAACATACAGGTTAAGGGGTACCACGTTTACATTATTAGATGCTATAAAAGACTATGTAGACACACTAAACAAATCAAAGTTCCACAGGCAAACAATAGAGGCTCTGTATAGAAGGGTTTCTTCCTTAATGGAATCCGGGATAATTGACGTGTTGATACTGAAGGGAAAGGAGTTTCAAGTTTTAGATGAGCCAAATTGGCCCACAATAATCGAAGTGGCTGAAACCTATAATTTGCCTGTTGTAGTAGACTTAAAATGGAGCATGGAAGAGGCAGGGTTGGACACGCTTAGGGTTATTACATATAGGACGCTTGATAGCTTGATCACTTGGAAACATAAGTCTTGGGCACAAAGGATAAGGACGCCTCACATAGTGGTTTCCATAGATGAGGCACACCAATTTTTCCAGAATGAAAGCAAAAACAAAGATGAAATAGAGGCAATAAGGCAGGTTTCCTCGATGATATCAAAAATTGCTAGGTTAGGTAGGGCCAGAGGTGTAGGCCTCATCTTCAGCACCCATGCCCCAAACGACCTTAATGATATAATTATTCAACTTGCAAATACAAAGATTATATTAAGGACTGAAAAAAGGCAGATAGAAAACATCTTTGTCCCTAGAGAGGTCTTGGACTATCTTCCTAGGCTACAGGATAGGATGATGCTGATACAAAGTCACGTTTTTAGAGAGGGCTATATTTTTGCGCAGACGACCACGCCCTTAACAGCACACTACGATATCTCTGCATATTTAGATAAACATTAAAATTTTCCTGTATTTAAGAATGTTTTGGTGGTAAAAGTTGGGTCGCATATTTACAGCTACAGGCGATGATGGAAACACCTATTGTAATTCCCTGAAGGCTAGGGTTCCTAAAGATCACCCTATTATAGAGCTAATTGGATCTTTGGACGAAGTTAACAGCTTCGTTGGTATGGCAAGGGCATTAGTTCCGAGCTACTTAGGAGAGGTGCAATCTGATCTTAAGCAACTACAATATTTAATTTTTAGGTTAGGCTTCCATATTTCTGGCTCGAAATCGCTTAATGAAGAAGACCTTAAGTTTCTAGAGGGCCTTGCGGACAAATATTATGGTAGGGAGCCGTTAAAGAATTTTGTCCTACCCTCAGGCCCCTTACCTTCCTCTTCGCTACATGTGGCTAGAACGGTGGCTAGAAGGGCTGAGAGGTCCTTAGTAAGGGCTAGCAAAAATTATTCTTTTGATGACATAGTTTTTAAAGTAATTAATAGGTTAAGTAGCGTATTGTTCGCGATGGCGATATATATTTCTAGGAAGCTTGGCTATGGAGACGAGCCGGTCTCTTTTAGGTAGTCCATGTTTTAATGATAAAAAAGTTAATAGATTTCACCTAAAAAATCTATTAATACCTTGAAATAATAGTCGGGGTTTTCATAGAAGGCCATGTGTGAGGAGTTTGGTATTACAACCATCTTTGAACCTTCTATGTTATCCTTTATAATTTTGGCTATGGATGGTGTAACCTCGTCATATTCACCTACGGTTATGAGGGTTGGAACTTTAATATTCTTTATGTCATCGGTAAGGTCAATGTCTTTGATTTTACCTCTAATCTCAAACTCTGTTGGGCCGTTCATGATGGAATAGATTTTTCTCTTCATCAAATAGTTTAGGCTCTCTACAACATCTTCGGGATAGGAATCAAGCCTAAGAAGGTGCCTTTTGTAGAATTCGTAGACTGCGGCTTGGCATTCTTCACTTGTAAAGTTGTTCTTTTCTTCGCACTCAATTATTTTTATTTTTATTTCACTAGGGAGTTCTTCAATAAGCCTCCTCATCTCCTTTGTAGTTAAGGGCACGCTTGATAATCCGCTGGAGACAATAAGTCCTCTTAGGTTAGCCTGGTGCTTTGATGCGTAGGCCAATGCTAATAGGCCACCCCAAGAATGTCCCAATAGCACAAAGTCCTTCTCCCCTATAATGGATTTCCTTACCATTTCTACCTCGCTTACATAGTAGTCAAGGGTAGTGCATTTCTCTAAATCCTCGTGCTCCCCAGACCTACCTGAGCCACATTGATCGTAAAAGACTGTAGTGAATCCTTCATTAGAAAGCCTAGCTAATGGCAGGAGATAGTTATGAGAGGCTCCAGGACCGCCATGCAAAATCAATATGTGTTTCTCATAATTCCCAAATATTTTATAATATATGTTTACCCTGTTTATATTGACATACCCCTCCTTCGTGGGCTTCATTTCTCCAGACCAACTATACAATACTTTTTTAAATATAAAAGCTGTAATGATATGAAAAATTTTCTTTGAATATATAACAACTTTAGTTGCGGGATAGAGCATTTTGTTGTCTTGTTCCGGCTCGAAATCTATATGAGCCCTTTCAGTTCTCTACCGAATGCAAAAAGTATGAGGCCGGCAGCAAAGGAAAGTATAGATGCATATGCA
>WALX01000058.1 GCA_015522625.1 Candidatus Hestiella sp.
CTGTTCTATAACCTCCTCAAACATCGAGTATGTAATTAATCCCTTTGCAACCATTATTATAACATTGGAATCAAGGACTATTTTCACAACCATTAATTGATTAACCCCCAGCCTATTAGCCTCCACCTACCTGCAATTCTTCTGCTTATTGCAACCCTTAGTTTTTTCCATGCGACTACCGGCCTTCTTAGCTTGACTTCAATAACATCCTTGTTCAAAGAGCTTACACTTCCTATTGTCAAATTCGACCCTATTGTAAGCATAAGCATTTCATTCTTTGTAATGGGTTGAACCTTCACTTCTTCTTTAGTACCCACAACGTTTTTGAAAAGATGATACTCTATTTCTATATTAGATAATGATGGGGGTAAGAAACCAGGCTTACCCATAACGTTACCAACCAGGTTATCTCCTTTAGTGATAGATGGATCGAGTTTGGTGCCAACAGCTACTAAACCCCCAGGCCTTGCCTCCTGAACTTCGGTATTACCAAATCTCAGGCTGGCAATTTCTGAGACTATCGGCTTGTATTTAACCTGGCCACTAGGTTCCTTTATCATTAGACCCGGCCTTATTTCTATTTCATCTCCTACCCTAAACTTTCCTCTTATTATAGAGCCTCCTAGAACGCCTCCGGTTAGGTCTTCTGGCGGAGTTCCTGGTCTATTCACATCAAAGCTCCTGACAACAAACATTAGGGGGGTTTGACTTTCTTCTCTTTTTGGTGTTGGTATGAAGGTTTCTATTGCAGCTAGGAGTGCATCAATGTTAACCTTTTTAAGAGAGCTTATTGGTATTATAGGTGCTTTTTCTGCCCATGTTCCTTCTAAGAATTTTCTTATTTCATCATAGCTCTCCTTAGCTCTTTCTTTTGAGACAACGTCTATTTTATTCTGAACCACTACTAATTTTCTTATACCGAGGATATCTAGTGCAAGAAAGTGCTCTCTTGTCTGGGGCTGTGGTGCCTTTTCATTAGCTGCAACAACTAATAATGCACCGTCCATCAATGCAGCACCCGAAAGCATAGTTGCCATTAGTATTTCATGACCTGGTGCGTCAACGTATGATATCTTCCTTCTTAGATGGAGTCTTGCCTGGGGCGAGCATTCACATACAGGCTCTGGAGAAAATAATTCAGGAAAACCACAACCTATACATTCCCATACCTCACCATCAGCGTAGCCTAGCTTTATCGTCATTCCTCTTTTCACTTCTTCACTGTGCTTCATTGTCCACACGCCCGTTAACGCCTGTACGAGCGTCGTTTTTCCATGGTCTACGTGGCCTACTAAGCCGATGTTAACCTCAGGTTGATTTACTTCGTTTTTTGCCTGTGCCAATTTCTTCTTCCCCTCCAATCTAGAGTATAGCGAAGAGAATTTTAAGGAAACAATAAACTTGAAGCGTCTAAATATAATGGTCGCGTTTGGAATTAAATACATTTGATGTGTTCTTGTTTGGAAACAAATAGAAAATCATGACAATCTATGGCATGATTTATATGCTAATGCTTTTATAATTTATCAGGAAGTTTTCTTTCCTTTAAACAACTTTTCTATTCTCTGCTTGGTTATTTTTCTAGATGCAAACGATGTTAAAGAAAGCAGGCCAGAACTAAGCATAAAGCGTCTTTTTGCTTCAGAAATCAAGGCCTTTGTTTGGATGAGGGCCAGCCTATCGTTTTTAGAAAGCTTATCTGCAATCCTAAGTATCTGATTCTTCATGGATGTTATATCTTCGCTTACTTCATTTAATAAGCCCATTTTCAGTGCATCTTCTGCCTCTATCACATCTCCTGTTAGGGAGAGGTATGTTACTAGCTTTGAATTAGCAATAATAATACCCAATACTGGGCTTATTGGAGGAACCATGCCATATCTTACAGCTGTAAGTCCAAATTTTGCTTGTTTGGCTGCAAAAGCCATGTCTGTAGCATATATCAATTCAAGACCTGCACCCATAGTGTATCCATTTATCCCGGCCACAACAGGAAGTTTACAGGATAGTATAGAGTTTATCACACCTCCTAGTTCTCGATATAGGTAGTCCCAAATAGGATCCATATCCTCTATTGATGCTACTTCTTTTAGGTCGATACCTGATGTAAAATATTTATCTCCAGATCCGGTAATTGCAACAACGGAAATATCATTTCTGAGGCATTGGGAATCAATGGCTTTTCTTAACTCTTCCATCTGCTTTATTCCTAGAGCATTGGCAGCTTCTTTTCTATCGATTATAATCCATACAAGGTTCCTTTCTTTTCTAATTTTTATATATTTTCTTTTTTCATCCATAATATTCCCTAGTTCTGGCTTTGTGCCACGCAGATAATAAGCAATTGGGAAACAAATAATTTCTTTAAACATTAAACTTCTTTACCCTTACAGCAACTTTATACCAGAGGTAGAAATATTTAAACATAGCAAATAATAACTTTTATGGTGATGGCATATGACTGCGGGGTGAGGGGGCCATGCTCCAAGCCCCGTGAATAAGCTAGTAGATGTGGGGCTTGTGTCGTTGACCTCGGCTACTACTCATGACTCCATAGGGATTTATTAATCCCTATGGATAGGGTGGAAGTCCCTATCGCAGATACGATATGTTGCAATCTTAAATAAAATGATGTAGTAGGGGCAAACGGCTTACATACTACCATAGCGTAAGGTGTTGTTATGAAGAAAAATAGGAGCTGTAGTGTCAAAATAACTATAAGGCATCAGGATTCAATACATATAGCTAGATCTTTAGCTCCTGATAATATAAAGGGATTACCTGATTTCTTGAGGATTAGGTGTTGGCATTTTAATGAAAAGCTGTTTTGTGATATAGGTGTAGAAAACCTCGAGAATCCTAAGAGGATACTAAGCATCAAGAATACATTAAACGACATTTTGATAAATCTGAAAGCAATAATAGACAGCATTACCTGAAAGCTTTTTATTGCTACCTTGGGCTTTTAAGCTGTTGCTCTATTTGCTTCTTGGCATGGCTCAAAAATAATGTTACCTTATTTTTATATATACATGACCATCTCTGAATTCTCCTTTCAGCGAGTGAACTAGCTTTGTTGTAGAATAGTTCCCTAGGGTTTCTTCTAATAGAACAGCAGGAATTTTTAGTACGTTGTTGTCTAAATACCCTATTAATGCATCTCCTTCTATATACCCCAAGTACTTTAGAGTCCTTGCTATTGCAACAAAAGGAAGGTTATCCTCTTTCAGGGAATATACTCTTGCAAAGTTTACTGAAGTTACCTTATAAAACTCATTGTTTTTAATGACGTTCTTTGCTGCTTCAACAGTTTTCTTAAGGTATGGAATAACTTGAGGATATTCATTTTCATAATCTGCCACCGAGCCTAGGGCTGAGGCAATACCATTTGTGTCTATTAGTGCAGATGTAACCAAGGCCAGTTCTCTTGGATCTTCTATTGCTATCTTGGCAGAGGAAGACTCCATGCCTCCAACAAAGTCGGTGACTTCTATTTCCTTTCTAGAGCCACTCTTTATTAGGTTTAGTATGAAGATAGTTAAATCCTTTATTACAGTCTCGTCAAGTCTTATCATGGGTTCTTCTAATACCTTACCTAGTTTATTCCTCTCTATCTCACTCCTGCATTGTTCTTCATTAGCGAAAATTGTGTATATAGGGTCAAGCGTTATTGATAGTGAGCTACAAAAGTTCATTGATAAAGGCCTAAATACCTTCAGGCCAGTTATCATCTCTAATTTTATTGCCGTGTCGCTATCAAGTAAATTAACTAGAATCTTATCCAGAGAAAAGAACTTACCAGATCTATCAACGTATCTACTTGCATATGATGATGCCAAGGCAATGATACCGTATTCTGGCTTAATAGGTACCGTGTTAGATGATTTTAGTGCTAAATATAGGCCGGCTCCGGGACTTCCATCTAGCTCAGCAAAGGTTGAGTTTAAGACAGGTACATAATTTACCTTGTTTGATATTCCTAGTAGAAATGACTCTATGTCTGAGGCACTATAGTTTATATCACGAAATCCAAACAACACGGTAGGAACTAGAATTCGCCTTGGGCTTTCTGTTGCTACCTTGAATGACGGCTTAATGTTAAGTTTTAGAGATACATTAAACAAGAATAGGCCAGCTATTATATCTGATAACGAAGGATATGCTATTATCTTTAATATACCTGAATCCCTCCCTTCTTGGAAAATTTTATTAAGGTTTGTTGAAAGTAGCATTAGCTGCTTTTCGTAATCTTCTCCGGGCTTTAACCTTATCTTAAGCAAGGATCAGCACCATGTTTTTTCTATAAATAGTTGTATTAATTTCTTAATAAAAACTATCAAGAAGAGCCAGCAACCAACAGCTTTGCTTTATTCGGATCGTAACGCCAGTCGGGTGGTAGCTTTCCAACCCTTATGTAGTATTTTGCTAGCTTTCTAACCTTCGATTCAGTAAATATTAGGCCACGTCTACTTGATTTGTCTTTTGGATGCTCATCAAGATGTCTCCTTAGATTAATCGCTTTTTTAATCAGGCTGAACAGATCTTCTGGAATGGCCGGTAACAGATTTTTTTCTTTCATAACCTCCTGCATTTTCCTACCAATAATAGGTTTAATTAGAGGTATCCCAAACTGATCCCTCAGTATAACGCCTATTTGACTGCTGGTATAGCCCTTCTTTGCAAGCTCCTCTATTATTAGCTCTATTTCTTCCTGCGTGTATCCAAGCCAACTAGGTGGTTCTGGCCTTGCAGGCCTGGTTGAATGGGATTTACCCCTCCTACTTTTTTTGTGCAATTCCATCCCTCCACTTTTCCAATTGACTAAAGTAGATGTAAAATTTATTAGCTTTAATATTTTAATGAAAGAACTTTATGATCTTGGGTTTTTAATATGGAATCATAGTCCCATGGATTCTATATTATCTTACCGTTGTCCTTGGCAGGATTTTGAGGCTAGTAGCTATCCCCATATTCACCCATCTGATCTAAAACTAGCTCATAGTATTCCTCTTTTGCCTGTTCAAACTCTTCCTTTGTTTCTTCATTGTTAGTGCTTTCTTCTTGTCCTATTGTTTTTGTTGTAAGGACTTTTTCTTTCTCTGTGGTCTTATTTATATTTGTATACTCTTTCATAGCTTTCTCTGTTGCCTTCATTTCGTATCCACATTTTGTACACCTAAGGATTATTTTTCCATTCTTCTTTATGGGTATCATAACACCCCCGCATTTTGGACAAAACATCATATGCATATCACCTTTGTCTATATAGCCCTATCTTTTTTATTCAAGAAGGCTTATATTGTTTTCTTTTTTTAATGTTTTTTGTAGCATGAAATGTCACATGTTCTCTTTTGGAATTAGTTGAGTTATAACAAAGAAAAGTAAAAGTGGCCCGAGGGTTTATACTTACCGATAATATCGATCTTTGTTCCGCACTTTGGACATCTGTTGTCCTCTGTTAGCCTCCATGCTTTAATATAAAACCCATACCTTTCTATTAAGGGATACCCGCATTTTGGACAATATGTATTCTCGAGGTGATGACCAGGTACATTGCCTATGTAAACATACTTAATGCCTTCACTCTTTGCAATATTTGCTAGTTTTTCAAGCGTCTTTACTGGGGTGTCATTGATATTAACCATTTTATAACTTGGGTAAAACCTAAGTAGGTGTAAGGGAGTGGTATCCCCTAAGTTTTCTACTATCCACTTCGATAATCTTCTTATATCTTCTTCTTTATCTCCAACCTTTGGTACTACTAGGTTTGTTATTTCCAGCCACATGTTTTTTTCCTTCATGGCCTTCAAACTTTCATATATAGGTTCAGGATCAGGTACACCCATGTATTTTTTATAGAAATCCTTGTTACCTCCTCCCTTAAAGTCAACTGTGGCGGCGTCCATAACGCTGCCTAGTTCATCAATAGCTTCAGGTGTTATGTATCCGTTTGTAACCATTGTATTGAATAGATTATTTTTCTTTGCTAATACTGCTGTATCATACATAAACTCATACATTATTGTAGGTTCGTTATAAGTATAGGATAGTCCATCTGCACCAAGAGAAAGTGCATCTTTAATAACTTCCTCTGGACTCTTAATTTTGCCATAGAGACCCCTTTCTAGCCTGCTCTGGCTGATTTCCCAATTTTGGCAAAACTTGCAGAAAAAGTTGCAACCAACTGTAGAAATACTAAGGACAGAACTTCCAGGCCTATAATGCATTAAGGGTTTCTTTTCTATAGGATCCAGGTTTTCCGCCGTTAGCAAACCATAAACCATTGTGTATAGTTTTCCCTCGATATTTTTCCTTACACCACACACCCCCCATGCATTTGGAGCTATAACACATCGCCTGTGGCATAGATTGCATTTTACCCACCCAGGCTTGTCTTTTAGCTTTTCGTAAAACTTACCCTCTCTTATATAGCTCATCTTATCGACCTTGGATCTATCCATATAGTATCACCATGAGACACTCTTATGAAAAGGGGATCTGTCTTTTTAGCTACAATATTATAGAATGGCAGCCCGTACCCACAATTCCAGCATGAGTTGTTTTTTATCTCTAAATCCTTTAGGATATTTTCTTCTCTGTATGCGACAGGCTTATTACATTTAGGACAATAGGTATCATATTCGCCATAGAGATCAACGTGTATGTAGGTATAGGGATTGAGTTTAATGAGTTCTTTGTATAGATTTTTCACACTTTTTCCCCCCATATGGTTTAATAGATGAATGTGGAGGGGAATATTTCTTTCTCCAGATACTTTGGCTATGGGTAGAAACTTTTCTGTAAGCGGTATTTCGTAGTAGGCTTGAAGCTCTACCCAACTGTTTTTTCCTTTGAGGAACCTTATCAACTCTACATTTGTTTGGTTATCAAGAAAATGATCATATATTATAAAGTCGGCATTAGTGTTGATAGGTTTAGCAATCCTTATACCTGTTGGCATTCCTATCTCTTTTTTTATTTCAACGATTTTTGACTGCAACGATACTGCACCAAGTCCCTCTAATATTATTCCATCAACGTTCAATCCCTCTGCTAGTTTTTTTATTTGCTGGATAGTGAAGGATTTTAAAGAGGGTAAATTCATGTTATAAATTGAGCATATATCATAATCAATGCAATAAAAATTATTGAATTCTGATGGAATGACTATCCTCAGTACCCTACCTCCAGATAGGTAGTGATACATGGGTAGGGCCTCTGTCGTCGAAATCCCTATACTGGTCACATCAATGTTTATCGTTTTCTATGCACCCTACTCTATGTGTAGTTGCTTTAAAAGACCTATAATTTTTCTTTCAGAGCTTTACTCCAATAGCAAGCAGAAAGTCATTAACATTCTTCTCTAGCTTGTTTAACTCTATCATTTTTCTTAATTCTTTAAGGGTAGAAGCTTCTATTTCTCCGACATCATAACCCTCCTTTTCGTATTTCTTTGCAATAATATATGTAGCTATGAGGTCTGCTATTTTTGCGACTATGGCTTCTTTTGATGATAAGTTTCTATATTCTTTGTAGAGATCTTTTATTAGCGTGTTAATATCCAGTTTTTCGAATGCCTCTAACTCAGCAGAGTTTTTCTTAACATTAGACGACTTTGCTATGTCTCCAATCACAGATTCTCCTAGGTCATGGATCAAAGCAATAGAGGTTGCTTTATAAGGATTTATGTCCTCTATATAGCTAGAGAGGCTTAGGGCCATTATTGCGGAAGCAAATGAGTGCATCGAAACGCTCTCTGCCTTGCATGGCTCAACACCGCTTAACATCCACCCAGTCCTTGCTAATGAATTTAAGGAATACAATATTTTATCAATTCTTTTCATTTTCATCCCTCTATGTTTTGAATTATTCTAGGTAAAGGGAAGGCCTACTGGGTATTGAAAGTTTTTTCTTAGCAATGCTACTGTCCTCTTCTTTTTCAATGATAACTTCAATTCCAAGCTCTTTTGATAAGAATTCTTTAGATTCCAATAGCACCTTCAACTCTAAGTCTCTATTTATATATTTCTTGATTATGTCCGGATTTTTCGTAACAAATTCGATGATTTTTGATATATCTTTTTTTGGGATAGAATAGCTCTTCTGCTTGGTTATCGACTTTATAGCCTCCTTAAGGGTATTATCAACAAGCATAGATTTTATATCATCGAAGAGTTCGTATTTCCATTTCGAGGCTACGATTATATGTAACCTTCTTACATCCTTTATGAGGTTCATCAGCTCCATAGAATCCTCCAAGACACCCTTGATTATTTCTTCAGCCTTTTCGTAGTCTTTATTTATTTTTTCTTCTTCAACTACGGGCCATTTGCTGGCTGAAATAAGGTCTTTATGGCCCATTAGATGCCAGGCTTCTTCTGCAACATGAGGAACTATGGGTGCAATCATTAGCGTAACAACCTCGAAGTATTTCTTTGCGATAGACTTGTTGGGTTTTTGCTTCTCCTTATGTACCACCTGTACTTATTTTGTAATTCATAATAGGCCTTTATTAGTGCACTCTTAAACTTGGTTTCTTCCATGTATGCAGTAACTTCATGTATGGTTGAGTTTAGTACACTTTCAAACCACTTATCTATTTCTCTTTTTTCCTCTCTGCCCTTATTATACGACCTTTTTATCACATCTAGGAAGAGGTTTAGTTCTTCTACGGCTTTTTCGGCTATATTGCTCTCAAAGTTTGCATCTTCATATCCCGGATCTGCACCTGCCATAACTTCAGCCCATCTTGTAGCATCCGCACCCCAATAATCTAGTGCCTGTCTTAACGTTATGAAGTTGCCTGTAGATTTTGCCATTTTTTCGCCATTTAGTAGTACCCAGCCATTGATACCTATCCCTCTAGGCCATAGGTCTTTACCAAATATAGCTACATGATGCAATATGAAGAAAACTAGATGGTTTTGCATCAAATCCTTGCCACTTATTCTTAGGTCAAGCGGGTACCAATAAAGGAACTCTTGCCTCATTTTTTCTATTGTTTTTTTGCCCAATCCTGTTATGCTAGAGACTTTATTAATATCTCCATTACCTAAAAAGACATAATCAAAGAGCTCTGGTTTAAGCATATTTTCATCAAGCCCTTGTAAGTAATGGGAAATTGTATAATATGCCATGTATATGGTCGAATCGCTAAGGCTTTCAATAACCCAATCTTTATCCCAAGGAAGTGGTGTGCCTAGTTCTTTCATGTGCGTAAACGCCCAGTCATTTATCCAATCTATTAATTTTAAAAATTCGTTCCTAAGGTTTTGTGGAAAGAAGTTCATGTGCTTCACAGCTTCCTTAGCCTTTTCCTTCCATTCCCTGTTACTATATAACAAGAACCATTGATTTTCGACATATTTTATATGAGTCCTTGCCCCACATCTACAGTAAACTTTGGAGGGGAGCGTATAAAGCTTCAAAGCAGAATTTGATTCGATGAGATGTTTTTTAACCACTTCCCTGGCCTCAGATGCTTTTTTCTTGGAGTACTTTCCTAGACCATCAACCATAATGCCCTTATAATATTCTATTGAGTATAGTTCTTTAGTTGCCTTTTCCAGTTTTTCTACGTCTTCTTGATTCTTGATACCCAATCTCTTTATTATTGAGGCTGCAGGGATATCACTAATCTTGTCGCTTGTCATTACTATGATAGGGCTTAGCTCTAATATCTCATTAATCTTAATGTCGAAGCCTTTAAGGATAGCCGTATTTTTCTTAAGTTGTTCCAAAGCTATAAAATCGTAAGGGGCATGAGCTGGTACACTCATAACTACTCCTGTACCTTCATCGGGCTTCACGAAGCTGGCTGGAAGTATTAAAACTTCTTTTCCGTTTATTGGGTTTATTGCCTTCTTTCCAATAAGCTCTCTTGGGCTTATCTTACCTTTTATTTTGACTCTATGTTTTTGATCGCCCAATTCTTCTGCTATGTAGTCATTTGCTATCCAATTCTCTCCGTCTACCTCAACTATGTAGTAATCATAATTGGGGTGTATCCAAAGGTTTGTGGCACCAAATACCGTTTCGGGTCTGTATGTTAAAGCCGGCATTACATAGCCTTCTTTTGTCTTAAACTTGATTATAGTGGCTTCTGTAGGGGTTATACCTGCATACTCATCGGGTCTATCATGATCTCCAACAACTTTCTTCTCCTTAGGGCACCAAACGACAGGATGGCTACCTTTCCCAATTAGGTTTAGTTCTTTCAATTTGTGATATTGCCATTCAACGAACTTACTATAATATTTGTTTAGGCTTGTTGTGAAGAACTCTCTTCTCCAATCGATGCTTAAGCCATATCTTCTAAAATCGCTTTTCCATTCCTTCATAAAGTAAAATACCCAATATGATGGATCCTCAAATTTTCTTATATCATTCTCGTTTATTCCCATGTCTTTGAGCTCTTCTATCTTTCTCTTATCTCCATCTTTTATTCTCCTTGCAGATGATACTATGGGGCCACCTGTTGCGTGCCAACCTTGTGGAAACAGAACATTGTATCCTTTCATTCTTTTATACCTAGCCATTATATCAACTCTTAATATAGTAAAGGCGCTACCTAGGTGTGGTAGGCCATTGATGTATGGAAAAGGGAAGGTTATGAAAAACTTTTCTCTATTCTTATCTGGATTTGCTTCAAAGATTTTATTTTTCTCCCACTCTTTTTGCCATCTTGTCTCTATTTCTTTCAACCTTCTTACTTTATTTTCTATTTCTTTCACTTCATACACCTGGGAAGTCTATTATGGGTATATGGATTAAGCCCTTTTTCTGCCTACCTTTTCCATTAGGTAGGTCTTAAACAGGCATTTATAAGCTTGGGGGCTTTATGCATCTTTAGTCCTTGATATCCTTACCGTTATTATGGACTGAGAATTTTCTGGTTTACCTTATAGTAATAATTTTAATAATTTTTAATAATTATAAAGACATAAAGGCACATAAAATTATCTTAGATACTTGGCCAATATTTTAAAAACTTGTTAATAATTAATTATAGCTAATTTAGGAAGTTATATGGTTGGCTTTAGAAAATAGGTCTTGGTTTATGTTTTTATTCTTCATATAATGTTACCTTAACCTCAGCTTTGACCTTTTCTGAAGAGAATGGGGGTATGCTACTTCCTAGGTCTATAGCCAATGACACCTGGTTACCAATATCATCTGTTATTCTAACTTCAGCTATATATGTTGATTCAGGGCCCCCTGATTCAAAAACCTTCATAAGAGATTCGTAGAGCCTTGATATAGCCATTTGGAATGCTATAGGGCTTGAGAGGTCTTCCGGCTTTAAGGAAATTGAAGCAAAGTTCTTCATAGTTTTTCCTATTTTTGCTTCTCCTTTGAATTCCTTCCTTATGACATTCTTTTCTCCTTCAGACATTAACTTTCACCATAATATCTGTGGAAGTGTGAACTTTAATATTCTTACCGTTTATTCAGCGTTATTCTTAAAGGTCTTGCTATCATGGCCAACATCCGTGAACTTTACTTTTTGTGTTTCTTCCCTGAATTACTTACCATTAATTCAAATAGAATTTTCTAAGGAAGTCTTTAGCTCTTTTTGAAAAGTAACTTCTATATTTTTTCAGGTTAAAAATGAATAGCTACTAGTTATGCTCAATATTTTAATTAACAGCTCCTGTTTTACTCTGGCTAAAAATTATTTATTGCAGGTCATTAGAAGGTAACTTCGTATGTATGCTGTGATTTTTATTCGTTAAACTGGTAACTAAGCTTTCATAGTGTTTTGAATATTTATTTTTTAGGTCCTCTTTAAATGCCCATCTCCTTTCCACATAGTCAAAGCACTTATCATCTAGAATTATTGGTAGAGCCACGTCTTGATCTCCTGATGTCAAAATAAGGTCTCCATGGGGATTAAAAGCTATACTATGACCAGATGTTATTCTTCCATCAGGATAAGCCGTTCTGGTATTGTTTACTCCAACAGAAAAGGCAATATTTTCCGAAGCCCTAGCAGAGAGTACTGAATGCCAAAGGTTAAGGCCATCTAGTGGTATGCTCGCTGGGTTATAAATTACATTTGCATCATTTATGGCATGTATCCTAGAAATCTCAGGATAGAATATGTCTACGCAAGCAACGCAACCTATTTTCCATCCCTTAACTGTTACTGGTTTTATATATATTCCGTTTTTAAGAAATTTCCTTTCATAGACAGCCTTTGATGGATTTATTTTTTCACAAGATCTGATCACCCTTCCATTTATATAAGCGAGCCCTATTGACTTGATTACACCATTCTCGTCTACGTATTGCACACCTGCAAGGACATCTGAGTCTATTTTGTTGCCTATTTTCTCTACATAGTGATAGTAGTCATCAATATTTATTGGTCTATTCGAAATCCAGTTCTCGCTGAAAAGTGGTATGCCTCTAGAACCCTTCAATAAGGATAAAGCAGTAAAGATGTTTTCTTCTGGTAGGCTTCTTCGCCTAAACTGCATTATTATCAATTTTAACCGATCCATTTGAACCGCCTATTACTAAATTAACTCCCTCAGCTAAAGATACTGCTGCTGCAGGTGTAAATATAATCGAATAGAAGCTATATAGTGTATGGTTCCCTGCTAGATAAACCAGCCAGAATCCAATAAATATGAAAACATAAAATATACTACCAGCATTAACGCAATGTTTTCTTTTGTATAATATGCAGGATATAAATATGGAAAACGCTGATACCATCGCTGGTACTTCTATGATTGACGAGGTTTCTGCAAGTAGCAACGGCGAATAAGAAAGGATAAACGGATTGGCATTGATTATCCAACCGCTTGGGTTGCTCGTTGGTGGTCCTGGTGGTCTGCTCTGTAGATCCCACTTGTAGCCATTAATCGTTTCATGCAGAACCTGTAGAAAGCCAAAATGTGCGAATAAGGGAACATATACTACAAATATAACCCCTATTATAATGAGGACGATTTCGCCTATTTTCTTCATGGCAACTTTCTTGTTTGCATATAATGAAAATGAAAGAAAAACTAGCGCTAAGAAACCGAAGAGACCTGTTTCTTTGGCTGAGGATGCCAATCCAACAAAAAGAGCTGAGAGGAGCAACCTCTTTCTAGATGCGAGAACTATGGCTATTGCTAAAAAGAACGCAGGATAAATGTCCAGCATTGCTAGAGATCCCATCGTTATTAGTATTTTGTCAGAGGAGGCAGCTAATGCTGCAAAGACCCCTAGAGAGATCCATTTATATCCTCTGTTCCATGATAAGCCAAGATAAATTATTAGAGGGATTAGCGAAGCCATGACTATGCTAGGGATCCTCCAGTTTATTGGCTTATCTCCAATAAGAGCCATTGATAAACCGATTATGTACTTCGCAAGAGGAGGGTGCTCGAAGTTGTAATAGTTCGGGTTCGTATTTCCGCTATATGGGTAGAGGTGTCCACTATAAGCGAACACATGTACCAATATTCGCCTCGCAGAGTCTACGTAATAGACCTCATCGCTTATGTAAGAATTCTTATATCCACCGCCGCCTGTATATAGGGCAATGTGATAGGAAGATAGTCCAACCATTATTGAAAATCCGATTGATGCCAATAGCCCGATAACAAAGGCAATCATTCTCTTGTTTATCCTTGAGGGTTTCAACTCGACGCACCCTATTATTTAGGCTTGGGTTTATTAAGTTCTTGAAAAAGAATAAAATGTATAATGAAGTTGCATCAGAATTGTTATAAAAATGTTGCTTACAAAACCTCGCTTTTCAAAGCGGGGATATACAAGGGGAGGCAGGTGGATAGTTAATTTTAAATAACATTGGATTCCTAGCAAAGATTGGAATATTTCCGATGATGCCCCATTAGGGAAGAGATGGAAAAACAACAGTAGTTCATACCTTAACGAGAGGCATGGGATTGGGTTACTATGCAAACCAGCCCTGAACCCCCAAATGAAGCTACTAATCATAAAGAGTGGGTGGAACGGGAGAAGCTCCCTAGGCGGAGTAGCTCACTTCCGATAGTTTTAGCCTAGTTTCTATGAGAAACCTGAAAAAGACATTGAGCGTCTTCTTAATAATTTCATTAATTATTTACTTTTCTTCTTTTCTAGCCTTGAGCCCAGCTATTATCTTGTTCAGAGCATTAAAGAAGCTATAGGTAGATGTTAGGAGTTTTTAAAGCTAAGATGCTAAACAGTAACAC
>WALX01000059.1 GCA_015522625.1 Candidatus Hestiella sp.
AAATAGGACCTGGCAAGCTTCCAATTGCTAGGAACAGGGAAAAGAGTAGCATAGCATATATGGTACCTCACGCAGGCTACATTTATAGCGGCCCAGTTGCTGCGCACAGCTACATGAAAATAGCAGAGGGCGGGAAGCCGAGCGTTTTTGTTATAGCAGGCCCCAATCATACTGGTTTAGGGGAAAATGCATCTATTTGGAAGGAAGGTTATTGGGAAACACCTCTAGGCGAGGTAGAGGTGGATAGTGAGGTTTCAAAGCTTCTGGTTGAAAACACAAGGTACTTCTCTTTCGATGAGAATGCCCACTTATACGAGCACTCAGTAGAAGTTCAGATTCCATTTCTCCAATACATATTTGGAGAAATAAAGGTGGTTCCTATAGTTATTAAGCTACAAAACCCTGAGGTCTCCCGCGACCTTGGCGAAGTCTTGTATAAAATTTCTAAAGAAAACGGCGTTGACCTTGTCTATATTGCAAGTAGTGACATGAACCATTACGATCCTCATGAAGAGACACTAAAGAAAGACGAAATTGCATTAAAGGAAATAGAAGAGCTTGACTTAGACGGATTATACAGGGCATTAGAGAAATACGGGATATCCATGTGTGGCCCAGGACCTGTTGGGGCGATGCTTGCGCTAGGGAAGAGGCTTGCCTATAGGTGCAAGATACTGAAACATGCAACTTCTGGGGACGTGACCGGAGAAAAGAATTGGGTAGTAGGCTATGCTTCTGCAATGTTGCATAAAGGAGACAGTCGATGATATACAAATCCTATGCCTCCGCGGTAGTATTAGGATTTCCAATAAAGGATAGGGAGAATCCCTATATCGCTGTGCCTGTAGAAAAGGTGAGGTTAGACGTTGACTTAGAGGTATGCAAAAAGCCGTTTATCTCTGCCTCTAACCTCTCGAGCCCTGTTTATGAAAGGCTCTCGCACTACTGGGAGGAATTGAGTAAAGGCCTAAAAGAGGAATATTGTGCTTCTGTAGACCTTCTTGGTTCATATAAAGGTTCACCCTCAGGGCTTTACGCCCTATCTTCATCTATACTGCTTTATGCCCTTGGTAAAGAAAGTGGGGAGACGCTTGGGGTGGACGATATCATAGAGCTTTCAGAGCTGGCAGATAGTATTAGAGACCCTTCATGGCGTGGGGTGATGGGTGCGATGAGGTGCTCATCATTAAACGGTAGGCCGTGCGTCTATAGGAGAAGGGACGAGAAGACAATCTTTAGCAATTTTTCCCTCTCCCTTATCTACAAGGGGAGCGTTAGCCTAAGGGAGATCCTTGATAGAGATTATGTTGGAGAAAACGTTTATGGGGCGGTAACTAGGCTTATAGGTTTAAGCGTGCTAGAGGCATCAATAAGGTTAGCGGAAGGCAACGATTTCCTAGGCGTTTTTTCTCAATACAGGAGGATAACTGACTCAGTTTCTTATGCATTATATAATATCTTCCCTAAAGGGAAATGCTTTTACGTACCAGGCTTTCCCTATGAAGCCGAGGTATTGTGCGAGGAACAATAAGTGTTTATAGCATTATGAAGCCTTGATGCTTTTTAGACTCTGTAATCTTGCAAATGCCATTGATTTCCTTAAGTTTTATAGCTTCTATCACGATCTGGCTTGATAGCACAATATATTGCGTGTAGATGTATTCTTGATTTTCTCTAAGTATCTTTTATGCTATTCTTGGATCCCGAGCGGATATGTGGGACAGAAACATTTAAACGTAGCATAATAACTTTTATGGTGGTATATGATTGCGAGGTGTTGGAAGCTATACTCTAAGCTCCATAAATAGGCTCTTAGATGCGGGCCTAATTTTGTTAGCTTCAGATGCTACCCATGAGAGAGGTTAATAAGTCTCTTTGGAATGATATGGAAACTATATTGCAAATATAATCTTAAATAATGCAGTATGAGCAAATAGTGTTGCTAGTATGCCGTTTAGCTATGCTGAGAGGAATCCACCATCAACAGGTATTACTGCCCCTTGTATATAGCTTGAAAGTGGAGATGAGAGGAAGAGCACAACCCTGGCCACCTCGTCAGGTTTTCCGAGCCTTCCTAAGGGGAGCCTACTCAAGTAGTTCATCCCTGACTTTATTATATTGATGTTCAGCTTTAGGAATGCATCCCTTTTCTTTTCCTTCACGCCTGGAGTTTCTATGCCTCCGGGGACGACAACGTTTACTCTGAACCCCTTCTTCCCATATTCCCTAGCCAAGGCCCTGCTCATGGAAATAATGCCACTCTTCGTTATGTCGTAGTGGACAAGGCCTGAGGCAAACGGGAGTATAGCTTCGATTGAGCCGATGTTGACAATAATTCCTCCTTTATTAGCCCTCTTTTTCACCATATATTGACACATCCAGAACGCTGACTTCAAGTTTATCGCGAGGTTTTTCTCTAGGAAGCTTTCATCTATGTCTAAGAAGTCTTTAAATATATAGATGCCTGCATTGTTAACCAATATGTCTGGCTCCTTACCCTTGAGAGATTCCCATAGCTTGTCTATGCTCTCCTTCTTTGACAGGTCAATAACGTAGTTTTCAACCTTTGTGCCAAACCTAGAGGATATTGCTTCTGACACTTTTTTCAGGTTTTCCTCATTGATGTCAACGAGGAAAAGGTTTGCTTCAGCTTCCGCAAACCTATATGCAATAGCTTCTCCTATGCCAGAGGCTGAGCCTGTTACCAAAGCTACTTTACCCTTGAGGGATATCATTTCCTTTAATGGAATAAAGTCCTTTAATCCCACTCTCGACCCTAGTTGTTTTGGTTTGTTAGCTTTATTTATTTTCTATTATTTTATGCCCGCATACCTTTTTTATGTTTAATGGTTTCTTTGCTATGTAGATGATTGAATTATCATTAACTACCTCCTCTTGACTGGGGTTTATCCTTAGGCCTTTACTGCCTCTGAGTGCTATTGGTAGTGCTTCATGCATCATCATTGCGTTTATAATATCCTTGTATTTCTTTCCCTTTAGGCATTCTGGTAGCTCTTCTTCAAATATCTCATCTCCGGATCTTGCAGATATTATAAGGTCTATAACTTGGGATACCTTTGGATTATTGAGCGTCTTCGATAAGAGCTTCGCCGAAACGTAACCTCTAATTATATAGTCATCGATGCCAACCATCTTGGCATATTCTACGCTCTCGCTGCTAAGCAGCTCTGCTACAACGTGGCAGTTGCTGTTAAGCTTCTTTATCCTCAGCCCAGCAAGTATTGTCTTTGCGTCTATTGCCGTCGGGTTTATGCTAGCATCCCTCGCATCGGCAAGTATTATTGCTCCCTCAGCCTTCTCAACGTTTGCCTTTTTTAAGTCATCCTCTTTTAAACAACTCCCCTTAACGAAGTCTATTTCCTTTAGGGGTGGCGAGGGGGTTTCGGCTATAAGTACTATGTCCTTGTCCGTTTCCTTAAGCAACTCACTTACCAACTCTTCCCCTATTTCATTCCAGTTGCATATTATGTTATGGTTTGACACTATTGCCTTCAACTCGCCGAACTTTCTAGCTATATCAGATTCCACCAATACATCTGTAAAGCTGGCAATAAATAGGCTTAAGGAGCCTATACCAAAGAGCATTAGCAGAATGGCATTTACCTTGCCCCAAAACGAGACGATTGGCGTATTTCCATACCCTACTGTAGTTATCGTCTGTATAACGAACCAAAAGCTGTCAAAGAGGTTCTTTATACCGCTTCCAGGTAGTCCTTTTTCTATATAATACTCTGAAAACGTTCCGTAGGCTACTATTGCAATAAGCATGATCGTTATCTTGGCAAAGTTGTTCCTAAGAAACCTTCTGAACTTGGCAAGTATGAGGAAAAGCAACTGCTAGCACCTCCAGCTACGTTAATAATGGTGTGAAATTAAAAAGGCGAAACACCTGCAATCTTTTGTCATAGAGATTATAAAGGCTTCACGAATGTTGAAGTTGTTTAGTTACTGCGTTAGAATGGCTTGGAACTTATTGAACGTTCAACAAGGCATAATTCTTTTCTCGGCAACAAGCATGCTTGGTGGGAATTAATGCCTTACCTAGAGTACCCCTCTAAGGCTGTTAGGCTTTATAACGTTGGGTTCGAAAAGATAGTAGAATTCTTCTACAACATGGCAGAAGCAAGGGATAGGCTAAGGGATGAGGGGCTTTGGTTTGATTATAGCCCTAAGGCGTTACCTGAGAGGATAGAGGTTCCAGAAAAGGGTACGCTGAGCGTGAAATATGGCCTCCCTATTTATCAAAAAGGGGGCGTTTGCATGGACGTCACAAACGTTGAGCAAGCACAAATAGCCGAGGAGGCTGGTGCAGTTTCCGTTATGGTGCTAGATAAGCTACCTTATGATGTGAGGAAGGCCGGTGGCGTTGCAAGGATGGCCGATGTGAAGGTAATTGAAGAGGTAATGGAACACGTAACCATACCTGTCATGGCAAAGGTCAGGATAGGTCACTACATGGAGGCAAGGTTGCTCGAAGAGCTAGGCGTCGATATGATAGATGAAAGCGAAGTCCTAACGCCAGTTGACGCGAAGAACCACATCAACAAGTTTCTCTTTAAGGTGCCATTCATAAATGGCGCAAGGGACCTTGGCGAGGCGCTCAGGAGGATTAGTGAAGGGGCATCGCTGATAAGGACCAAGGGAGAGGCCGGAACGGGCAACGTAGAAGAGGCTGTAAAGCACATGAAGATTATTATGAATGACCTTTGGTCTGTTTCAAGTTTATCTCCAGAAGAGAGGATGCATAAGGCAAGGGAGTACAAGGTTCCCTATGAGCTCCTTGAGCTTTCTTCTAGGCTTAAGAGATTACCCGTTGTAAACTTTGCTGCAGGTGGGATAGCAACACCAGCAGACGCAGCGCTGATGATGTGGCTTGGCGCCGATGGAGTCTTTGTGGGTTCTGGTATATTTAAGAGTAGCGACCCAAGGGAAAGGGCGGAGGCCATAGTTTTAGCTACAAGTATGTGGGATGACCCTGAAAGCGTCTTGGAGGCCCAAAAAATGATAAGTGAGGCGAAGAGCATGATGGGCATAGACATAAGTTCCCTGAGGCCAGAAGAACTTTTGCAGACAAGGGGTATCTAAAATGGTGACCATTGGTATAGTAGCATTCCAAGGAGGCTTTTACGAGCACTATGCTATGCTCTTAAGAGCCTTTGCTGAAACCTCTATAGAAGGTGAGGTAAAGCTTGTTAAGAAAAAGAAAGACCTCGAGGGGTTAGATGGTATCATCATACCAGGGGGCGAATCCACTACAATAGGAAAGATTGCTCACAAAACAGGCATCCTCTACGACATCAAGGAGGTAATAGAGAGTGGAAAGCCAACGCTAGCTACTTGTGCCGGTGCTATAATGCTGGCAAAAAAGGTTAGGGACGCAAAGGTTCCGGAGTTTTCTCAGCCACTACTAGGCGTTATGGATATAGGGGTGGTGAGGAATTATTTTGGTAGGCAAAGGGAGAGCTTTGAGCTCGATCTACATATAGAAGGGATGGATGAAGCACCTTATAGGGGTATATTTATCAGGGCACCGGCAATAGTAGATATATGGGGAGGGGCAAGGGCCATCTCTAAGATAACTTACAATAAAGAGGAAATAATTGTATTTGCATCACAGGGCTCGATTTTGGCTACAACTTTCCACCCAGAACTCACGGGAGATGCTAGGATACACAAGCGTTTCATCTCTTTGGTTAAAAGGTGAATGCTTTGCTTCAGTATGCAAATAGGCATGGGTCCTTCATTCTCTGTTCAGTTAAGGTGTTAGGATGTGGAGAGCAATAGCATAATATTTGGTCCAGTTCCCTCAAGGAGGCTTGGCTATAGCTTAGGTATCAACAACGTTTTTCCAAAGACTTGTAGCTATAATTGCATATACTGTCAGCTCGGCAAGACAATTCACGTTTCTGCGGAGAGAAGAAGGTTCTACGATCCACTTTTAGTATACCAATTAGCTAAAGAAAGGCTTAGTGAGATAAATTCGCTAGGCTTAAAGGTCGATTACGTTACTTTCGTCCCTGATGGGGAACCAACGCTAGATGTGAACATAGGCAAGGAAATAAGGCTGTTGAAGGGAATGGGCGCTAGGGTTGCAGTCATCACAAACTCTTCACTCCTTTATTTAGATGATGTGAGGGAAGACTTGTTGGAGGCGGACCTAGTTTCTATAAAGGTTGATGCGGTTTCAGAGAAATTATGGAGGGCCATTAACAGGCCTAGCGGGCATATTAGCGTAGAGAAAACCCTTGAAGGCATAAAGGAGTTTTCACGTGAATATAAAGGTAGGCTGATTTCAGAGACCATGTTGCTTTCAAATTATGTTAGCAATGAGGAGATAGCTGCTGTGGCCCTTTTCTTGTCAAAGCTAAAAGCACTCAAAACCGCATACATAGCCGTGCCGGTAAGACCACCTGCAGAGCCATGGGTAATGCCTCCTAAAGAAACGGATTTAGTAGAGGCCTACACCATATTTAAGCGATTCCTTGGCGAAAGGGTAGAGCTTTTGATCGGTTCCCCACAGGGCATCTTTGGCTACAGCGGTAGCTTTCAGAGGGACCTCCTCTCAATAACGTCAGTGCATCCAATGAAGGAGAAAGACGTGATGGATCTCCTTGAAAGGGATAATGGTAGTGTAGAGGATTTAAATAAGCTTTTGGTTAGTAGCGATATAGTTAGGGTTGAGTACAACGGCGAAGTTTTTTATGTGAGGAGGTTTACTAGCAAACAAGGCAATTAGCTACTACTGAACCTTGCCATTCCTTAGTATGTAAACAAGGGCGTTAAGATATGGATCCTTTATACCTAGCCCCTTTATCTTCTCGATCGTTTTCTCCACATCATATTTAACCCTTCGGTACACAAAGGAACCCTTTTCGGTGTCTAACAACATGTATGAGGCCCTTGGATCGGAATCCCTAGGTTGACCAACGCTACCTGGGTTTGCTATTATAGCCCCGCTTGATACTCTGTAGAATTGAAAGTGGGTGTGCCCTATCAAGTAAACGCCTTCTGCACTGCATTCATTTGCTTTTCTTGGCGAGAGCGTCAAGCTACCCCTCATATTGTTACAGACTTCCTCTTCCGTTATCCAAGGATAGACATAAGCGTACAGAGGATTTGAGGGCGAGGCATGCACGGCTGTGAGATCGTTCATTTTAATTTCTAATGGCAGGCTTGCCAGGTATTCTTTATCTTTTTTTGTTAGTAGCTTGAGCGTTATGTTTTCCCTAAACCATACGCTTATCCAGTGCGTTTTTTCTCCACATCTGCAATCAACACCAAAAGCTACTGCATGGTCATGATTCCCCCTAACTATTTTAGGGCTGTACTGGTGGAGCGTATCAATTACCTCAGCCGGTGATGGTCCATAGTCAACTAAATCCCCTAGGACGATTATTTCATCGAAGCCCTTCGCATCTTCTATCACAGCCTTTAGGGCCTCTAGGTTGCCATGGATGTCGCTTATAACTAAGGCCTTAACCAACGCTCATCTCCAATAGAAAACTGTTTTCCAGAGACTTTATAGGTTAAGCTGTTTTTATATATCTTTCGTAGCACATGGTTAAATGGTTGCAAAGCAATGATTAGTAAAGGCAAATGTCATTCTCATCTATGCATGCAACTTCCAAGAATATGAGAAGGTTGGAAGGAGGAAAACAGATGGGTAACGGGGTTCAGCTTTGATAGGTGCTCATAGGCATTCACAGCCTTACGTCTATCAAAGCCTTGGGGATCATCAGGCTCAGTAGAGCGTGGTAGCTCACTGCTAACAGATTAAAAGCCTAAGATATATATAAATTTTTTAGCAGATTAGTTTTTAAAGAAGTGTAATAACAATACTATGATAGAAAAGGTGTCGGGCCGTTGGCTAACCATTATAGAACAAGCAGGATAAGCTCGCTACCATATTTTGAAAAATGGTTTATACTAGGCCTCATACTAGGAATCATAGCAGGCCTAGCAGCCACTACCTTTTATGAGCTGCTCCGCATATTTGAGCAGATCTTTCTTCTTAAGTTCGTTGCGATGTCCTATCCTAGACCTATAGGAGAAGGTGGTGTACTCAACTTCATTTTTTCTAAAGGAAGGTACTACCTAATACCTATCTCTACGACCATAGGAGGGTTAATATCTGGTCTAATAGTCTATACCTTAGCACCCGAGGCCGAGGGCCACGGTACCGATGCTGCAATAAAGGCATATCATTATTTGAGGGGTAAGGTTAGATGGATTGTAGTGCCAGTTAAGATAATTGCCTCGGCAATAACGATAGGTTCTGGTGGTAGTGGCGGAAGGGAAGGGCCAACTGCCCAGTTCTCCGCAGGTGTCGGCTCAATAGTAGCTGATCTACTCCACCTCAGCCCTGAGGACAGAAGGAAGGCAGTAGCTGTTGGGATAGGCGCAGGAATAGGCACGATATTTAAAACGCCAATAGGCGGGGCCATACTTGCAGCAGAAATACTCTATAAGAGGGATCTAGAGCCGGAAATATTGTATCCGGGTATAGTAGCTTCTGCCGTTGGATATACAATTTTCGGAATGCTTTTCGGCTTCACACCTATATTTGGTTATTATAGGGCCTCCTTCGATCCTATGAGGCTTCCAATGTACTTCATTTTGGGGATAGTTGCTGGCCTTATAGGGATTCTCTACCCCAAGACCTTTTATTGGGTAAACTCTGTTTTTAAGAAAATTAAGATCCCTGATCACGTAAAGCCGGCAATAGGTGGTGCAATAACCGGGGGTGCAGCTTTGCTGGCCCCCGAGATACTTGCAACCGGTTACGGATGGATTAACCTTGTGGAATTCCAGAGCTTTAAGGCTCTATATTCCCCGATTATACCCTTTTACCTTCTTATAATATTGCTTCCATTTTTTAAAATACTTGCCACTTCTTTCTCCATAGGTTCTGGCGGTAGTGGTGGAGTTTTTGCGCCAGGCCTTTTTATAGGGGCATATGCCGGTGCAGCTGTTGGCATGCTCTTCCACGCCTTATTCCCAAGCATAGTCCCGAACATAACCCCCTTTGTTATTATTGGAATGATGGCACTCTTCGCTGCCTCAGGCAAGGTTCCATTAGCAGTACTCGTTATGGTGACTGAGATGACCTCTAGCCTCCAGCTGCTTCCCGGGGCTATGATAGCAGTCGCGATATCATACCTCATTTCTAATGGATATACGATCTATATTAGCCAGCTCCCCACAAGGAGAGACTCCCCTGCACACATGGGTGAATATTACATCCCATTGCTCAGGTCGATCAGGGTTAGCGAGGTGAGGCTAAGGGATTTATATGTCTTAAGAGGTGAGATCGATAAGGCAATTGAAATAATGATTAACAACAACATCACCCTCCTGCCGGTTGTTGACAAGGACAAGAGCTACCTCGGCATAGTCCTCCTAAGGAACTTGGTGAGGGGTAATAATGAAATAATAAAGGGTACACCAACGGTAAGGCCTGGTTCTACCCTTGCTGAAGCTATGGAAATAATGATGAAATCGAGTTCGAGGGTCATACCTGTAGTGAAGGATAGAAAATATATTGGTCTAGTAGCACTCGAGGATATAACGGAGGCATATGAAAGGAAAGAAAAGCTTATGGTGGCACAAGGCGAAGAAGAGGAAGAGTCGTTTACAAATGAGTTTTAGCCGATAAATTTCTTCTTAATTCTATAGCCACAAAGGCCTTATGATGGGCCCGACCGGATTTGAACCGGTGACCTCCGCCGCGTCAGGGCGGCGTCCTAGCCAGCTAGACTACGGGCCCTCTCCCATTTTCCAAATTATCATACCTACCTTTAAACCTTTCTTAGGCCTAGATATTTAAGAGGTTAATAGTCTTTAAGGTTCGACGTCCAAGGCGAGGTTTAAATGAAAGTGGTATAGGGCATATTTTTGCAGGGAGAGATCCTCAGGTTCCTAATAAAGTTGTTTTGGTAACAAGTGCCCTGAGCGAAGGTTTATAGAAGCAATTTTTGACTTTGAATCAATTCTGAAAGCCTTTTTAGATTTCTTTGATTTACATTATCTGGGTATGTGATATGAGAGGGCTTACAGTAGAGGATATTCTAATGCTAACTGAGTTCGAAGATGTTAGGGTTTCACCTACTAACGCTATAGCCATTTCTGTAAGGAAGGCTGACATTAAAGATAATAAAAACAAGAGCCAAATATTTGTCCTTTCCGAGGGGAAAACTTTTTACATAGAGGGCGATAGTAATTCATTACCTAGGTGGTCTGAGGACGGGGAAGAGTTAGTTTTTTCGGGAAGGATAAACACAGAAGAAAAAGTCAAGGGGAGTGGCCTGTATCTTTGGAGCTTTTCGAGTCCGCCAAGGCTGTTGTCATGGTTTGACTATGGTATCCAGTCCATAGAGTGGTATGGCAAAAAGCCTTTGGTGCTTTCCCAAAAGCCCGTTGAAGGCTTCTACGAGGAGGATTATTTTTCTACGGACAGGCTACCTCTATGGTTTGATGGCAATGAATATAACGGTCTATTCTATTATTTAATATACTCAGTTGACCCAGCTTCTGGCTACAAGAAAGAGCTCGTGAGGGAGGAAAATACAATAAATTCAATAGCGGTTTGCAACAAAAGCATATATTATTCCGTTGTAAGGGATTACCTTACTCCTTACTTGAACAAGCTTATAAGGGTCGACGAAAGTGGCGCGAGGGAGGAAGTTGTAGATGGCTATTCTATAGATAGGCTTAGGTGCATAGAGGGGAAACTTTACGCAACGATGCACAAAGGAGAGATAGGCGTATCAAGCCACTACAAGCTTTATATTATAGATGGGGGCAGGGTGAAGTGCTTAAGCTGTGGGGTCCTAGATAGAAACATAACTTATATTGTTGGTAAGTTATCAAACGGTGTAGGTTTATTAGCTAATGATTCTGGCTCCTCCAAGCTGTATCTTTATGATGGTGGCTTTAATGAAGTCCTCGGGAAAAACGGCTATATTCACACCGCGGATTCTAACGGGAAGATCATAGCATACATTTACTCAGAGGCCAACATCCCCATGGAGCTCTATACGTATGATGGTTCTATGAGCAGGAAGGTCACATCATTCAACTCCTTCTTAGAAGAAGTAAAGCTTTATAAGGCAACCAAGGTTGGTTTTAAGGATATAGACGGCTGGGTAATGCTGCCAGATATTGAAGGGAAGGCACCCTTAATACTATACATACATGGCGGGCCTAAAGGCATGTATGGATACCGTTTCAATCCAGAGATACAGCTCATGGTTACTAATGGTTTCGCGATCGCATACTCAAATCCAATAGGCAGTGATGGCTATAGCGAAAAGTTTGCAGACATAAGGGGGAAGTACGGCGAAGATGACTTCAACCAGCTGATTTCCTTCCTAAATTATGTAATAGAAAACTATGAGGTAGATGCGGAAAGGCTTGGTGTTACTGGGATAAGCTATGGAGGCTACATGACAAACGTTATGATAACTAAAAGCAAGGCCTTTAAGGCTGCAGTAAGCGAAAACGGTATAGCTGACTGGATATCAGATTACCATTCTTCAGACATAGGCTACTGGTTTAACGAAGACCAGATAGGTGGATCCCCTCAAGACAACTTAGATGAATACATAAAGAAGAGCCCGTTCTTCTTCGCTAAGGAAGTAAGCACCCCAGTTCTCATAATCCATAGCATGCATGACTACAGGTGCTTCATTGATCAATCGCTGGCCATGCACACAGCCCTTGTAAAGAACGGCAAGGAATCAAGGCTTGTGATTTTTAACAAGGGAAGCCATGCACACAGCCTGCTTGCAGAGCCTAGGCACAGGAGGCTGAGGTATGAGATAAAGCTTAAATTTTTCAAGGAGAAGTTAAAGACATAATGTTTCCCTTTCTGCGGTGCAGCCTATGGTAAGGATCAACCTGCCAAAAAAGGAGGTAAACACTTTCTACAATGCAGCTGATACAATGCCAGAGGAGGAGTATTGCTCTGGGCTTGCCTGCTACGTTTCTAGGAACCTTAAGAAGGAGTTCTGGAAAAAGGCTATGGCCCAGAGGCCTAGAACATATTGTTTGGGGAAGTGCTATTCCTCACCTTCATCTTCTTCGACCCACGAAAAACCTATAATAGAGGTGAGATCCAGGAAGAGCGTTATAGGCAGGTATCTCTTGAAGGGGGAACTTACGCTAAAAGACTATATTTCCCTTGGGGGTTTTAAGGCACTGGAGTACGCGCTTACTTCCCTCTCTAAAAGGAATATCATAAAGGAGGTTGAAAAATCCTACTTAAGGGGCAGGGGGGGTGGAGGTTTTCCTACTGGAAAGAAGTGGTTGTTGGCGTATAACCAAAAAGAGACAGAGAGGTATCTAATAGTTAATGGTGATGAAGGCGACCCAGGAGCCTACGTTGACAGGTTTATCATGGAGTACTCGCCTTTTTTACCTATAGAGGGCGCGCTTATAGCGGCCCATGCCATAGGTGCCCAAAAGGTTTACTTTTACATTAGAAGGGAATACCCGAGATCTGTTGCAAGGGTTAGGGAGGCAGTTAAAAGCATGGCTTCTTTTCTTAAATACAAGTTGCCTAAAATCGTGGTGGTCGTAGGAAAGGGTAGCTATGTGGTAGGCGAAGAGACAGCTCTCATAAATGCACTCATGGGCAGAAGGCCGGAACCCGTTTTTAAGCCCCCATATCCAACGGAGAGGGGCCTCTATGGAAAACCAACGGTTGTTAACAACGTTGAAACATTGTCTAACATACCATATATAATAAGTAACGGGGGTAAAGAATACTACGAGCTTGGATTCTCCAAGAGCAGGGGGACGAAGCTCGTCTCTCTGAACTCGCTATTCAAGAGGCCAGGCATCTATGAGTTTGAATTCGGCGTCCCGCTAAAAGAAATAGTAAGTACCGGTGGTGGGCTTAAGAGGGGGAAAGTAGCCGGTCTTCTTATAGGTGCACCTCTTTCAGGAGTTGTAAGGCCTGAAGAGTTCGATACCAGGCTTGGATATGAAGAGCTTGAAGAAATAGGCTCTTCGTTAGGCCATGGTAACATAATAGCCTTTAATGAGGAGTCCCCTCCGGGGGAAATACTACGCGAGATAGTTTCTTTTTTGTCCTATGAGTCCTGCGGGAAGTGTACTCCTTGCAGGTTGGGCACGAAGAAGCTCGAAGGCATACTCTCCAAGGGGTATATATTAAGGGATGAGCTCGAGGAGGTTTATGACATAGCCCATACATTGGTATCTTCGAGCCTCTGTGGCCTAGGCATCGGCGCAGGCAGGGTTGTATTATCTTTTCTCTCAAAGTATAGGAGAGTGATTGTACATGAAGGTTAAAATAGACGGGGTCGAATATAAATTTGAAAAGAAGATAAGCATATTGAATGCTGCAAGGAAGGTGGGCATTGACATACCAACGCTTTGCTACGATAGGAGGCTTTCCCCTAATGCATCTTGCAGGCTCTGCTTGGTGAAGATAAAGGGGAAAGGTATTGTAACCAGTTGCACCACACCCATAGAAGATGGTATGGAAGTTGTGACAGATGATGATGAAGTAAGGAAGGCAGTTAGGATGAACCTAAGGCTTCTATCGTCCCGCTACCCAAAACCTGCCTTGAAGAAGAGATTCGACCAGCTTCTAGAGAGGTATGGACTCAAAGAAGGGGGTGGCGCGATAAATAGGGAAGAAATCGATGACTCCCATCCTTTCATATATGTTGATATGAACAGGTGCATTAATTGCTATAATTGTGTCAGGGTCTGTGAGGACATAGCAGGGAGGCTCGTCTGGAGGATTACTAATAGGGGTGCGGAGTCTCGGATCATCGCGGAAGGCGGCAGCCTTGGTAGGTCTTCTTGCATAAGCTGTAGGGCCTGTGTAGACGTATGCCCTAGCGGCGCGATAGAGGACGCCATGCTGGTAAAATACGGGACGCCAGAAAGGTATTATTGGAGCGTTTGTAACATGTGTTCCCTGGCGTGCAGGGTAAGCGTTGGCGTTTCGCGCAACAAGCCGGTGCTCATAAGGCCTGCTGGAGAAAAACCTTTAGACGCAGGTGGATGCCTTAAGGGTAGATATATATGGGAAGACGCTTTTTACAGTGCGGAGAGGCTCCATTACCCACTAATCAGGAAGGGTGGTTTCCTTAAGAAGGTGGACATCAAGGATGCCATAGGTATTGCTTCGGAGAAGATAAGAGAGGCTGTCAAAGAACAAGGATCGGAAGGCTTCGGCCTAATAGTTTCTGGGAGGCTAACGCTCGAGGAGTACTACATGCTTAACATCCTCTCTAGGGAAGTTATAGGTAGCGACAACGTGTGGAACTCCTTTACTCTGTGCTACCAAAGCATTTTAGGTGAGTTTATGAATTCAATAGGATCAATATGGCCTTCTATCCCATATAAAGAAATAGGGATCTCGGATTCTATAATCGTTGTAGGCGATGTAGACAGCTACCACCCAGCCTTGGGGGATGCTATAAGGGAATTATCCCTCCAAGGTGACGCGAGGCTTTTGGTTGTCGGCACTTCTCCCTCTACGGAAGGGTTCATGCAGAATGCTTCCGATGTATACATAAAGGTTGAAAAGGAAAGGATTGGAGGACTCTTCAATTGTATAAACAAGAGGCTTGTAGAAGAAGGTTATGTTGATTTGGATTACTTAAGGGGGGCAACTGAGAACTTAGGTGAGTACCTTGGGGTTATTAATGGTGAAAAATCGTGCGAGAATAATGCAGAGAAGGCAGTAGAAATGCTTGGCAGGGGAAGAAACGTTTCCCTAATATTTGAGGTGGAGCCCTGGTATGAATCCACTAAGGAGCTCATAGATACTTATATTTTGCTTAACGGCAGGGAGAGGAGAGCTAATATAGTACCCCTGTTCGAAGAGTGCGACTTAGTAGATGCATTTTATATATTAGGAGGAAGGAGCATTGATGACCTCGCGCAAAAGGCAAAAGAAAGAGAGCTTAAGACATTAATGATAGTAGGGGGTAACATTTTAAGGCCGGCGATTAGAGAAAGATTGCTTTCATCGCTGAGGGACGTTGATTTTATAATAGAAATCGTGCCAACCCTTGACTATTTCTCAAGGTACTATGCTAGCCTTGTGTTTCCTGGTAGAACCTACTTAGAAAAGCGTGGGCATTATCTATCTTCTGATATGACAATAAGGCATGCACCCAGCTCCCTCGAAGGAACTGAGTTCCAAGAATTCGATTTACTGAAAGGCATCTTGGAGGCGCTTGGCTATTCTGTTGGGAGCATGGAGGAGGTATGGAACGTTGTTAAAGAGAAAATTAGAAAAAATGTTATCGCGAAAAACAACAGCGGAAAGAAGTACAAGTTTCTCTTTTAGATAGTATAGATATTAATTTTTGCTTGGAATAGTTAGAGAGGTGCACTAAATGGTAAAGGTGCTGATGGTTATTCCGGACAGGTGCACTGGCTGTGGTAGGTGCGAGGAGGCCTGCTCTTTATATCATTTCAATGTTATCGATCCCTTGCTCTCAGCAATACACGTCGTTAGGATAGAGAACGAACCCGTCGATGCCCCCGTTTTCTGCATTCAGTGCGGCCTTTGCGGAATTCCTGGTATTTGCCCAGAAAACGCCATATACAGGGATCCCAACACCTTTTCGGTGATAATAGATAGGGACAGGTGCACTGGCTGTGGGAACTGCGTTGCTGTTTGTCCATATGGCATGATAACTATTGACAGGATAGAGAGAAAGGCGATAAAGTGCGACCTGTGTGGTGGAGATCCCCAATGTGTAAAGGCATGCCCAGAAAAAGCCCTTGTCTATGCTGAGGCAGAAGACGTTGCTTATTACAAGAGAGTTTTCTTTGCAAAGCTTCAAAGGAAAGAGTTAGTTCCGATAGTTCCTTATCCTTCCCCTAAGCCTGCAGGTGATGGCTAGTGGAGGAGTGGTATGGTTATACGGGCAACATTTTAAGGGTAGATCTAGAGAGGGGCAAGATCGTTGTAGAGGAGCTGAATAGAACATGGTCCAAGCTTTATATTGGTGGCCTAGGTTTTGCATCGAAGGTTATGTGGGACGAGGAGCTACCTAAGTTACACCCACTTTCCAAGGAGAGCCTCCTCATAGCAACAGCTGGCCCTATGACAGGAACCCTGGCGCCTGGTAGCGGAAATATATTCTGGGCATTCAAGTCACCCCAGACTGGCTTTTGGGGGGAGACTAGATCCGGGGGGAAGTTTGGCGCGTTTATGAAGTATAGTGGTTTCGATATGATAATAATTAGGGGGAGGTCTGAGAGGCCCGTATACCTTTACCTTGAGGGATGCAAGGCTGAGATAAGGGACGCTACCCACCTCTGGGGTATGACTGTTCATGAAGCGACAAATGCAATAAAAGAGGAGGCTGGGGCAAAGGAAGTTTCTGTCGCGGCCATCGGACCTGCTGGCGAAAACCTCGTTAGGTATGCCTCGATAATAAACGATTATGACAGGGCCGCTGGAAGGAGCGGCGGTGGAGCTGTTATGGGATCAAAACACTTGAAGGCGATAGCTGCTTCTGGAGGTTGTGGAATAAAAGTATATGACCCTGAGAGATTCCTGTCCCTTTGCTACGAGGCACAAAGAGCAATTACTAGCGATAGTGGAAATAAGGCAATGGGAATGCATGGAACCATAGGCGGTGTTATGAGCCTAAATGCAATGGGCGGCCTGCCTACGCAAAATTTCAGGACAGGTTATTTTGAAAATGCATATAGGGTTTCTTCAGATACATTAGAGAGGAATTATATGATAAAGAGGAGGGCGTGCCACAGCTGTGTAATAGGGTGCAGTAGGTATTCCTATGTTTCCTCCGGGAAATATGCAACACCACCTAATGAGGGCCCAGAATATGAAACTGTTGACATGGCCGGTCCCATGGTGCTAAACGACAACATGGAGGCAATAATTAGGTTCAATTACCTAGCAAACAACTACGGCATGGATACAATAACTCTCGGCCATACGATATCTTGGGCCATAGAGGCTTACAAGCTTGGCATGATAAATGAAAACGATACTGGTGGTTTAAAGCTCAGCTGGAACGATGCTGACATGCTCTTAACGCTGGTTGATATGATAGCGTATAGAAGAGGCTTCGGGGATCTTTTGGCTGAGGGAAGCTATGCGGCATCAAAGAAAATCGGTAGGGGAACTGAGGAGTTAGTAAACCATGTAAAGGGGTTAGAGCTACCGGCCCATGATCCAAGGGTCGAGTCAAAGTTCCTTGCAATACAGTATGCAATAGGCCCAAGGGGGGCATGCCATGAGCACCCAATATACCCCTCCTATGATCTTATGGGAGTAGATGCAGGTATGAGGGAGGTAGGGTTGCCATGGCCGCTTCCAGATAGGCTTGAGGAGGTTGGCGTTAATAGGGGTAAGGCTTACAGGATAATAGCCCTCTTTGGTGAGGTGATAAACAGCATGGGTTATTGCAACTTTTATGCAGCAACTGTCGCTAAGGGCTCACTCAACCCTAGTAGAATAGCAAGGCTTTATTCCTCTTTGACAGGAATAGAAATGAACGCAAGGGAAATATTTGAGGTCGCCGAGAGGACTTGGAACATAAAGAGGGCATTCAACTTAAGGGAAGGACTTGAAAAGGCCCACGATTCGTTGCCAAAGAGGATGGTAACCCCCGTATTGAGTGGGCCCTCAAAGGGATTAAAGGTAGAGAGGCCTAATGAACTTGTGGAGGAGACATATGAAGCCTTTGGTTGGGACAAGGAAACTGGTTACATAAAGGAGTCAACCCTACAAAGGCTATCCCTCAGAGAAGTTTTAGAAGGGCTTAAAAGGATAGGAAAGGTAGTATGAAAACATAGCTTTTAATTCCACCACCACAACAATCATATTTTATGTGGAGAGTGGTGAACAGAGAAGAGAAGGTACTGATAGCAATAATATCCATCAACGGCATTATATTTGGCTCTTCCCAGTTGATCATACCCCTGTACTTAAAAGAGCTGGGTCTAAACTCGGCTATGATAGGCCTCTTTTTAACTGGACAGATGCTCATCTCCTCCCTTATAGCCGTAATACTCTCTGTGCTTGGTGATGCATATGGGAGGAGGAAGTTCCTTTTCATGAGCAGGGGCATAAGCATATTGGGCATGTCAATATTATTTATCGGGATACCGTTTGGTATATTGATTTCTTCTATGATGAGCGCAGGAGGGTTGATAAGTGCCATTATGGCTGAGAAATCCAAAAATCTTGACAGGAGCCTTAGCCTGGCCTTCTCCTTTAATGTCCTCCTATCAATATTCGGTTCCTTGCTTCCTCTATTCTTATCATTGAGGTATATAATATTGACAAACGCACTAATACTATCGTTTACAACACTCTTGCTTCTATTCGTAAAGGAAGGCTACAAGGGCACGGGGAAGGTTGATCTAAGGCTAAAGTCTATAGGGAAGATAGGGAAGCTTTCCGTTGAATCTCTAATAGGCCTTGGGGCTGGAATGATATTGCCAATAATGTCCCTGTGGTTCTACTTGAGGTTTAATGTGACTGCACAGGAGATGAGCCCTGTCTTTGCAGCTTCCAATGCAAGCCTAGCCCTTTCAATGCTTTTCGCACCGAGGCTCTCAAGGATGTTCGGCAGGGTAAAATCTATCATATATACTCACATAATAGGTATAATCTTGCTAATTTTCCTTCCTTTGTCAGGCTCTTACATTATGGCTTCCCTAATATTTGTCTTAAGGAACACGGCGATGAATATGACAGGGCCGATATTCAGGTCTTTTATACTGAACCTAATACCAGAGGAAGAGAGGGCAAGGGGCTCAAGCCTCATAAACCTTATAGACGCGTTGCCTAGGAGTGCTGGCCCTTCCTTTGGAGGCTATTTCTTCTACCTAGGCCAGCTGAGCACACCATTCTTCATTACAGCAGCGCTTTACTCGGTCGCCACCATCGGCTTTTATATTTTCTTTAAGAATGTTGATTAAATTTATTTTACCCCGAACCTACTGTCGAATGGGGGATTGATGTGCATGGTAATATACATAAACTCGGAAGTGGGAAGGCTAAGGGAGGTGCTGATGCACGTCCCTGGAAAGGAGCTTGATCTGATAACAGAGGACAATTACCGTACGTATCTCTTTTCTTCAACGGTTGATAAGGAGAAGTTTAAGGAGGAAGTATTAGATTTAATGGAAGTATATAAAAACGAAGGCATTAAGATAAGCTTAATAAAAGGGCTTGAGGATAAGCCAAATGGCGTCTATGCCAGAGACCCATTCATTATGACCCCCCAAGGCTTTATACTTTCAAGCTTCAGACATGATATTAGGAAAGGGGAAGAGGTAGAATATGAAAAGGCATTAAGCGAATTAAACTATCCTATTTTGAAGAAAATGGGGAACGACGAAATCTTTGAAGGGGGAAATGCAATAATACTAAACAGCGAGACAGCCCTAATTGGTATTGGGGAGAGGACAAACAGAAACGGGATCAATGCCTTTACTGAGGCTTTAACGTCAAGCGGTTTCAAGAACATATTCGCAATACAGACTCCACTAAACAGGATACACATCGATGAATACGTCTCACAGATAAACGAGGATACAATCATAACAGTAAAGGACCTCTTTCCATTTGAAGTTGCCGAGAGGCTTAAGGACCTAGGGTTTAACATCATTACACTCGACTACAAGGATGTCTCTGGTGACATGAAGAGGAGGCTTTGCCTGAATTTCGTTACAATAGAGCCCAACAAGGTTGTAGTCGGAGAGGGTTGCGATGCAGTAAAGAAGGTTCTTGAGGAAAACGCTGTTGATGCAATAACAGTTGAGATAGATGAGATGGTTAAGGGTGGAGGGGGTATCCACTGCGTAACGGGCCAGCTCGTAAGGGATCCGATATAATTTTTAACTAACATGCAAAAGAACATTTTTAAGCTATTTATAACGCAAAGATAAAAGTCCTCTAATTTTTTATGGTTACTGGGATTTGATATGGTATCCAAAGGAAAAAGCACCATGTCATATGGATTGGTTTCGTTAATGGGATTCTCACTTGTAATAGCTGTGGCCCTTTCAAGGAGGTTCTTAATAGCTACTTGGATTACAGTAGCAAACGCTATTGCTGATATATTCGCGTTTAACTATATGAAAAGCAGGGTAAGCAAGATAACCCCAAAGCTGGCACTACTCGCTGCAGTCCTCATTATACCATACTTGGTCTTTATAAAGGCCTATAGCCTATACTTGATTTTACCACTCTCCCTACTTTTTATCTATGCTGTTTTCTCCTATAAGAAAAAGCTAGGCCTTTCATATATAGCTGGGTCAGGCTTCGTCTCCTCAATTTCGCTTATATGGTACCTTATGATATGTAGCGATGTAGAAAGCTATGTTTTTGCAACAATACTTTCTTGGACAATATTTGCGATTGTGATAGCTATTATTGTTGAGTACAAACTTCCGTTCAGGAAAATGAATAAGGTATCATTGGTTGGTTCTACTTCAGCAATTATATCGATAGGGGCCACGATAACCTACCTGCTAACAAAGAACTACGTGATGCTAGCTATGTATGTACCTTCATTTGTTGCTGTCCTCCTTTCTGGGGGCAAACTGAAAAACGTTATGGAACTTAAAAGGGTTGGAATAAACGCGACTTACTCAAATATAGCGTTTATAGTATTTGCTTTGCTCATTGCATATTGCGGTTCTTGCATCTGACATACTTCTAAGTGAATATTATTAAAAAGAGGAGAATTGTTAGGTTATTCGCTTGGTAGATGCCTTTAAGCTAACTTAGTTGCTATCCAAGAGATAGATGCCCTTTTAAAAAGCACCAATCATATGCCCAGCTGTTTGTATGCACAAGAAAGGCCATCTTAATAAAGATGCGTTTGGTTTGCAACTTAAAAAAGAAACATATTGCTTACCTTAAATTTTTCTGTTTTACCCTTAATAGC
This sequence comes from Candidatus Hestiella sp., assembly GCA_015522625.1. Classification (GTDB taxonomy): domain Archaea; phylum Thermoproteota; class Thermoprotei_A; order Sulfolobales; family Acidilobaceae; genus Caldisphaera. The sequence goes on from WALX01000059.1 coordinate 20,952, forward strand.
AGGGTTAACTATCACAAGCTGGAGGCGACGCCCAGCTTAGTAAGACGATGGAACTCTCTGGTGCATATGTAGCTTTTATTGAAAAATCTTATGAAGTTTTAGGTGTTATCTTCGAGGTGAAAGGGTAGCATGATAAGGTATGAAGAGGCGAAAGACTTGCAAAGGATATTGTTCTGTTTGATAGAAAGGCTTGGCCTAAACCACATAGATAAGGACAGGATTAAGGTAATAAGAAGCTACAATGCTAGGACAAGGGCGTATGCAAGGATATATTCCTTGCCTTCAGCCGTTAGGTATGCCCTTGGCCTTAAACCTATTTATGTAATAGAGGTTATTACTGAAAAGTACTCTATGCTAGATGAAGAGGAGAGGATAAAGGTGCTCCTACATGAACTCTTGCACATACCTCCAAGCTTTTCTGGAGGATTAAGGCCTCATGGTAAGTACGTAAACGAGAAGATAGTCAACTCATTATATAGAAAAGCCGAATTGCACCTATGCATCGAAAGCAATGAGTAAAAATTGGGCATGATGAAACGTTTGTTAAAAGAGCAAGAGAAAATATTTCCGTAATTTAAGTCATAGAGTCTATTAGAAGCAAGCGTTCTTATATATTTCTCCTCCCTTAACAACGAGCTTGATATTCTTTTGATCCCTTAGTATCTCTATGTTTTCCAAAGGATTGCCCTCCACAGCTATCAAATCTGCAACCTTTCCTTCCTCTAGCGTACCTATCATTTTTTCCATGCCTGTTGCTATTGCAGAGATGCGCGTTGCAGATATGATTGCCTCCTTTGGTTTCATTCCAATTTCTTTTACTAGGAGACTTAGTTCTATTGAATTATCTCCTTGCTTCCCTATACCACCTGAAAAGTCGGTGCCCGTCGCAATTTTGACCCCAGCCTTATATGCTTTTTTAATATTTTCTATGTGGATGCCATGTATTTCCTCTATCTTTTTTAGCCCCCATTCTGGAACTCCTAGCTCCGAACCTCTTTCAATCAACACCTTGTCTATTGCAAACGTTGGTACAATTATGCTGTTAGCCTTCAACACCTTATCTATTGCCTCCTCATCTATCATGTCTGCATGTGCTATTACCTTCACTCCAGCCTCTGCAGAATTAACTATGCCCACCTTCCCCTCAGCGTGTGCGTGCACGAACGTTCCTGAAGCAGAAGCCTCATCTACTATAGCCTTCAGCTCCTTTAACGTAAACCCCCTGTTCTCAGGCCTGTCCCTCTGCGACAATACCCCACCAGAGGCCATAACCTTTATGAAGTCTCCCCCTTCCCTTAGGGAGTACCTTGCAGCCCTCCTGCAGTCGTCTTCCCCGTCGCATATGAGGGAAGAGAATGGCACTATCTTCTTCGTTTTCCTATAGTCTACCCACTCTAAAGGAAGGTAATGGGTGTCTCCGTGGCCAAAAGTTTGTGAAAGGGGTAACCCTGCTGAGAAGACCCTTGGGCCCCTAACCTCCCCTTCATTTACTGCTTGCTTTAGGTGGAGCGCTATTATCCCCCCAGCGTCTACAACGCTAGTAAAGCCAGCGTCTATTAATGCCCCAAGGTCATTCACTGCCCTTGCGAAGAAAACCCCTATTGGGGTTGTCAGCTCCTCCTCTATTTTCCCAGACCTCATCCCCAAGACGTGGAGGTGAGCATCTATCAGCCCAGGCATTAACACCATACCCT
>WALX01000060.1 GCA_015522625.1 Candidatus Hestiella sp.
GGTATAGAGCTCCCTGCAATTAGGGTTGGGTTAAGGACTAGTGATACTCCATCAAATGAGAAACAAAAAATGCTAAGAGATCCACCACATATAGTTATAACTACACCAGAATCGTTAGCTATAAGCCTTTCGGCTCCAAGGTTTAGGGAAAAGCTTTCAAGCGTGAGGTGGGTGATCATTGATGAAATTCACGAGCTGGCCTCTAGCAAAAGGGGTGCACATCTTTCGCTAAGCCTAGAAAGGTTAGAGTACTTAGTTCATCAAACTACTGGCTCATATATGCAGAGGATAGGACTCTCGGCAACGATTTCCCCTCTAGATGAGGTTGCTAAGTTCCTTGGAGGTTATATGCATGGTCGTCCAAGGGATGTTGAGATTATTGATGCAAGGTTTACAAAACCCTTCGATATTAGGGTAATAACGCCCAACGTAGACCTCATACATGGAAGCGCAGAAGAAATAAGCAACGAAATATATGGAACTATAGCAAAGCTTGTTTCTTCTTCCAAGACAACATTAATATTTACAAATACTAGGAGTGCAACAGAAAGGGTTTCATTTAAGCTTAAGAGGCTCTTTTCTGATAAAAAGGCAATAGACCTTGATGAAATAGAGGCTCATCACAGTAGCCTATCTAGAGGTCTTCGCTTAGGCGTTGAACAGAAATTGAAAAACGGTCTGTTAAGGGTTGTAGTTTCAAGCACTAGCCTCGAGCTGGGAATAGATATAGGTTATATAGACTTGGTTTTGCTTTTAAGTAGTCCAAAGAGCGTTAGCAGGCTATTGCAGAGAATAGGGAGGGCAGGTCATTATATAAACCAAACCAGCAAGGGCAGATTAATAGCGGTTGATAGGGACGACTTGATAGAGTGCATGGTTTTAGCCAAGTGTGCTTTAGAAAGAGAAATAGATAATGTTAGGATTCCAATGAAGCCGTTAGACGTTATGGCACAGCATATTGTAGGCATGTCTATCGATCAGAAGTGGGATGTAGATAAAGCTTTTGAGCTGATAAGGAGATCTTATAACTACCACGATCTTACAAAAGAGGAATTTATGAATGTCCTCTATTATCTAGCAGGTAGACATGGTCTTGAGGAAGAAAAGGTTTACCCTAAGATATGGTTTGATGAGGTGGACAACGTTTTTGGTAGGAAAAAGGGTTCTAGGATGATCTATCAATTAAACACAGGAACCATACCAGATGAGTCAAAGGTAAGGGTAAAGACCAGAGACGGCAAATATGTTGGAAACCTGGAGGAAGGATTTGTGGAAATTTTGGAGGTAGGGGATATATTTGTTCTAGGAGGAAAGACGTATAAGTTTTTGAAGAGTAAAGGCATGGAGGTAGTTGTTGAGGGCGCCGAAGGTAGGAGACCTACCGTTCCTCAATGGTTTAGTGAGATGTTGCCATTAAGCTTCGACAGCGCCTTAAGGGTTGGGGAATTTAGGGAAAACATAGCTAAACTCATAAAAGAGGGAAGGGTCATGGAGGCGAAGAATGTGTTGAAGGAAGAATATTTGCTTGATGAGCACGCTGCAAACGAGATAATTAGGTATATATGGGAACAGCTTGCATACGTAGGAGTTGTACCCGGCAGGGGAAACCTGCTAATCGAATACTTTAAAGATGAAGAGGGATGGAACGTGGTTTTTCATATGCTCTTTGGAAGGAGGGCAAATGATGCCCTATCTAGGGCATATGCCAGCAAACTATCTAATGAATTGAATAAGCCAATAAGAGTAACGGTTACTGATAATGGGTTCATGCTGTCTTATCAAGGAGTTGGAGGATTGACAAGCGAAATAATAAAAGGTGTTATCGAAAGTGTAGGAAAAGGTAATTTGAGAGAAATGCTGGAAGGTGCTATAAGGAGAACTGAAATGATGGAGAGGAGGTTTAGACATGTTGCCCAAAGAAGCTTTATGATATTGAAGAGGTATAAGGGATGGGAAAGGAGTCCAGAGAGGATGCAGCTTAGCGCTCAAAAATTGTTGAACCCCCTACTGGATGAAATGCCGGACCTTCCAATGATAAGAGAAACCTACAGGGAGATACTCGAGGATTATATGGATATAAAGTCTGCTGAGAAGGTGATCAGGTGGATAAAGGACGGTGAAATCAAGGTTAGTATTAAGGGCCCATTACAATATCCATCTCCAATGGCTCACAGCATAGTTGCGAAGGGTTATAGTGATGTTGTGCTGATGGAGGATAAGAGAAAGATTATAGAACTTCTCCACAATAAAATAATGGAATTGCTAAGAGTTTCTGGTAGAGTTGCCCAAGAAAACCCCTAAACGTAGCCGTGGTCTATCATAGAATAGGCAGCTTTTCTCCATATCCTTTTGTTCGTTAGCATTATAACGGCAATTAAGCATAGAATACCCGAAGATACCAGTCCGCCAAAAAAGCTAAAAGCAGATATACCAATTACAGCAAATATTATATACATTGGTATTGCGAAGAAAAATTGTTTGATCCTCATTTGACCTGGTAAGACCCCTTCTTCTCTTATTTGTGGTATGAGGGAATACCTAGTCGCGACATAGTTAGATATTATTAGAATAGATGGCATAGCGATGAGCAGGGTTACTTGAGAAATCGGGGATGGGCCTGCCCTTGAGACTACTAGGCCAATGATAGCATCTGATATTACTAAGGGTAGTAATATAATGATAGATGATATTGCTTTGCTTATAGAGAGGTGGATTAAAAAGCTACCTGGGTCTATTGATGTAAAGGCTAGCCATGGTCTTTCATTTGCTATTGAAGTCTGCATAAAGCTATAGATAAAAGAGACGACAAATATTGAGGTTAGCAACGATACGAGGTTTGCATTAGTAGAAAGGTACTTTATGGTTATAAATGCGTATACAGCAGAAACTATGGAAATCGCCAATAGTATCTTTGTAATTTTTACCCTTCCTGAGAAATATCTTACGTTATAACCAATCCCGCCGCTTCTCCCAGCAATTGTTAGATAGTTGATGTTGAAATAATACAAAGCCTTGATACCTTTGTGGCCAGCAAAGCTTATGTTTCCCTTGAAGCCTACAGACGAACCTTTGTTTACGGTCTTGAAGTATTCTATTCCTATGTTTGCGATCTTTTTATTTGAAAATATCATGGTAACTGCTGTTGACGGCACTAAAATAAAAATACCAGAGAGTGGGTAGCCGAAGAAAATTGCGGTAGGACTATAGGGGAAACTAAGCAAGGGAGAGATACCCCAGGCGCCAAGAAAAGCGGATATAATCGCCTTTCTTCCGGTGGGTAGGTCTCCAACATAGGTACTTAATGATGTAACAAACAAGATAAACAGCGCAAAGGACGTTACAGCCTCCCATGCATTAAGGCCTAGAAAAGGCAAATAGAAGCCCAAGAAGGCTATTATTGAAGATCCTAGGATAATAATTTGTGCTATGAATAAAGTTACGATTAGCTGTCTTTTGTTAATCGGCAGAAGAAATAGGTAATCCCTGTCGGACTTAAGTATTGCAAGGCCGCCGGAAAAAGAAGAAAAAACAAGGAAAAAAGTCGCATATATTACTGCATAGTATTGTGGCACTTTCGTATTTATCTTTATTCCACTAGATGACATACCAATACCAGTAAATATTGCATATATTATTATAATTAGGAGGATGGCAAGCATTCCCGGTGATATCCTTGTCTTAATTATAAACTTCAGTAGCTTAAACCACTTGACCATCTGTCATCAGCCTAGCGACCACTTTTTCTATAGGTTCTCCTTCGCTTGACATTCCTTTAAGCTTAGCGAACGTTCCCTGCCAGATGAGTGTTCCCCTAGATATCATTATTATGTTATCCGTTAACCTTCCGGCAACTGCCATGATGTGAGTTGAGACGAGCATAGAGTTACCAATTTTAGATAACATCGATATGACCTCTTCCTGGGTTGGTATGTCAAGGTAATTTAGGGGTTCATCTAGTAGGAGAAGCCTTGGTCTGTGAATTATAGCAAGTGCTAAGGCCAGTTTTTGTATGTTACCTCTTGAAAGCTTTGCCACTTTCGCCCTTTCATAATCTCTTAGTTTTAATGCATCCATTATTTCTAGAGCCCTATCAGCAGCGTTCTCAATACCTCTTAACGCAGCTATATATTCAAGATTTTCCCTGACAGAGAGATTTCTATATGGGGTGGCATCTTCTGGTAGATAACCGATTATTTTCTTTGTTTCTAAATCGTTTGCTGGGTCGTATCCGTATACCCTGACAATTCCTTTATCCGGCTTTAGTAGTCCAGCGATTAGCTTTAGCGTGGTGGATTTTCCAGCTCCATTCGGACCAAGTAAAGCATATTTTCCTCCGTCTGGTATTCTAAAAGAGATGCCCTTTAGTGCAACGAAGTTGCCATAGAGCTTCACCACATCACTTAAGGAAACAGCGTCTTCGCTAGTTTTCACTTCAGCCACATCCCTACTTTTTCATTTCTCGAATTATAATTATCACTCAAATATTTATAGATTTATGGGAATGGCTTGGGGCAGAATATATTTTGATATCCATAGGGAAAGTTTAATAGGTTAGCATTAAGGCAATATGATAGATGGGGACTATGAAAGCAACGCTCCAAGTCCCATGAATAGGCTCTTAGATGAGAGCCTCGTTTCGTTAGCCTTAAAAGTTACTTATAACCCCATAGGGATTAGCAAATCCTTAGACTAGGTGGAACTCCCTAGGCGTGACCATGAGCTTATATAAGATGAATTGGAATGAGTACCTAGGGAGAAATGGTATAACTAGGGATTGAGAGGTTTTATACCAATAGCTCAATATTTTTTAAAGAGATGTGATAGCTATGATTAAGGGAAGCGAGGCTAAAAAATTCTTTGAAGATGTTAGTGGGGTTCAGGTACAGCCAGCGGGCGTTGATTTAAGATTAGATAAAGTCTTCAAGTTTCAAGATAAAGGCTTTCTGGGAGTAGATGAAAGATATTTACCTATGGTAGCAGAGGTATTGCCTGAAGATGGTATTTTTGATTTAGAAAAGGGAGAGTATAAAATAAGGTTTTATGATATAGTTTCTGTGCCTGCAGACGTTGCTGGGTTGTGTCTTCCAAGGAGTTCGTTGCTGAGAATGGGGACTAGTATTAATTGTGCCCTATGGGATCCTGGTTATAGAGGGAGGGGAGAAGCCTTGCTGGTTGTCTATAATGAGCATGGAATAAGAATTCAAAAGCATGCAAGAATAGCACAGATGTATTTTATAAAGCTAACCCAAAAAGCAGATAAACTATATGACGGCATATATAACAATGAAAACCTATAGGTAGTGCTTCATGAAGTGTAGGGTATTTGTCATATCATCACCTACTCTTGACTTGATAAAGATTGAAGGTAGGCAAATACTTAGTGCAGGTGGGCCTCCTTTATTTATAGGATACTCGTTGAGAAAGCTTGGTTGTGATGTTAGTTTCTATGGTCCTATAGGGAGTGAGACCATAAAGGCTATCGAGCTAATGAGAAGCATTGGTATAGATATTTTAGGCGAGTTTCAACGCAATGTTGGCGCAATTTTTACACATGAGTATGTGGGAGGGAAAAGGATTTCTTTGTTTACAGGTGCGATCGAGCAGGTTAATGTTACGGAGGTCATGAGAGCGATTAGTTTTGCTTCACCAGATTTTGTTATTTTATCTCCAATATACAACGAGTTCCCTATTGAAAAGATACAAGCGCTGAGGAGACCTTTGATTATAGATGCCCAAGGTTTTTCCAGGTCTATTAAGAATTGGATAAACCTTTTACCAAAAGGCTATATCGACATGCTCCATGTATCCAGCGATGATGAGGATCTTTCGAAGCTCGATGAAATTAAGACAAAGGTCAGGTGCGTGATCTATACTGCTGGCTTGGAAGAAACGAGGATATATTGTGATGGAAAAAAAGACATGGTCAGACCATCTGGGCGACCAATAAAGGATGTTACTGGGGCTGGTGACATTATAACTGGATTGGTAGCTTATTTTCATTTCTACAAGGGGTTCGATATTAACAAGTCATATGCAAAGGCGCAAAGGCTTTTAGAGGAAACTATAGAGGAAGTTTCTAGCATGAAATTACTAGAAGGAAATTATAATGGGTAGTATAACAGGTAATAAAAGCGTTATTATTAGCCCTTGTGCCAATGCCTCAGTTCCCCTTTCTACGTCAGAATACTTTATAATAATTCCTAGGGTTGTATCCATTGTTGTGGCTCCACCGAATGCTATAGATGGGCTATCAAAAATAGTAAAGACAAGTGGAAATAGCATGAAGGTTAGGCTTTCTCTTAATAGGTTTGAGATAAACGCTATTGTACCGTAATAAGGACTGTAGAGGGATAGAAAAGGACCAACAAGCGAATACCAGCCTGAACCCAAAGAAATCACAAGGGAATATGTATAGTTTTGCTTAAGGATCTCAGAAATAAGAATGCCGGCAACCAAGTCACCAACTATTACAGAGAAGGCCAGTATTAGACCATTTTTGATACTCCTTTTCGCTGAGCCTATGATTCTTTTTGATGAAATTCCTACAGAAATACCTACGATTCCAATGAGAACGTAAAGCCATGAAATTGCTATTTCCTCTACTTTGAAATGGATTGGCTTCACTAAGTTGCCAAGCAATAGACCGCTAATAAAAATGACGATTGGCATGATAATTTCTCTAGTCTGCTCTTTAATTGTTCCTTTTCTTATTACTTTTTTCGTATGTGCATTTACGTATAATTTCCTTTTGGTACCATTGTAAACTAGAGGCCTTGCTATTAAAATTCCAAGTACTGCTGGTAGGGTAGCGTAAAGTATTATAGAGTAGGTAAATGATAGTGCTCCCTCCTTCGACGATATCTCCCATAACTGTGTGGATGCGAAGCAGGCCATAAAGAATATCAAATTCATAGTTGAGACTAAAATAGCATAGTCTAGGCCTTTCCTAAATTTGTTTCCCATTGGAATACTGCGGTTTAGTATTATTCCACTAACAATCCCTGTAGCCAATACACTATAGAGGAGTGCATCGGATAACATTCTGTAAGCCCTTTGTTTTCCCTAAGCTAGCTGATGTTCATTCTTAATTAAAAATTTAACATAATTGCGTAAAACATATATATTTGGGTATACTAGTAATACTGTGGTGGTATGTATGTCAGAGAAACGTAGCGAGGAGAAAAAACAGGAAAAAATATACACGATTAGAGGTTTGAATGAGGACCTTTACGAAAGCTTTTCCGGAAAGGCTAAAGATTTAGGCATAACTGTCGGTGAACTTATGAACCAAGCTATGGGGCAGTTCTTGCTCACCCTTGAGGTAAGCAAAGATATTAAGCAAAAGGTTGGGGAAAAGGTTGAAAGGGCATCGCACAAGTTTATAAGGGGTCCGATAGAGACCTTGAAGCAGATAATCAATAATGTCGCTGATTTCGAGCTAGTTTCGAACATAAGTGAACTTACTGTATCTAGGTCAGACCTAGAGCTTGCAGAGAAGCCTTTAATATTTTCAAACATAAAAAAGCTAGAGTTTTCTCCCGATGTTGATGTGGATCTTATCAATGCTAAGGTGAGGTCAATAAAGGTTGTAGATGAAGTTGTAATACCTTCTACAATCCCTGTCCTTGTCATAGCTAAAAAATGTCAGTTAGTAAAGAGAATAGTGCAGGTAAAGCAATAAGCGGTGCTAGTCAGTTGAAGGAAGACAAGGAAGATCTATTAATATCAATAATATTTTTTGTGGTTGGAGCGTTTATATTTTCCTACCATTTTTTATTAAATCATAACATGACGGGCTTTTTCATAAATGTAAGTTCTACTCTTTTGGCTAATAGCGGGATGATTTGGATATTAGTTTTGATGACAGCTGAGAGTGCTCTGGTTCCTATACCTAGTGAAATAGTGATGCCTTTAGCAGGTTTACTTGCAAGAACCCAAGGCTACAGCTTGTTTAATGTGATAATGTTAGGAACAGCTGGTAATGTGATTGGTTCAACAATTCTTTACTATATCGGGATGTATGCCAGAGAACCTTACATAAGTTTTTCTAAAAAATACCTCAGGTTAAGGGAAGATTATATCAAAACGGCTGACGCTTTGTTTAATGAGTACGGTTCCTCCATAATTTTTTTCGGAAGGATAATGCCTGTCATAAGATCCATAATATCGCTTCCAGCTGGATTCTCAAAAATGAACCTAGCCAAGTTCGTTTTCTATACGCTTTGGGGTTCTTTGATTTGGAACATTTCCCTTACATTACTCGGTTACTATTTTGGCTCTAACCTTTACGCAATATCATCCTTTGATTATGTTGTGGCAGGAATTATTTTTATTATTGGTATATACTACCTTGTAAAATACACGGGCTTGTTTACGAAAGGGGGTTAACGTGGAAGAGTGCCTAGACA
>WALX01000061.1 GCA_015522625.1 Candidatus Hestiella sp.
AGTAACCATAATGAGCGCTACAAACACAAGCGTTACCATACCCTCTTATCCAAAAAGGATAGTATCGCTAGACCCTGCAACAACTGAAATATTAATTGCAATAGGTGCAGGAAAGCAACTGGTTGGCGTTGATAATGCAAGCCTCCACTACCTACCGCCTAGCTTCGAAAAGGAGCTGGAAAGCCTATACAAGAGCGGCAACATAACAAATATAGGGAATACATATTCTGGAGTAGATGTTGAAAAGGTGCTTTCCCTGAAGCCTAGCCTTGTTATAGGTACCTATCAATGGGGCTTCTCATCTCTTTCAAGTGTATTAAAAGATTATGGAATACCTGTCCTGTTGCTTCCATCCTATACCTCTCTGAACGACCTCTACACAGCGATAATAATGGTTGGGAGGGCAACTGGGCATATAAAGAGTGCGGTCTCACTGGTGGAAAACATGTCCTCGCAGCTCTCTTATCTAGAGGCATTGGTAGGCAACTCAACGAAGCAAAATATCTCCTACCTGTTGTGGATAAACCCTACGTATGTAACAGGCTCTGATACCTTTCAGAGTAACATGATAATGCTCTCAGGCAACGAAAATGCTTTTGAAAACGTTACTAAGTGGGGAGTGATAAGCCCGGAGGAGATGCTGAAGGCAAACCCAAGCATAATAATAGTAGATGATCGAACTGGTTTTATGAACCAAAACACTCTAATATCTTGGCTGAAAAAGACGATAGGTAATGCATATGAAAACATCTCAGCGATAAAGCATGATAAGGTATACTTTATAAAGGGCTACTACGTTGACTACCTAAACGAACCGGGGCCCATGGTTATGAAGGGGATTGAGCTGTTAATAGCGATAACCCACCCTTCCCTGCTCAACATAACAAAGGTTCCAAGTATTATAACGCCAAATAATTTTCCACTACCGACGCTGGTAAAGTGAATATAAATGAAGAAAAGGAACGTTTTTTTTATTGCATCGATTTTTGCTTCCCTTTTCGTTTTTTTTATTGCATCGCTTTCTATAGGGGCATATTCTAAAGTAGGCCTTTATGAAGCGATTTTGTATTTAAGCGGGCACAGCATGGAGAGGGTATATAGCGACATAATCTTTTACAGGCTAATAAGAACTATGGCTGCGTTCGTCTTGGGTATAGGCCTCTCAACCTCCGGCCTGACGTTACAATACACATTAAAGAACCCATTGGCAGACCCCTTCCTCTTAGGTATAAGCTCTGGTGCTATATTAGGGGTTACGTTGGCAGACTACTTCGGCTTCGTTTCATATTATTACCTCTACTTGGCTGCTTGGATAGGCTCCCTCCTCAGCATCGGCATTGTCCTGCTCATATCTGCCTATTTCAAGTCTTCAGCGTCCTCTATATTAATAGCTGGAATCTCCCTTTCCTACTTACTCAGTGGCATCACCACGATATACATGATCAAGCTAGGCCCAAAGATACCTGGGGTCCTTTTTTGGCTCTTCGGAAGCGTTGCATATTCAACTCCAGGCATCCTTTACAAGACATCCATAATAGTTTTTCTATCTCTATTCTTCCTTTTTATCATGTGGAAGCCAATCAATTCATTAATGCTAGGTGAGGATATGGCAACTAGTTTGGGGGTCAGCGTTTTCAGGACAAGGTTTCTCTCTATATTAATAGTTTCCATATCGACTTCAGCCTTGGTTGCAATGGCAGGGCCAGTGGGGTTTATAGGCCTTGCAGCCCCTTGGATGGCAAGGCTGATAGTTGGGAGCAATTACGGTAAATCCTTGATCATGAGCATATTTACTGGTGGCCTCCTAGCGATAGCGAGCGACATACTGGCAAGGGTTGTGCTATACCCAAGCGAAGCCCCCCTTACCGCTATAACAAGCATATTTGGTGCCCCATTTCTAATCTACCTTACATTAAGGTTTAAGGGGAGGATATGATGAAAAGCGTTGAGGCCATAGGTGTTTCCTATTCTGTAAGGTCTAGGGAAATAATCCATAATATAACCTTTGAGCTAGAAGAGGGAAAGGTATTGGCAATACTAGGTCCTAATGGTGTTGGGAAGACAACCCTTTTAAGGATTTTATCGGGCATAATACCCCCGAGCAGGGGTAAGGTTTACCTTTATGGGGAAAATCCAGCAAAGTCCAGGAGGTTTTTAACTTACATTCCGGCAAACTACAATATCGATATGTATGCAAGGTCCTTAGATATAATGCTCGCTGAGCTCTATAATGGTGGTTTCTTTTACGGTAGGCATGATATGGAAAAAATACGCATGTGGGCAAGCTATTTCGGGGTAGAGAGGTATCTTGATACACCTTTTGGTAAGCTAAGCTCCGGGGAGCAGAAGCTCGTCTTGCTTGCAGGGGGCTTGGCAAGGAACCCAAAAATAATGATTTTGGACGAACCAACTGCCTTTCTTGATATATCGAACCAGGCAAAGATTTTGTCCCTAATAAGAGAAATTGCTGAAAAGGAGGGCATAACTGTTGTTTTTGCCCTACATGAAATATACTATGGCAACGTAGCAGACCACGTCATGCTTATGAAGGATGGGAAACTCATGAAGTTCGGTAGTCCTAATGAAGTATTGGATAAGGACCTGCTTGTAAGTATATATGGGATAGAGTTGGAAGGTTTTGAAATAAATGGCAATAAGGTATTCTTACCGAAGTTTTCTAAAGATTAATAAAATCCTTAAGCTTTTATACGCATGTCTCTGCAGTATTATGTAGGGTGTTGTTATGAGGGTTCTTGTTACAGCTTCAACAAGCGGAATAGGTTTAGGAGTAGCGAAGGTACTATTGCAGAATGGGCACAAGGTTGTTATTAATGGGCACAACGAGAAAAACATGGAGAAGGCGTTAGAAACGCTTAAACCTATGGGGAGCGTGCATGGGGTACTAGCAGACATAACTGTTCTTGAGGAGGCCGAGAGGCTTGTTAAGGATTCTATAGGCTTCTTGGGAGGCCTAGACTCCTTAGTCTACATAGCGCCTCCCCCGAAACCGGGTAGCTTTGAAGAGCTACCGCTAGAAGAATGGGAAGGCGCTACAAGGTCATTGCTCTTAAGCCCTGTATGGCTGACAAAGCTAACCCTAAAGTACATAAAGGAGGCAAGGGGTTCCTATATATATCTAAGTAGCTATGTCATAAAGGAACCTGACAAGGGCCTTGCCTTAAGTAACGTTGTCAGGATATCGCTTGCCGGACTGACTAAAACGCTTTCCAAGGAACTAGGGAAGTATGGGATAAGGGTCAATATGGTCATGCCTGGATGGATAGAAACTGCTAGGGTTGATGAGATTTTGCAGAAAATGGCAAGGGCTGGAAGTAAAGGTAAGGAGGAGCTGCTGGACGAAATAAGAAACAGGATACCTCTTAAAAGGATAGCCAAGCCCGAAGAGGTGGGCCAGCTTGTTGAGTATTTAATATCGAAAAACACTTATATAAATGGGGCCTCCATACCTATTGATGGAGGTATATTAAACAGCGTTTTCTAGCTATAGCTTGCTCAAATATTTAACGATAGCGTTGGCAGCGTCCATACCACTCTTTAGCGCAGGGCCTATTTGGCTTGGTCCGTGGACTACGTCACCGGCTCCAAAGACCCCTTTCCTTGTCGTCATTAGGTTTTCGTCCGTAACCAACGTGCCCCACTTCGTCAGCTTTATTCCGCAGCATCCATCGCCTAAGGGTGCTGTAGCCCTCTCGCCTACGGCCTCGGATGCGTAGTCAAACTCCGTTTCAAACTCGCTTCCAGGGATCGGTACCGGCTTTGGCCTTTTCTCTTCTGGTGTTTGAACGAGGCGGTTTCTTATAAGCCTGATTATCCTTTTTCCGTTGCTTTCTTTGAATTCTACGGGTACCGTAAGCTCCCATATCTCAATACCAGAGGCCTCTAGGTTGTGCATCTCCATAGGTCCCATTGGGGCTTCGTTTCTTGTCCTCCTATAAGAGAGGACTATTTTCTTCATCTTGCTTTTGAACTCATCGTACGTCATCGGTATGTATGCGGCATCTTCAGCGGTAAAGCCTCCACCGATTACCATAAGCCTGCCAGAGATGTTTGGCACTATGTCCCAGCTCTTGTATCCGAACTTCGCTAGGTGGGTCGCTACTATAAACTCTACAGAGGGAGATATCCAAGGAAGGTCTTCTCCGGGCACCTTCATCCTTTTGCTTTCCCAAGTGCCTGTAGCTATCAGTGTTGCATCGTGTTCCTTTATTATATCCTCCAAGTTAACCGACTCCTTTGGGGTAATGATTCTGTCCATTAGCCCATAGCTTACATCGGCGTTGATCTTTGTGTTCAAGACGAATTCGACGCCTGCGTCCATGAGTTCCTTCACACCCTCCCTTATCGGGGGCTTTTGTATCCTGTAGATGTGTATCCCAAACATCAGCATGCCTCCTGGCTCAGGCAACATATCATATACTGTAACTTGGTAGCCTTTACACCTCAGGATCCCAGCTGCCCCTAAACCTGCAGTCCCCGCACCTATTATGGCAACCTTCTTCCCAACACCTGTAGGTATTTGATCTTGCTTACACCTTAAAAACTTCATATTACTTACCCCAACAATTATTTGTCTATGTGGAGATTAATAAGTTTCAAAAGAAATTTTTATTAAAAGGTGTAGGGCTTGGGCTGTGAGGAGAAGAGGCATGAGGAATGCAAGTCTAGGTGGTTGCTGTGCGATGAAGGATTGCCTAGGGCTATAGATGAAAAAGTGAAAATGTTTAAGGTTTTAATGCCAAATGTTTTGCTTACTGGTTTGTCAAATGATATGGCCATAGTTTACTATATGTTTTATAATAAGCGTGGTGCCGGTTTTTTCATAGAGATGGATAATGCTTCCTTTAACTTCTCAGAGTGCAGAGAATCTATAAAGGTTGACATATTAAATAATATAGGAAGGCTCCTTAGACCTGAGGATAACATCAGGCTACTCGAGTACATAGTAGAAAATGTAATGTTCCCCTCTTAGGATAAGGTAGCGTTAAAGCTGTTTGTATAGAATGCACATTTTTAAGCACTTTCTCTTTATTAGAAATGGGTTGAAGCTTGACAAGAACCTATGACTTTAGGGGAAAGGAGTGTCCAGAGGGTTACATACTTGTAAGCAGGATTGTGGCTAAGATGCTCCCAGGAGAGGAGGTTGAGGTGATAATGGATTCTTGGAGGTGTGCAACGCTAATAGCTTATGACTTCATGAAGCTCTCCTCGATAAAAATGAACTTTGTAAAGCTTGGCCAAAAAGATATAAAATTCACCTTCTTCAAAAAGCATCGCTAAGAAACTTGCCCAAATCCTTGATTATGTTCCTTGGGTCTATTCTATCCCCTTGCATACTTACACCTTCGGCCAGCAAAATCAATTTTTTTGCATTTTTTCCAAATGGCGTATAACCACCCAGCTCCCCGTTGCTCATCACTACCCTATGGCAAGGTATTATTATCGGTTTTTTGTTCTTCTTCAGTATTTTAGCTACCTTTCTTTGGTGTATTCCCAGGAGGTCACCTATGGCCTTATACGTCGTCACGTACCCAAGTGGTATCATCTGAAGTATGGCATACACTTCTTCTTCGGCCACGCAGGCCACCTTTAGTTAAGAGTTGGCACCAGTTGCTATTTAAAGTGTTGTTGAGTGCAAGGTTTAAGTTGCTTTTTATATATTTGGCTATTGCTTAGATGCTTTAGTCAGTTCGGCAACCTTTAGATTTGCTGTGCTTCCTCTGCAAGGGTCGCGATGATATTAAGTATCGGCTAGTCCTTATTACACATTTATTGTAAACTGGGGAGTTAACAAGTTACGCGCTTTAGGAAGATCCAGGCAGTTTTTCGTCCTTTTAGCTTCCTTGGTGGCCAGGCATTTATTATTGAAGCTAACCTTAGCATTGCTAGCCAAAATTTTTCCTGTAACACTACTTAAAGCTAACCTTATGCTTGATATAGCTA
>WALX01000062.1 GCA_015522625.1 Candidatus Hestiella sp.
TGGCGTTAGCGAAGTAGCCTATTTTTCCTGTTGTCCAGAAGAAGCTATTAAGATGAAGCTTGGTAAGAAAGAAGTCAATGATTCGATGCTATTTGGATTAATGGTTCACAAGGTGTTCATGAGCGTTGTAAATGAGATCAACGCTATGGCATTAAAAGGCTTAAGGCCTTGGCTCATCTCCACAATACTAATGAAAAGGTCTAATGCAGTAGTTAGGTCATTTACCAACGATAGGAGTTTGCAAGAAAAGCTATCGGAGCTTTACAGGGCCTTGACAATACTTTTTGTCGGTGACGTTGCTTCAGAAATGATGCTCAATAATCCTTACACCCCGAAGCCGATAATGATATCAGAATATGTAATAAATGGTATACCCCTTGGCCTCTCTAAGAGGCTGAGGGCAGACGCCGTTTCTGAGGGCATGGTGCTTGAGCTAAAAACTGGCAAGGTACAGAAGTGGCACAGGGTACAACTAGCAGGCTATGCAATGGCCTTAGAGTCGCAAATAGAGCAGCCTGTAGACTATGGGGCCTTACTTTCTATAAACGTTGACAAGCTCAAGCTTGAAGTTAGCGGGGTTTTCATAGATGAAGGGCTAAGGTCTGAGTTTCTTGAAGCGCGCAACGAGATGGGAGAGGAAATACTAAGGAGCGATGTGCTATAATGGAGGCCTCTAACAGGATCCTTATTGTTAATGGCTATGGTGTTAGGATTGGTGTGCACGGAAACGCTATTTCCATCTCATCGAAAGAGGGCAAAAGCTTCCACCCGCTTTGGGAAGTAGATGCAGTAATAGTATCCTCCGGTGGGGTCAGCGTCTCTAGTAGGTTGCTCAGGCTCCTCGCATCAAGTGGCATTGAGCTGATAGTGATGGACTCTAGGGGGATGCCCGTTGCGATAACCTATTTTAGCCACCTCTCGCGAACCCCCGAAACTAGGAGGAGCCAATACATAGCGTTCTCAAGTGAAAAGTGGGTAAACTACGCTAAGTCAATGATTGCATGTAAAATATCGTCGCAGGCAGAATCATTAAGGAGGATTTCATTGAGGAAGGGTAAGTCACCAAGGGAATACAAGAAGCTAAAGGCGATAAGCAAGGAGGTATTGAGCAAAGAACCTAGATCAGACCCAAATGATTTCAGGAAGGAGATTGTGGAAAAAGAAGCCTACGCTGCCCGCATATATTGGTCTTCAATTGCTTCTCTCCTCAACTATACGCTTAACTTTAACGGGAGGGATCAGGACTCCAGCGACCCAGTTAATATTGCATTAAACTATGGGTACGCCCCGCTTTATTCTTATGGCTTTAAATATCTTGTGCTATCGGGACTAGATCCATATGCAGGTTTTGTTCATGTTGACAGGTCTGGAAAGCCAACGCTAGTCTTTGATTACATAGAGCAGTTTAGGTCGTCCATAGTAGATGAAGCCATTACTGCCCTGTTCATGAAAAAGTGGAGGCCT
The DNA here is from genome assembly GCA_015522625.1 of Candidatus Hestiella sp. Taxonomy (GTDB): domain Archaea; phylum Thermoproteota; class Thermoprotei_A; order Sulfolobales; family Acidilobaceae; genus Caldisphaera. The sequence continues at coordinate 1,465 of WALX01000062.1, forward strand.
AGGTTTGAGGAAGGCCTTTTGGATAGGGAGAGCAGGCTATGTATAATAAAGGCAATCAATGAAAGGCTTAGCGACCAGGCGATTAATGCATATAGACCAATGAGCTATGCTGAAGCCCTTAAAGAGTATGCCTTCAGGCTAGCCTCTTCTCTTAGGTCATCTTCAAGCTACATCTGCTCTAACTACCCTGGTGACCCTACATGATGCTCCTTGTTATCTATGATATAAGTAGCAATGAGAAGAGGCTTAAGATGTCTAAGGCATTGATGCAGGAAGGCCTCTCTAGGATACAGAAAAGCGCCTTTGTTGGGAGGGCTGGTTCTGCCCTTTTTAGAGAAATAGAAGTAAAGGCTAGGTCGATTGTTGATGAAAAGACAGACATAGTGCACATGGTAAGGGTAAGCGAGCTTGAATGGAATGGGACGAAGATCATCGGTAGGGGAGTTAATGCAAAGAAAGGCTTGGGGTGGGACCTTGTTTATTGATGCAGAGGTTAGCGTAACGCAAATAAAGAACTACTCCTTCTGCCCGGTGATACCTTGGATCGAAGCAACCTATAACGTGCATGAACCTGAAAGCAACGCTATGAAGGAGGGGAAGAAAAGGGTACCTTCAGAAATAGCCCAAAAGATAGGGCTAGAAAGGCCATATATTGAAGAGGTAATGATAGTAGACAGGGAACTTGGAGTTAAAGGGAAGGTGGACCTCATTTCTGGGAAGAAGCGCCTCAAAGTGCTTGAGGTAAAATCCTTTAAGAGGTCAGCTGAGACCTCTACCCATTTTAGGGATCAGCTCTTCGTGTATTCCCTTCTAGTCCAGAGGCAAATGGGTAGGGTCGTCGTTTCTTACCTCTACCTCGGAGGGGATATTATTTCATATGACATTGGCAAATATGAGATCGAGAGGGCATTGAAGCTTATTAACGATACTAAAAGAGTTGTTTTATCGGAAGAACCGCCAAAGGTTAGACCAGATCCTAGGAAGTGCAGCTACTGCTGGTATAGGCACATGTGCCCATACCA
>WALX01000063.1 GCA_015522625.1 Candidatus Hestiella sp.
ATATAGAAAAGCGAAGCCTAGGTAGCCCATGCTTGATTAAAAAATATTTCGCTATGGTTCTGACCAGTTCAGATTGGTAATAGCAAAAATGCGTTCTGCAGATGCTGACGCTTACTTCAGCCTTAAGGTTCAAAGCTACCGTGCTTCCAAAACCGCAGGGAATTCCATTTAATACTGAGACTCCGCCATAGGCATGCATAGCCTTTTGTACCCCTCCCACCTTCTTTCTATTAGCTCTGAATCCTTGCCACTTAGCCTATCTGAAGGTATTATGTGAGAGGCAATCGAATGATCTAGGAGCACAACTGCAGCCATAGCCTCTACAACACTTGCCCCCCTTATTGCGATGCAAGGGTCATGCCTGCCTTCAATAATTATTGTCCTTTCCTCCATTGACCTTATATCAAGTGTTTTTTGGGGCCTTTTTATGGAACTTGTGGGCTTAAACGCTGACCTAAAGACTATTTCTTCGCCAGTCGTTATCCCACCAAGGATTCCACCAGAAAAGTTGTTCCTGAGCCCAACCCTCTTTCCTTTCAAAACTATTTCATCAAGGATATCGCTACCTCTCTTCTTCGAAGCTTCAAAGCCTAACCCATATTCAAACCCAACGACGCCTGGAATTGACATAACAGCTTTTGCGAGGTCTGCCTTAATTTTATCAAAAACGGGTTCTCCAAGGCCTATAGGAGGGTTTACTATTCTTGTCTCGACAACGGCTCCAATGCTATTGCCACTTCTTATCAAGTCATATAATAGATCCTCAAATTCTTTCTCATAGCTCATCTTACAGGCTCTCACCTTCCTACACTTCGCTTTAATTACTTCATATAATTGTATGCTATCACTTATCCCTTTCGTGCCCAAAGATCTTATACAAGAAAAAATATAGGTTCCCTTCAAGAGCAATAGCTTCTTTGCTATGCTCCCAGCTATAACCCTCGATACGGTTTCCCTGCCACTTGCTCTCCCACCACCCCTATAATCCCAGTTTTCAACACCATACTTTAAAATAAAGGAAAGATCTGCATGGCCTGGCCTCGGTGTAAACTTAATGGATTCGTAAGGAGTAAGATTGACATCAACGTTTCTAACTATTACTGCCAAGGGTGAGCCGGTGGTCTTGCCATTAAATAAGCCACTCAAAATCTCCACTTTGTCTTCTTCAAACCTTTGAGATGTATACTCCTTTCCAGGCCTTCTAAAGTAAAGCTCATACTCTATATCATGCGGAGTTATTTTAAGTCCTGCTGGCAAACCATCTATCACAATACCCAAAGCATTTCCATGGCTCTCGCCAAACGTTGTTATTCTGAATGATGTACCAAAAGAACTACCAGGCATTTATATACCCCTTCTTCACGAGATAATGCATGATCTCTTCTTCTTCAAGCTCTATTCCGATCCATATTTTCTGTGCCTCTATAGCTTGCCTAATTAATATTGATATCCCATCTATAAAAAGCACGCCTTCCTGCTTTGCCCTTTTTAGTAAATCGTTTTCCCTAGAGCCGTAGGTGAAATCTATAATTAGGCTTGATGGAAGACACTTATTGGATATTATCCTTATATTCGGAGTCGCATTTACAACGACGTCAGTCCTGTCTCTACATCCATCTAAAACCTCTGCATCTATCCCATTCCTTGACAGGTCTTCCGCAAGCTTCTTAGCCCTACCCTTTGTCCTGTTAATCAGAAATACCTTACAGCCCAACCATCCAAGGGAAAAAGAGGCAGCCCTGGCTGCCCCACCTGCACCATAAATAAGGCAAATGTCATTGCTAAGGCTACCTATTTTTTTGACCACGAGGCTCTTTATAGCCAAGTAGTCCGTGTTAAAGCCTACCCTAGATTTAACAGTATTTACTGCACCTATTTTTTCCGCAATGCTATCTAGACCTTCTAATAATCCAAGAGCCCTTTCTTTATAAGGAATTGTTACATTAAGGCCTTTTGATACGTTAGCAAGTCCCATAAATGCTGTTTCAAATAGGTGCTCACTTACATCAAACCTTAAATAGACTGCATTATGATTGACCTTCCTAAAGGCATAATTATGGATGACTGGGGAAAGGGAATAGGAAATATTTTTCCCTATAATTCCATAAAGTGCCGTACTGGAGTCAATCCATGTCATTATGGTAAACCTCGCTCAAGAAGGTTTTAATATATTGTATTGGAACTTTCTTCTCGATCCATCCTCCTATCCTAACTGGAAATGGCATATAAATAAAATCATCAACCCTTTTCTTATCCATTTCTATAGCATCGCAAACCCTTTTCAAATCAATATTTAATGCAGAAAAGCTTGCTGGTAAAGCGTAACTTTTTACAAGGGTCTTTACCAAGCTCGTAGTGCTGTGGTTCACCAACCCAAGGTTCTCTGCAATCTCTGATTCAACTACAACCCCTATGGCAACAGCCATACCGTGCGGGATTAAGAAATTGGATGATGCCTCTATTCCGTGGGCAATGGTATGCCCGAAGTTCAGGACAATTCTAATTCCTTTGGACTCAAAGGGATCTTGCATTACTATATTCAGCTTGTCAAGAACAGACCTGTGTATGATGTATTTTAAGCTCTCCTCTCTCCTAGCCATAACTTCCTCTCTATGTTGTGCTAAATAGTCAAAAAGGTCTTTGTCTAATGTTATCCCATATTTTATTACCTCTGAGATACCATTAAGAAGTTCCTTATTAGGTAACGTAGCTAAATAGCTGAGGTCAATGTAAACTAGGCTCGGCTGGTAAAATGTACCCAAAACGTTTTTTATACCAGCTAGGTTTATAGAATTCTTTCCGCCTATAGAAGCATCTACCATCGCAAGTAGTGTTGTTGGTATGCTTATTAGGTTTATTCCTCTTTTATATATCGATGATACAAACCCTACCAAATCGCTTACGGTACCTCCTCCAATTGCAATAATAGAATCGTTCCTTGTAAAACCCTTGTCTTTGAGTACGCTAACAATTTTTAACGCCATTTCTAGTGTTTTGTCACTTTCTCCGCCATTAATGGTAATTTCATACATGTTTTTTTCTAATTCGAACTTCCTCGTAACCCCTTTTTGTCTTACGACAAGTCCTTTTCCTTTTATCCAAATGTCCCTCGTGCAATCTTTACACAAGACTATCTTTGTTTTTTTACAACAAACATCCTTTTCTATTGTAGTAGTCATAATCTCCTCCCTAAGGCAATAGCAAGGGACTTTAGTTTTTTCATTAGTTTTTCAAATTCCATAATTGTTAGTTGTTGGTCCGCATCGCTCAATGCCTTTTCAGGGTTGTTGTGTACCTCGATGAGAAGCATGTCAGCCCCTGCAGCTATGGAGGCAAGGGCCAAGGATTCTACGTAATCTTTTTTCCCTGCCGGATGGCTTGGATCAGCGCATAAAGGCAAATGCGTTAATGTCTTTGCTACGACAATACCGCCAACATCCAAAGTAAACCTGGTGCTACGTTCAAACGTTCTTATTCCCCTCTCACACAAAACCACATCTCCGTTACCTTCCAGCAATATGTATTCTGATGAGAGGATCCATTCCTCAACCGTGTTTCCAAAACCCCTCTTCAAAAGGACGGGCTTCTTTATCTTTCCTAACTCCTTTAACAGTGGATAGTTTTGGGAGTTTCTAGCACCTACTTGGAGCATATCTATATGCTTGTCAAAAGAAGAAATTTCTCTTACATCCATAAGTTCTGACACTACAGATAACCCTGTTTCCTCCTTAACCTTCCTAAGTATCTTTAGGCCTTCATAACCCATCCCTTGAAAGGAATATGGACTTGTCCTTGGTTTGAAAACTCCACCCCTGAACAAAGAAGCACCTGACCTCTTAACAGCCTTTGCTATTTCAATTGCTTGATCCTCTCCTTCAACAGAGCAAGGACCTGCAGCCACTACTATACCTTCCCCACCAATATCTACTTGATCTACTTTTACTATGGTTTTCTCCTTGAAGGCCTTTGACGATAACTGGTACTTCGCGTGAGGTATAACCTTTACCTCCACTGCCTCATCCTTGATGCCCTTCAGGTTTTCATCCGGCCAGGCAACGACAACCCTTTTCCCATAAATGTCTACAAGCCTATAGGAAGACGAGCTTAACCCTATCTTTTCTTTTAATGAAGAAAAACTACTTCCATCCTTTAGTATAAATATCATAGCGGCTCTCCTCTACTTAGATGATTTCAGCAAGTCCCTACATCCTGCAACGACGCTGGCTGAATTCAACCCAAAGTGATCCCATAATTCCTTTGTACCTTTTGCAGACCTTCCATAGGTGCTTGTTCCCACAAATTTTATCTTTACTGGATATTTCCTTGCTAGAACCTCAGCTATGGCGCCACCTACTCCCCCATATATTGAATGCTCCTCAAGAGCAACTATGCGCCCGGTTTTTCTCGCATATTTTTCCAACAACTCCTCATCAATCGGCTTTATACTCAACAAGTTAATTACAGCAACGCTAATGCCTTCCTTTTTTAATTCATCAGAAGCTTTTATTGCCTCGGAAAGTATAGGACCTGCACCGGCTATTGCTACATCATAGCCATCCTTTAATACGTAGCCCTTGCCTAAGCTAAATTTATAGGTGTAACCCGAAGTTATGACCTGGGATTCATCCCTGCCTATTCTGTAGTATAAGGGCCCACGAATGCTCTCAACAATCTGCGGTAGGCTCCTCTGTATATCTATAGAATCAGCAGGTATGACTACCTTCATGTTAGGTAAGGATCTCATAAGCGATATATCCTCTAGCGACTGGTGAGTAGAACCGTCTGCAAAATCACTAAATCCAGAATGTGTACCTACTATCTTCACATTTAAGTCCATTATATCCAAAGAGTTTCTTATTTGCTCCCAAGCCCTCATTAAAAAGACCGAGAATCCAACAACTATTGGCCTTGCCCCAGCCATAGAGAGACCAGCTGCGAATGATATCATGTGTTGCTCTGAAACACCTACATTAAAATACCTTTCAGGGAACTTCTTACCGAAACGGTATGCCCTGGTTGATTTGCCTACATCAGCTGTTATTACAGCTAAGTCTTCAAGCCTTTCTCCCAATTCTTCCAGTATAGCTGCCAACACCTCCCTCTGCGAAGATAAGTCTATCAAAACTAACGCCCTCCATCAATATGGCTCGTCTCTGCAAATACAACCGATGGTAGATTTGAAGCAAGTGCGCTTTCTAAGGCCTGCGCTATGCTCCTTACATTATACCCATCACAAAATATAACATTCCACCCTACTGCCTTCCAAACAAGTGGCATGTAGTCTTTGGGTTTTATTTCATGCACGCTACCATCTAGTTGCCTCCTGTTAAGATCCACTATTACCGTTAGATTATCAAGCTTCATTACAGGAGCGTGAGTTATGGCTTCCCATACCTGACCTTCGTCTTGCTCGCCATCACCCATGAGAGTAAAGACCCTACCTTTCCCATTCTTTATTTTTATCCATGTAGATATACCCAAAGAGAAACTGAGCCCTTGGGCAAGACTGCCAGAGGTCATCCCTACAAAAGGGGTCGAGAGGTCTGGATGATTCTGTATGGGAGACCCTACTTTATTTATGTTAAATAGTTCTTCTTTATCTAACAAGCCTACCTCTGCAAGCACAGCATATAAAGCTGGAGCTGCATGACCCTTGCTCAATATAAACCAATCCCTATTAATTGGATTATCGGAATTCCTCCAATAGCCTAATATAATTGTTGATATTGCTTTAAGCGAGCTTAAAGAGGATTCAAGGTGTATATGCTCATCATATTTGTTCATTTCTTTGAGTGTTTTCTCTGCCTTTTCAGAAATGGATCCTATCTCATCTAAACTAAAGCTCCTCCAGCCGCCCCCTTTAACGCCCATTATTGCCCACCAACAGAGGCCTTATAAACTACAAAAAAAGCCAACACATTCTTATTCAATTTATCACCACTTCTAAGTGGTATAATAGACTATAAAAGATTTTATGATGCGACAGCGAAAAGCACAGCTATTTTAAGGTGTAGCAACAAGAAAAAGTTAAATAAACTAAAAGTGAAATATTACCTGAGGTGCACATGATTCAATTCGAAATAGGTAAGTATTTGCAAGAACACAAAGGGGTAAAGTATAATTTATCAAACAGCGGGATGTCAGATATAATTGATCTATCGGAATATTTCAAAAATGTGAGGCTTGTAAGCAAGGAAGAGCTAAAGAAAGAAATAGCAGAAATAAACGGGGACAAGGCGGAGAACGTTGTGATAACCCATGGAGCAACAGAGGCCTTCTTCCTCACAGCATACTACCTGCGCTCCAAAGGGTTCAAAAAGGCAGAGTTTCCATTGCCAGAATATGAACTCATAAGAAAGGTACCAGCAGCATTAGAGATGGAAATAGGAGATGGTGAAATATACATGCTGAGCAATCCTAACAACCCTACTGGTCAACTAATGGAGTTGAAACCAGGATTCAAGGCATACATCGTTGATGAAACATTTATGGAATTCTACAGGGATCTAGACAAATCTTCGTATCCGGAAGATACCTACAGGATCAATTCCCTATCCAAATTATATGGAGGTGATGAGCTTAAGGTAGGCTACATAATCGCCCCAAACCGCGAAGATGCTGAAAGAATAGACCTTTTAAGGGGGATAATAACAAACAAGGTTTCTAGGTACAACATTTCTATAGCTTATATGGTGCTGAAAGATAGCGAACACATCAAAAAAACAGTAAGGGAGATACAGAAGAGGAATTTTGAGGTGCTTGTAAACGAAAAGGAGGATCTTGAGTTTTATAAAGGAAAAACACCGGTTTTAGGCACTACTTCATTTATGAGCTACTCAAAATATGCAGAGATCGATTCAGAGGAACTTGCAAAGAAACTAGTGCAGAAATCAATATTGGTGGTTCCTGCCTATTATTTCGGCGTTACTGGGCCATACATAAGGGTTTGCTACTCTGCTGAAAACTTCGAAGAGGGCTATAAAGAGCTTAAAAAAGCCTTGAAGGAAATCGCCTCATGAAAAGCACTCAGCCTTTTAAATATAAACCAATGGCATTCGCTAACTGCGTTACAGTTAACGTGTGGAGGTAGACCCTTCCAGGCCCCTTTATCTTCACGAAGAACAACCCTTCACCAGAGAAAAGCATCGACCTGATCCCACCAACCCTCGTTATTGAATACTCCATACCATCTTCAAACGCCATTAAATGCGAACTTTCTACCTCTATGGTTTCTCCGTTAGATAGATCCTTGGATATGAGGTTACCATGGGAATGCAAGAAAACATTTCCGCTACCCAAAAACCTAGCGAATAAAATTCCTTGACCACCTAAAAAGCCTACCGAAAACCTGGCAAGCTTTGCATCATATTTTACGCTATCTTCGGCCATGAGGAATGAGTGGGCCTGTGCAAGCAAGCCTTTGTTGCCCATTGGTACCTTAATTATCTTTCCAGGAAATATACCAGAAAAAACAGCACTTCCTGGACCTTCGAGTTCAATTACGAAAAAAGAGGCACCAGTCAACTCCCTTTTCAGTGAAGATAATATACCTCCCTTTAATTTTGTGTCCATCTTTAAAGAAGCTGATTTCATGATCAAATGGCCGGCTTCGCCGTAGACTTTCTCCCTAGGATTCAACTCAACTGTAAGATATTGCAAGTCCTGTCCATAGATGTCATACTTAGGCAACATTGTCACCATATTTTTCATTAACTTATGGATTAATAAGCTTCTAAGAATTAAAAAGCCTTTTAAGAACATTAAAGGATGTGGTAGATAGTAATGACAGATCCACTTAAAGACCTTAGAAGCTATGTTTCTTGGCTTGAAGATAATGGCACTCTAGTGAGGATTAAAGAGCCTCTTTCTCCAATCCTAGAGATACCAACACTGCTTAGGCAGATCATGTATTTAAAGGGACCTGCAGTGCTCATAGAAAATGTTAAAGGGTTTGAGGACTGGAAAGTTGTAGGGAACCTCTTTCCAGACCTAGGAGTCCTGGCCTCCTCCCTTTCTGTTAAAGGACTTGAAGAAATAGGGATGAGGCTGATCAACCCCCTCAAGTCAATACCCTATACTGTACCAGAGAAAATAAAGATGATTGGGCAGGCTACAAAATTCTCTTCATACCTTCCCAAGAAGGTAAAAAAGGCTTCATTTGAAGAAAAGGCTATAGAAAGTGAGCCGTTAAACAATATACCGTTCTTCAAAACGTGGCCAAAGGATGGTGGCAGGTATGGAACCTTCCCCATCGTTGTTACTAAAGATAGCCATAATAACGTAATAAATATGGGTGTGTATAGGATACAGATAATAAATGGGAGAAAGGCAATAATCCATTGGCAGATACATAAAAGGGGATCCATGGTATTTCAAGATGCTTTAGAAAAGAAGATAGAAAAAATACCGGTCGCTATTGTCTTGGGCGCAGATCCTGGAACCATGCTTACCTCTGTTTCTCCAGTTCCTTACCCTATAGACAAAGCCCTTTTTGCTGGCATAGTGAGGGGTAAAGGCCTAGAGCTATATGAGCTTAGCAATGGTATAGAAGTACCAGCCAATTCGGAGGTAGTTATAGAGGGCTATGTAGATACAAAAGAGCTAAGAAAGGAAGGACCCTTTGGTGATCACTTTGGATATTACAATGAACCTGAGGAAATGTATCCTGTTTTTACTGCTACTAGGCTCTACATGAGGGAAAACCCATTGTACTATGGCAGTGTGACAGGTCTCCCACCGCTCGAAGATGCTATACTTGGAAAGGCAATAGAAAGGATTTTCAAACCAATCATCTCATATATAATTCCAGAGATAGCGGAAATAAATTACCCCGTTGAAGGTATGTTCCAAGGTATTGTTATAGTATCAATAAAGAAGAGGTATCCTGGACATGCAAAAAAGGTTATGAATGCATTATGGGGAATCGGGCAATCTTCCCTGACAAAGATTATAGTCGTAGTAGATTATGATATAGACCCTCATGATACCTCTAAGGTCCTATGGGCAATAAGTAGCAATGTCAACCCAGAAAGGGACGTATTAATAATCAAAGGCTCCCATGCAGATGCCCTAGACCCTTCAAACATCTTCCATTCATATAATAGCAAAATGGGTATAGACGCTACAAGAAAGCTTCCAGAAGAAAACTATGGAAGAAAGTGGCCTGAAATGGTACGTGAAGATGAGAGCATAATCAAGAAGATGAGGAAGATAGCAGAAAGAATCGTCCAGAACAAGAATTTAAAAAACAGTAACGTTCAAAAATCCTGACCACCTAGAGATAATCATTGAAACCAATATTATGATAAGTATAATAATCCTTACACTAAATGGCCCCGACCAAAGGCTTCTAAGCTCCTTCCACCTATTCTTTACGCCCTCTTCGCTCAAAAGGGGTTTTGCTAACCTAATGGTTCTTGGTACAAGGACTAAAGATATGAGAGAGATGAGAGGTATATAGTCGAAAAGAGATGAAACAACTAAAGACACATAAATCAATGCTATTGATGTATAAACCGCGTATTTTATCCGATTGTCAAGTACCAAGACTATGTTCTTTTTGTTCAAAGCCTTGTACACCTCAGATTTGAGCATACTTGAACCCATTAATGTGAGGAATACAAAAGAGCCGTTTATTACACCAACCAAGAGTGGAGACAGGTTTGCTATGCTCCCTCTTTGCACGACATATGATCCCCAAACAACCAATGGCCCCATTACAATAGCAGCAACTATTTCCCCATATCCTCTATACTTCAGTTTTAATGGTGGTTCACTATATATAACGCCCAGAAATATGCCAATTGCACCCAGAATTATAATTGGAACGCCCACTTCTACAGCCAAATAAATGCCCAAGGACAAGGCCACTGCAACCATAAAATATCCCATACCCCTTACATTTGAAGGTTTCAGACCTAAGTCTATTATTGCATTTTTTCTATGAGAAAAACCGCTTTCCCTATATAAAACGTCTACCCTTGCTTTATAGTCAACATAGTCATTTATCAGATTGATCCCTCCCTGTGCTGAGAGAAGACCGATAAGCGTCGCTAAATAAAAATAGGGATTTATTTCTCCAGATGAATACCAAGCTAGTGCAGTACCCAACGTCACAGAAGCAAAGGCGCTCGTAAGCGTTACCGGGCTTAAGGCTTCAAACCACTTTCCTGCTTTCATTGCTTGACCCTTTTCTTGAGATTCTTGGCAAGATAAATGAGACTATTGCCCCGTATATTGGAGGAAAGATTAAGGCAAAAATAGACAGCCTATAACTAAAGATGGAGCCTATCGTTAAAATTATTAATGCACCCCATATGTGAAAGCTCGATCCTATCAAGGCAAACTCCCATGTGCCTTTAGCTACCATGCTTTCTGGATAAATTTCCCTTGGAACAGAATAGATAAAGGGTACTGCGATCCCCTCTAGCATTATCAAAACAATTGTTACCATTAGCGATAGGCCCACAGGCTCAAATAGGTATAGAAATATAAATCCTATAAATGATGCTATGTAGAAAATTCCAACAGTCACAGCCATATTTTTTAATGATTTTGTTAGATAGGCGATAATCCCGCCTAGTATTGTTAATATAGCCCCAGAATAACCAAAGGTTTCCATCGCTAATGGAACATCCCTTGGATAATACGAAGATATGTATGGGGGTAGGACTACCGCTAACACCAGATTAAACCCCGCGATAGTAGCCCAGTAGAAGCCCATCAACCATGTTACCTTTAGCCTATATGTTGTACCGCGTTCTTCTTTTGCCAAGTTAATGCCTATTTGCCTAAATCTTTTTGTAGAGATAGAATATAGGATGCCTAAAGCTGTAGATATCATGCCAAATGACACATAAACCGCTATAGGGTTTTGGGTTTCCAAAGCGTATGCAGACGTTCCTATCGCTACCCCTCCAGGTATGCCGGAGATGGAGATCGATGAAGCAAGGTTTCTTGACTTAAACTCTTCAAACAAAAATGAATACACATTAGAAAAAACCTCCATGTAGAAAGTGACGGTACCCTGAACTATCCTTAGTGTCAAGAGTTGAGAAAAAGTGGAAACAAAAGGCATCATGATCAAGGAAGCAGATATCACAGCAGTCAAGCCGGCCGTAGCCAGAGGCAATTTCTTGTAAAATTTAAGGGTTCTTCCTATCACTTTTCCAATAGGCATTCCAATAAAGTATGCCAAGTTCCCCCATAATATTAAAGTTGGTACTTGAACCCCTATTTTTTGTGAGAAAAAGCCTATGAAAAGAACGTAAATTGAAAGGGCCGAGGTAAGCGTTGATGTGGTTGCAAACCCTAGCAGCGAATACCCCCATCTCCTCAAATCCGGCATTATAACCACTCTTAAGTGATCAATTTCAATAATAGGATAAGTGTATTAAAGCTTTCTTATTACCTCTACCACGAAAATCTTCCCTAGGAAAGCAAAAAAGTTAAACGAGACTTTATTTTCGTTAAGCTTCTAAATGAAGAATAACAAAAAGAATTCACGAGGTCTGCTAATTAAAAAAAAGAAAAACCTAGTTACCTGATGATATAGACCTATAAAAAATTATGGCACCATAGAGTTTTCATTCGGTTAATCCTTGGTGAAGATGTCTTTAAGAAGGGATGAGACAATAATTGCTGACTGCCTTTGAACCCTTGGAGAACCTAGGAATGCATGAATCATTCCATTAAGCCTCATGCTTACAGTTGGAACGCCACTTTCCCTTAGCCTGCCTGCATATGCTTCCCCTTGATCCCTTAAAGGATCGTACTCTGCTGTCAGAATTATTGTTTCTGGCATGCCTGAAAGATCATTAGCGAGGAGTGGCTGGAACAAAGGATTAACCAAATCACTTTCATTCCTAATGTACATGAACAACCAAGACAGGGCTGAGGTATCTATATCCAAGAAATAGCCCTTCCTGTACTCATTCATCGACCTTGAAGCAACATCTAGATATACAAAAGGTACTACTAATGCCTGTGCCTTTAGTTTTACACCTTTTTCCTTTGACAATATAGACGTAGCTGCGGCTAGGTTTCCTCCAGCACTTATCCCGAATGTAGCTATTCTCCTAGGGTCACCACCTATTCTTTCTGCGTTATTTATAGACCAAAGCAAGGAATTAAAGCAGTCATTCACCGCTGCTGGGAATTTATGCTCTGGTGCTAACCTATAATCAACCGAAACAACTGTACAGCCACAATGATTTGCTAGAATCCTTGAAATGGAATCCTCGGTATCTAGATTCCCAAAAATCCAAGCTCCACCATGGAAATGCAAGATTATTCCGTGCCCTTTTTTGTCATCTGGATAGTATATCCTTATAGGTAGGTCGTTGCCATCGCTTCTTATTTTGATATCCTCTGTTTTGTAGATCGGCTCCTTTGGGAGAGCTTCTGCAAACAAAGCATTCATCTTCTTCCTTATTTCCTCTATACTGTACTTTGTTGGATCTATGGCTATGTCTAGCTTGTAGAAGGACTCTAAAAATTCCTTTACTTCTGGGTCTATTGGAATTTCTACCACCTAAATAATACTTATAAAGGATGCGATATTAACTTTTTAGCATCCGAGAAAGCACAGGGCTTTATAATCCTATCCTATTCTTGGCGAAAAGATTTCGAACAACTTGCTAGATAACAGGCATGAAACATCCCAAGCTTTAAGCTTAATTCCATTATAAAGAGAAAAAGCTTCATATACGTTAGCACTAACCCTTTTACTGAAGCCTCCATGAGAAAACGCACCTATACCTATGGGATATCCTGTTGATAATGAAAGCCTTATAACATCATCTATGTTAGACGAGATTCCGTCCTCGCTCAAGAGTATTATCCTCCTACCGTTTAAGTACTCATCGAGGGAATCAGAAACCTTCCATATAAGGGGATCTTTAGAACCTGGAGGAACTTTCTCATAAAGCAATAATTGCCTCATCAATCCCTTAAACCTCTCATAATTCTTTGGCAACCTTATATCATTGCTTAACTTAAACACCCTATCATCGTATATGTGGATAAATACCTCTACGCTACCATTTAGAACAAAGGGTTTCTCCATCAAGTTAAGCAGTGATACATGAACTATATCAGGCCTTCCCCTTTTTCCATCATCCTTCCTGATCTTCTTTCTACTTTCACCTATGTCCAAAAGCTTGTTATTCATGAGCTCCAAGGAAGACTCTAGGAAAACTACCTCTATTTTTTCCAAAGCTCCTTCCTCCTAGCCTCAAGCATATCATTTTCTTGACCCATGAATTCAGCTGCTGTTAAAACCTTTACTCCTACACCCTCAGCCACCCTGTAGTGAGGCTCTAACGCTTTCTTATAGTTTAAATCCCTTAGAAGATGATGATCCACAACAATATATCTGGCCACCTTGTTTTCTATTACCTGTCTTAAATTCTCCAGGCCCTTGTTTACTGCTTCTCTTGAAACCTTATACCCAGCAAAATACGTCGGGGGACCGCTGATTATAAGCAGTTCAGAACCCCTCCACTTCAACAATTGCTCCAAGGCTTCGTTATTGCCTGGTCCCTGTGAGTCGCTTCCATAAATTATTGACCTTCCCTTACACGCAATTTTTACCAAGAGTAACTTTCCTAGCTTAGTCTTTTCTTCTCCATGCCAAACCGGCCTTGAAAATTCGAGTTCAAGTTCACCTACTCTAAACATTTTTCCATCAGCTATTTTCACGTTTGATTTTTCAATTACTTTATTTCCCTCTAAAAACATCTTTGCCCTAAAGGCCTGGCTCCTGTTTATGCCTTTCTTGTAATCCTTAACAAACAATTCTTTCCCATAATATAACTCAGCTTTATCCTTAAGGTAATGATCATAGTGGTAATGGGTTATTATCAATATATCAGAAAACGTTACTGCTTTTTCAATTTCACTAAGGGCCTCCTCTAATCTTTTCAACTCCAACTCATGAGGAGGTAGACCATACCTCCTAGGAGCTATAGATGCGCCCAGGTCTACTCCTATCCTCTTATTGCATGCTATTACAAGCGTTGCTAAACTCCTTACCCCCATGCTATCGGATGCTATTATTGATACCTCAAAAGGAACTAGCTTTATAGCCTTCACATCCTTCGCCAGAAGAAACTATGATGCTATTAGGTTTTAAAAACCTTATTTTCACCACATAGTATTATACTACTTCGAAGGAAAAATTTTCCGGAATAAACCCCTCTTGCGACGCCATCTTATATAAAACTTCATGGGCCTTTATACCATTAGAACCCATATCTAGCGTGCGTTCATTAACATACATTCGGATAAACTTGTCTAACTTGTCCCTCGATCCACTCCTGGTAACGCTTATAGCATACTCAAGTGCCTCTTCATGATGTTTCCAAGCATATGCTATACTTTCCTGCAGCTTCTCTCTTAGAAGGCTTGCCAGTTCAACGCCAAGGCCTTTATAAACAACGTCCACACCTAATGGCATTGGTAGCCCTCCTGTTAGACCTTTCCACCAATCCCATAGACTAAGGACAACATGAAGACCCATATCTTCATATGTAACTTGGGCCTCATGAATCAAAAGCCCTGCATCGACATCACCACTAATAATCATAGAAGGTATCTTATCAAACCTAACAAAAACTTCCTTATAATCATTTCCTGCGGCTAACCTCAATATAAGCCTAGCTGTGGTGTATTTGCCCGGAATAGCAACCTTTCTTCCTTTCAAGTTCTTTAAAGGAGTCCTTGAAACTACCACGGGACCATATCCTTCTCCCATGCTGGCACCTGCCCTCATTAGATAATACCTATCAGATATGAAAGGAAATGCATGGGCACTAGCAGCTGATACTTCAACATTCCAACCCTCGTCTACCAACCTCTTGTTAAGGCTCTCTATGTCATCCATAATGTGCTCTATGCCATCAAATCCTGGAACCCTCACAGCCCCTGTGGCTATACCATAAAACATATATGCATCGTCGTGATCCGGAGTATGGGCAAACCGTAATACTGCCATCCTTCCACCCTAATAGACCGTATAGCAACGCCTTTATAACGGCAACATACTACGCAACGCAACAATGGAATTAGATAAGACTGAGGGGTTATAATCAAACCTTATGATTCCATGATGATACAACCAGGAAAGGGAAAACCCCAACCCAGTTTGCCTAGATGTTTGAAGAGCATCCTCGAATGCTGGTGTCGGCCAAGGGGGTAATGCTAAAGAATAATCGCATTTTCCTTTTGCATGGGTTGCTGTTGCAGCAAACACAGGTATTATACCTAATTCCTTTCTTACGAGCAGACCAATATCAGCTACATTATGGACAGCTGAAGATGTAGCAAGCAATGCTTCATCTCCTATGACAAGGGCGCAATCTCCTAAATTTATGAGTTCGCTAAAATACTTATCATTTGTCTGCAAGAGTTTTATACCTGCTTTCATCTTTGCGGCAAGCGCTTTCAAGTATAATAAAGCAGTCCTGGTTTCACTTGTAACAGCTATGCTTTTGCATTCCCCCAGCTCCTTTCTTCTTTTAGAAAAAATACTAACACTTAAAGTAGGCCCTTCACTGTATACCATGGGACCGGGACAGATGCGGAGACCCCTTTCCACAATTGCAGAGGCTATTGGGATAATGCCGTAGTCTACAGAACCCTCTGATATCATGTTGACTGCTTCGAAAGGATACGACTCTACTACCTTAAAGCCTCTTTCCTTTAACCACCTCTTCAATGGGCGAGAGTAACTGTATTTTGGGGTAGCAAAGATCTTTAACATTATGCCTCACTTAAACGTTCATCCATGGCATCCTAATAGGGTTTATTCTATCAATATAATTATAGAAAGTATCCCTTAACCAAGGCTCCCAACCAGCTTGGGCTATCATAAATGCAAGTTCATCCGGTCTCTTTCCAACCTTAAAGGAACCAGTAGCAGATATAACAGCCTCTTGATAGAACGTGCCCCCGAGGTCGTTAGCACCATGAGTAAGCGCAGCCTGAGCCAGTTTTTCTCCCATAGCAACCCAGTATGTCACTATGTTATCTATAGCTCCCAGAAGCGCTAGCCTGGATGAAGCTATTATCCTCAAATCATATTTTCCGCCAACCTTGGCTTTTCTTTTGTATAAATCAGACCTACCTAGAGGGGTGTTTCCAGGGTTGAATCGTACTGGAATAAATGAGATAAAACCTGGAGACCTATTTTCTATGGACCTTACCCTATATAGATGCCTTGCAACATTTATTGGCTCTTCTATATGACCATACATAAGGGTTACGTTACTCTTAATACCAATCTTGTGGGCCTCCTCATGAACCCTTAGGTACTCCTCAGGGGGGACTTTTTTTGGAGCGATTATCTTCTGTACCTCTTCATCTAAAACTTCTGCACCCCCACCTGACAGGGAATCCAACCCAAGTTCTTTAAACCTCTCTAATACCTCCCTTGTCTTTTGACCGGTGTTTTTAGCTATAAACCATATCTCTTCTGCAGTAAAGGCCTTTAGCGTAACTTTTTTTGTTCTTTCTTTTATAGAAGAAATTAGCTTCTCATAATAATCAAAGGGCAGGTCAGGATTGTTTCCCCCAACCATGTGTATTTCCATGACTCCGTTTTCTTCAGCCTTTTTTGCAACTTCTGCCAACTTCCTTGGTTGTATTACATAAGCATTTGGCGAATCAGGAGGAGAATAAAAAGCACAAAAGCTACATGAAGTGGTGCATACATTTGTATAAGTTAGGTAAATATTAACAGTAAAGCTCCCCCTGTTGCGTTTTTTTGTCCTTGCCATAAAGTCAGCCGCAGCCGATAGGGCATAAAAAGGGGTCTCTTCTATCAGCCTTGCTATCTCAACTGGCGTTAGTCTATCGCCATGTATTGCTTTCTCAAGTGATGAAGAAGTAGAGGTTTTTTGGAGCTTCTCAAGCCACTTCGGCAAATCATCAAACATAATACACCACCTACACTGGTCTATAGAAGTTATCTCTCTCATAAGGCTTATAGCCAGCTTCTCTAATAACCTTCTCAACATTACTGCGAACAAGCTTAGGTAATGATATCCCAGCTGATGGAAGGACCTTTTCACCGTATAATGTCCCGCCCCAGTCAGTTGCACCATACTCCAAGGAAACCTGGCCAAGCTTTACCCCGGCCGTTAACCAACCTGATTGTATCCATGGAATCTCGTGGCGAAACACTATCCTTGCCACGGAAACGTTCCTTAAGTGCTCACTCCCACTAGCTGCATATGGGACTTTTTCTTTTAGTTGCGTGTTTGAAGGTTCAAAATTCCACGAAATAAAAGACATTACTAGCCCCCTTTTTCTTTGTATTTCTAATATTTTCAGCAAATGTTCTGCCCTTTCCAGCAAAGTTTCTACGTGACCATACATCATTGTAGAGCTCATAGGAATTTCAAGGGACATTATTTTGTCCATTAATTCTATCCACCTCTCTACGTCCGTCTTCCTAGGAGATATTATGCTACGAACTCGTTGTGAAAGAACTTCAGCACCTCCACCAGGAACGCTGTCAAGCCCTGCATTAACAAGCCTTGATAAGAATTCTTTTATGCTAACCCTGTTTATTCTCGAATAGAGGTCAATTTCAACTACGCTAAGGCCATGAATAGCAACGCTACCTTTAGTCCTTTGTTTGACGCCACGAAAGACCTCCTCAAAGTATTCTATAGGCACAGAAGGATTAACACCACCTTGAAACAACAATTGCCTTATGCCATAAGTCATCCAGTCTTTAACAACTGAAGCTATCGCTTCATCCCTTCCAACCAAGTACCCACCATTATTTCCAGGTGATCTGTAGAAAGCGCAAAAGCTACACCCAACTACACATATATTTGTGTAATTGAAAATTTTGTTAATTATGTAGCCAACGCGCCTTCCTACAATCTTATCAGAGATAAGCCTAGCCATGGCACCGAGTAGCCAAAGTGGCGCCTTATAAAGCTCTGCAACATCTTTTGCTGTGGCCTTCCCTTCTAAAGAATGTTCAAATGATCTTGACAAACCAATTTCATTGGCTATGCTAACTAAGTGGTTTATTTCTGGCAAATCGAAATAGTTAATGTTGCTAAACGCAGCTCTATTTAAAAACGAATCGTCTCTGTCATAGGGATTGCCCATTATACCCACCACGTATTTTAATATAATATTTGAAGCAGCGATTATTGAAGAGCTTACCCCTATGGTACACTAAATTTCACCACTATTAGTTGGTGTATCTTGGTATATAAATAAATGTTAAAAAAGCAAATCTTAAGAAACATAGATAATAGGACTGCAAAATATTATTACCTTACTTCTACGTGGGCCCTCCTTGCAGCCTCCATAAACTCATCAAAGCTTACAGGAAGCCATGTCTTCAATTCATCAAATTCACTCTTTTTAATATACTTGACACCGGCCTCCCCAAAAGATCTGTTTACTATTTCTCTAAATGCCCTTGCTATTCTATCCTTTTTCGTCATGGTTGAAATTATGGATTTGTATATGTCGCCATTGTATACATACCTAGCTTTTAAAAGCATCTCTATCACCCTGTTTATTCTCTCCGGCACACCAATAACAGAGCCCTTCAACTCAAGCTTCCTTGGTATCCCCCAAGGCACAAGGCTATCTAGCATTCTACTAAGACCTGGCCTTGGAATCTTGTCTACGATTCCTCCAATAAGAAACGCATCCGCCGTTAACACATCATCGGGCCTCAAGGGGTTTTGAGCATCAGCCCTTAGTATCACCACTTTATCTGCATCAAACCCCCACAATATCTCGCTTGGCCTCGCATTTGATATAGAGATCTTATTGTGGCCCAAAACCTCCGATAGCCACCTTGACGTCTCTTCATCCGCTCCTGTTATAGCTAAATGGGCATCCCAAAGGTATTCTCTCATGACAGAAAGGCTTATACCTATCTGAAGCCTTAGCTTTGCAAGCTCTTCTTGAGTATGCACGAACTTCATGCTCATATCAATTACAAATAGGGGTAAGGGAGGTTGCGGGAGGTAGTCAAGCAAGAGCCTCCAAGATACGCTCTTTCTGTTTGGCTTCGGCTTTTTCATCATAACAATATCTGCCTTCTTATCTCCGCTTGGATATATTATTGATCTCTCTATGCCCCTGTACAACTGAGTAAATATTTCCTTTCCATGATATGATTCGTCTTCTGCAAAAGACAGTTCATTTATCAGCGCCTCAGTAGCAAGATATTGAAAACCAAGCCTAGTTGCCCTGCTAAGTTCCAACCATTCCTTTGAGCCCATGGTATTATACCCGTATTTATCCATAAGCCTAAGCAACGCCTCATATGGCCTAACAGAAGAGATCGACTTACTCATCTTTACCACCTATTTCATGAACTCATCTAGGGATTTTGACAATGACTTTCTCTTTTTTTTATAGAACTTCGTTCCCTGTAATGTTGCCCACGAATATCTTATTACATCAGGTGTATTTCCATTTTCCAGAAGCAATAAAACGCTTTCTACAGTTTCTGGATCTGAAGGGTATCCGCTACCTTTGATTCCATATATTTTCTTTAATACCTCCACCCTCCTGTCCCTTATCACCTTTGCAATAATACTGGCTGCTGATACTACAGCATACCTAGAATCCGCTTTCTCCTCAACTATAAGCCTACCTTTAAATCCTAGCTCGCTGAGAATTTTCTTCAAAAACCTCAACTCACCAAATTTGTCTATTATTATCTCTTCTACATAATTCACCCCACCAATCGATTTCAAGAGATTCTTTATGTCTGCTAATGCAGCCTTTTCTTCTAGAAGGTTTATATTTCTCTTGTCTAAATCCCTCGGCTTTATGGCATAAATCGAAAAGAGACCAATTTCTATTAATTTATAATAAAGCTTCTGCCTTACAAAAGGAGTTAGTTGCTTGCTATCCCTAACCCCAATATCAAGTAATTTTGTTATATCGCCTTTTTTCACAGCATATGAGCAAACCATAAGTTCTCCGACGAGGCTACCCCTACCTGCTTCATCTATTCCTATGATCCACTTTGAGTGACTTTGTGAGTTGCCATGCAAATCTATAGGCACCAACATAGGTTTAGTATCTGAAGTTTTTTAAAAAACTATTCCGAGTCATAGCCTTCTTCAGAATAGTATTCCTGTGATTGATAGGCTTGCTGCATATTTCTTTTCCACTCTTCTACGACGTCGTAGCCATATATTTCTTTCAACAATTGCCTACCCTCTTCACTTACCATATCCGGATTCCACGGCGGATCAAAAGTCAGCTCTATCTCTACGTCGTCCTCCTTAATGCCAGGGATGGAATCTATTACCGCCTGGTTTATGTATGCCATTATTGTGCCGGCTACAGGGCAACCAACAGCAGTTAGTGTCATAACAATTGCCACTTTCGGCCTACCATTTTCATATTTAGCCATAATCTTATATATCAGACCCAAGTTATATACATCTACAGGAATCTCAGGGTCATATACATCTTTTAATACATCTTCTATTTTTCTTATTAACTCTTCGTCACCTTCTACTTCTAGGTTAGGTGGTCTCTTTACATCTTTAATCTGATTTGACACGGTTACTACCCTATGCACATATTTTGATCGAAGCTTAAAAATTGAAATAAATATATCAAACCTTGTCTTTATATACCTTGTAAATAATTAAAAAAGAAAGCCAAGGCGAGGCCAATATCACTAACATCCCCGAGTATAACAAAATTTCCCCTCCTACCTTCTTCCAAAGGGCTACAAGCCCTATACCCGCTAAAGCTATAACAGCCGTTAAGAGGAGTTGCCTAATCACAATACTCCTCAGACGCCTTACCCTCAAGGTCTTTAGTTCTTTCTCTGACAAGATTAAGGGCACCCTTAGCCTTGTTTAATGCCTCCTCCCTGTTACTTCCAGACGCCAATACCTTAATCTCTAATATAGGCCCTTTCGTCTCGTGTCCTTTAGGATGACTCTTTATATATATCCCGGCAAACTTCTTGTCAGCTTCTTCCAGCGCTGGCGCTATAGATGACTCAGGAATCCCTACTACCTTAAAGCCACATTCAACGACCACCATGCTCGAGGTTCCCTTTATCCTTTCCATAACGTAGCCCTCGAATATCGCTTCCATTTCCCTCGGTACGCCCGGTAGTGAAACTACAATCTTTCCATTGGCATCAAGCCAAGAACCAGGGGCGATTCCCACGGGGTTCGGAAGAGGGATGGAGCCTTGAGGAAGGCATGCCATCTTCTCCCTTTCTTTAGTCATCTCCATATTAGCTTGCTCATATTTCTTCCTTATCTCTTCCAATGCACTCTCATAAAGGACGAGCTTCCTATTAGTAGCCTTAGATACAGCCTCTAGCGTTATATCGTCATAAGTTGGTCCTAAACCACCTGTTGTAATTATTATCTTTATTCTACTATCTTGCAGACCCCTTTTTATTTCATTAACTATATCATCTATCGTATCCGGGACGACAATGATCCTTCTTACACCAATGCCCAAAAAAGTCAGCTTTCTAGCAATCCAAGAGGCGTTGGTATTTACAACCCTGCCTATGAGCAGTTCGTTACCTATTGAGAGGATCCATGCACCTAGACTCCCTTTTACTGCCACCACCTACACCCAACCAGCACACAACACAATTATGTGGACCGGCCGGGATTTGAACCCGGGGCCTCTCGGATGCCAACCGAGCGCTCTTCCAGACTGAGCTACCGGCCCCCAATTCTCATTTATGTTGACAAATTTATAAAATTTTGCAGTAGGCCATACCATTCTTAAGCTTTCCAGTAGCTAAAATTTCCACTGGAACTGGTGGAAAGATGACAAACTTGGATGAAATATTCAACTCTGCATACAAATCCAAGGTATTCAGGAGAAGGGAAGTGCTCCTTCCTGATTACATACCAGAGATATTACCTCATAGAGACAAAGAAATAAAGAAAGTGGCCCTTACGCTAGCGCCTTCCCTCAGGGGGGAAAGGCCAAGCAATATTTTCATCTATGGGCTTACTGGAACCGGAAAGACAGCTGTTGTGAAATATGTCTTGAGAAAACTCAAGGAAAACGCTACTGGAAAAGGGGTAAACATAGGGTATATATATGTGAATGTAAGGCATAGAGAAACACCTTATAGGATATTAGCCGATATAGCCGAACACTTTAACATAAGGGTACCATTCACGGGTCTCTCCATCGGAGAAGTCTACAATAGAATAATAAGGAAAATAAGCAATATTGAAACCGTATTTATTATAACCCTTGATGAGGTGGATTTTCTAGTCAAAAAGTATGGCGATGACCTGCTATATAACCTAACAAGGATCAATGAACAGCTCTCTAGGTCAAAGGTATCGCTTATTGGTATAACCAATAGCCTTAAATTGATAGAAAGCCTAGACCCTAGAGTAAAGAGCAGCTTAAATGAGGAAGAATTGGTATTTCCCCCATACGACGCAAAGCAACTCCAAGACATTCTATATCCTAGAGCTATGGATGCGTTTGTAGAAAACGCTTTGGATGAAGACATAGTTCCCCTATGCTCAGCGCTAGCTGCAAGGGATCATGGCGATGCTAGGAGGGCCTTGGATCTCCTGAGGATCGCAGGGGAGATTGCCGAGAGAGAGGAAAGGGATAGGGTTGTCAAGGATGATGTTATGAAGGCAAGGATAGAAATAGAAAGGGATAGGGTTAGCGACATAATCAAAACACTACCGCTTCATGGGAAGCTAGTTATGCTTTCCATATTAATTACGACTGGCTATGGAAAGGATTATGCGACAACGGGTGAAATTTACGATAAGTATAAAAAAATTGTTTCTACGCTAGGCTTCGAAGAGATCACCTTAAGGAGGGTCAGCGGTATTATTGGGGAGCTAGATATGCTTGGTATAATCAGTGGAAGGATAATAAGTAGAGGCAGATATGGGAAAACAAGGGTGATAAACCTAGGAGGCGATGCTAATACAATTATAGAAGCTTTAAGGGAAGATCCAATAATGGATGAGATACTCGATGAGGAGGCAAAATGGAAATAGAAAGGATAATAGCCTGTGACGACGGTAAGGTAAAAAAGTTTGAGCAAAAAGTGACCCTTTCCCTCTGCGTTTCATATAGGGAGTTATGGCCTGAAGAGATAAAGGTTAATTACATTCATACTGATGGACTTGACGCAACATCTGTTTTATCTCATCTGATACGCTTGTTATCAAGGAGTGAAAGGGCTATTGTTCTTTTTGATTCACTAACAATTGCTGGTTTCAACATAATATCTTTACCTGGCATATATAGGCTTACAGGAATTCCTTCTGTAGTTATCTATACCTACAAGCCTTCCTTAAGAAGGATAAGGGAGGCCCTACGCCTCCATTTTAAAGATATGCCTATAAGGGAGAAAGCGCTCAGTCTAATAAGCAAAGCAGAAAAGGTAAAAACGAAAATGGGTGATGTTTATATTATCAACTGGGGGGTTAACAAAGATAACGCCATTGAGATTATAAATTCAACCCAGCAATACTCTAGGGTTCCTGAACCCCTAAGGGTTTCACATATTATTGCCTCAAGTATCTCTGACCTAGTATTTTTATAGCAAACCTTTATTATCCTTGAGATAAAACAAGAGATAAGGTGAGGATTTGATGGAAACGCCCAAAGATATTTATGTGATTGATACTTCACCTTATGAATTAAAGGGCGTAGTCTCCTCCTTTTTAATAGTCGATGAAAAGATAGCAATAATAGATCCGGGACCGGCAAAAGAGTATGGGAAGCTACGCCTTGCACTAGAGCAACACGGAGTCAAACCAGACATAGTGATTGCAACACACGTTCACTTGGATCATGCAGGCGCTACTGGAAACTTGCTAAGAGACTACCCTAGCTCTGTAGCCTATGTTCATCCAAGGGGAGTAAAGCATATCGTCGATCCAAGCAAATTGTGGGAAGCTGCTAACGCGTTTTCTAAACTGCTCTCTGATGCCTATGGAAAACCAATAGGCTCCGAAGAGAAAAGGGTTATCGCGGTAGAGGACATGCTATCGCTAAGCCTAGGAAAACATGAAATCAAATTCATACACACACCTGGCCATGCTAGCCATCACATGAGCATAATCTTATATCCAGAGAAAGTCCTCTTTTCCGGAGACTCAGCTGGAGGGATATTTGATATTCAAGGGAAAGAAGTTTACGCCATTACTTCCCCAAAACCCTTTAAACCGAAGCTGTATCTAGAAAGCATAAAGAAGATGAAAAAAACAGAACCAACCCTTATAGCACCAACGCACTTTGGCATTCATAAAAACGGAAGAAAATACCTCGACATCGCCGAAGAAAGGACAGTATTGTGGTTAAATAAGATAAGCGAACTCGTGAAAGAAGGAAAAGATGACATCAAGCTTATATATAATGAACTACTCAAGTTCGATGAGGACCTCAGAGCAATAAATGAAACAGGCATAAGCTTTCTTATAAATGGCTTCATAAGCGATACAATAGGTGGTATGATAGATGCAATAAAAAATGGAGAATGGTAGATTCAAAAAAACCTTGTTTACTCTACCTTTGCCCTAAAGTACTTTCCTGTTTCAGGGCTCTTGAAAAGGCCTATCTTTACGCCCTTTCCCCTCTTAGGTGCTAGTGTCCATACCTTTATAGGGGCAAGGCTTACTTCTTTACCTGTAGTTGGGTCTTTTACCTTTACAGTTGAGTGTTTACTTGACATATTACCTCACTATTTCTAGCAATGAGCAATTAGAATTTATAAATTTTTACTTTTTTTAAACAGATTATCCTAAAATAAAAATGGGTATTGGGTATTATCATAAACGATAGCAAAGCTAACGTAAAATCCAGGGGAAAAAATTTAATCCTACTCGACATTGCTATAGAGGGCGAAAGACTTGACAAAGTGGCTACTCAGGTGCAATCAATGCAAAAAGGAATGGGTGTTACCAGTCAGCTTTGAAGTAGATAAGATGAAATCCCTGTACCTATACTGTCCATATTGCAAGAAAAATACATTCCATACACCCGTTAGGAAGTTGGAGGATTGATAGGTTTCATAAAGGGACTTTCTGATATCAAAGTAGCGACTTCCTCATAAAACGTTTCAATACTTAAAGCCTCTTGAGAACCCTGCTTCCATCTCCTCCTAACGCTTACTGTACTAGTTTCAACCTCCTTTTCTCCTATGACCACGATTATAGGAACCCATGCCTTGCCAGCAGCCCTTACCCTTGCACCAAGGCTTTTGCCTGGCGGATCATAATAGGCCCTCACGCCGCTTGAAACCAGGTTCATTGTTATTTCTTTTGCATATGCTTCATGCTGCTCTTTTACCGGTATCACAGCCACTTGATATGGAGAAAGCCAAAATGGAAGATACGGTGTCACGCCGTTCTCTGCTTCTTTAAACCCATAATCTATCAAGGAGGCTATCAGGTTTCTCGTCGGGCCCAAACAGGTTATTTCTTTATCTCTCACATACCCCCTTGATCCTATTACAGAAAAACCACCGTTCCTTGTTTTGTATAGGTATACATCTAGCCCATAGTCCACATCATAGGGTATGCTAAACCCATGCTTGTTTGATGACACTATACTAAACAAATGGCCTGAAAAACCATTCATGATTTCATCGAGCTTTTCCTTAATAGCATCCTCTTTATAAATCGACGGCATAAGCAATACTTCTGAACCCGAAGGAGATCCATACGATATTATTCCATAGTCTTTTACGTACCTTCCGTTGTCCAGGCAGGACCTTATAAATGAGATGAGACCAGAAATACCAGTAATTTCAGCAACACCACCATGCTTTATTTTTGCGCTATCCATACCAAACCTATCCATAGCCCACCTTAGAAGTGCGTCTATGATAAACTTGCCGATCGAGCTAATACTGTCTGGAAGAATACCGAATTTCTGCATAACACCTAATACTTTGTTATCCCATGGATTGCCCGATGCAAGTCCCTTTGGCAGTAGAGAAGAAGAAATGGCACTATCTATTGAAAGTACCCTTGAATTCTTTATATAAAATGGACCCTTTGGAGATTCTATAGTCCGTGAAAGCTCACAAAGTGGATGACCCCTGCAAATAATAGAGAAACCCTTATACCATCCAAAGGGTGCCCTCTTTACCTTAAAGCCCATATCCTCTAAGTGTTTCTTTATAAGCTCAAGTATTTCTACAGCCCTTTGAGGTTCGGCCAAGCTAGATGAGAGGTGAGCAAAAGGATATATTATCACCTCCTTAACTCCAAACCTATTAGCATGTGCAGAAAGCTCGAAGGCAACTTCCTTTGCCAAGGAAGGTAGATCCTCTTTTTCAACGCTAATGAAGCCAGCAACGCACTCTCCTCCTTCAAAACTACTTGCAGGATCAGGGGGGTTTTCAATAGCCTTTTCAACTGCCCAATATTTTATTTTATCCAGGTGTATCATCAATATCCTCAAATTCCCACCACATTAATACTTTTGCCTAAAGATTAATACGTTCGATTATCACCTTTTGATATTGCGAGCGCGAAGACTTAAACTTAATGTGGAGCCATAAGATCTAAGGCTCGATATAGAATTTAGGCTTTAAACACCCTAAAAAAAGTGGTGGAATATAACGTGAGCACAAATAGTGAGGAACAAAGGAATAAGCCAAAAGACATAACAGATCTTCCAGGCGTTGGACCGAATACTGCCCAAAAGCTAATAGAATCTGGCTATACAAGCATAGAAGCACTAGCAGTTGCCACCCCTCAAGAGATAGCACAAGTTACTGGCATACCAATACCGACTGCCCAAAAAATAGTAAGCTCAGCAAGAAGCACACTAGATATAAAGTTTAAAACGGCGTTGGAATTAAAGAAGGAAAGAATGAATGTACACAAAATAACCACCGGTAGCAAAAGCCTTGACGACCTATTGGGTGGGGGGATTGAAACTAAAGACATGACGGAGTTTTTTGGCGAATATGGCACTGGAAAGACGCAAATATGCCATCAGCTAGCCGTTAATGTCCAAATGCCAGAGGATAAGGGAGGCCTTAATGCAAAGGCCGTATTTATTGATACAGAGGGAACCTTTAGGTGGGAAAGGATAGAGCAACTGACCATTGGAATAAACCTTGATCCAGACAAGGTAATGGAAAACATATACTGGATAAGGGCAGTTAACAGCCATCATCAGATGGCCATAGTTGACCAGTTGTACGACATGCTTTCAAAAGACAACATAAAACTGGTTATATTGGATTCTCTAACCAGCCATTTTAGGGCAGAGTTTCCTGGAAGGGAAAACCTTGCTATGAGACAGCAACTACTTAACAGGCATCTACATCAACTCATAAGGCTAGCAGAGATATACGATGTTGCAGTAGTAGTGACAAACCAAGTTATGTCAAGGCCAGATATATTCTATGGTGATCCAACGGCAGCTGTCGGTGGGCATATAGTAGGTCATGCACCAGGAATTAGGGTTCAGCTAAAAAGAAGCAGGGGGAACAAAAGAATAGCAAGGGTGGTAGATGCTCCCCACCTACCGGAAGGTGAGACCGTGTTTATAATCTCCGAATACGGAATCAGGGACGTCGAAGAGTAGAAGTGTTGGGGTTGACGCCAGCCTCTGCAATACAATACTTCCTGATAGCGCTAGTAATAGGAGTGCTGTCTTTAACATCTTATTATGATATAAAGTATAGGGAAGTTGATACATACATATGGTATTTATCAATAAAAATAGGCTTTGTGTTGTCTTTCACCTCTTTCTATTTCCTATATCCAATAAGGGTTTTGTTGTTCTATTATTTGATAAGCCTATTAAGCATCATAGGCATAGCGATTGCGTACCTCACAGGTCACATAGGCGGTGGGGATTTGTGGGCATCGGCCTTCATCGCTCTTTCTTTACCTATAAATCCACTAGGTGGGATACTACCTCCCATAATATTAATCTTGCTTATTGGCGCATTACTTGAGCTTTCTACGAGAACATTTATGAACATATCTGCGTGTAGGAAGGCAAATATATTTAATAAAAGATGTCTGTCATCATCTCCAATAAAGGCCTATGACCTTATAAAGGAAAATAAATACAAATGGTACTTCGCGGTATCTACTTCCAAAGACATTTCATGTGACGACCCACATGAAACGGTACTAATGGAATCGAAAGGAGACTTCAACAAGATAATTTGGGCAGAACCTGGTTTACCTTTTTTAGTATTTATATTAATAAGTATTCCAGTAGGACTATTATTGGGTATGATGATCTAAAGGGGAAAAGGAATGAATCAACAACCAGCTTGGTACCGTAATATATGGGCACCTTGGAGGATGGAATATATAAGGAACGCAACAAAAATTAAAGAAGAAGGGTGCATATTCTGTAAGGCTTTAACAGCAAAAGAGAAGGAATCGCTAGTATTGTGTAAGGGTAACACCGCATTCATAATATTGAACAGATTTCCTTACAACCCTGGCCATCTCATGATAGCCCCCTTCAGGCATGTAAGCAGCCTGGAGGATCTAGAAAGGGATGAACTGAGCGAAATAGGTATTTTGATAAAGATAGCCATTTCATCGTTAAAAAAAGTCTACAGACCTGAAGGCTTCAATATAGGCGTGAATATAGGAGAGGTAGCCGGTGCTGGCGTCCCGGGACATGTACACGTACACGTAGTTCCGAGGTGGAATGGGGATTCTAACTACATGACCGTAATAGGTGGGGCTAAAGTAATTCCGCAATCCTTAGAAGAGTCCTATAGTCTCTTAAAGCCTATAATACTGGAGGTTGCTAAGGATTATGAACTATGTAAATAACCTCTTCATAGTTACCCATAACGACTTAGACGGGATGGGTGGAGCAGCTGCTTTCATGAGAATATTAGGAAAAACTCCAGAAGAAGTAACAACAATCTTTGCCGAACCTTATAACTTGGATTTCTTCCTAGAAAACGTTTCGGAATCTATGGAAAAAGGTGATCTACTAGTTATAACAGATATAGGGTCTAATAACTCAATCTTTGAAAATGTATACAATGTAATCAAAAAAATAATATCTGAGGGTGTCAGAATAGAGTGGTATGACCACCACGTATGGGATCAAAGAGACATAGAGAAACTATCCGCTTTAGGGGTTGAAATGTTCATTGATACAGAAACGTGCGGTACAGGCGTCGTAGCAAAATATGCCCAGAAAAAGTTTGAGAGTCATGATAAATTTTTGGACAGGCTAGAAAAAGCTGTTTGTTCAGCAGACCTATGGAAATGGGACGATGAACTTGGAGGTAAGCTCTACAGGGTCTCATATACCATGAACAAAGGAATAGAATGGAAGCACAAAATAATAAAGAAATTCTATGAGGGGATTTTATGGGACAATGAAATGCAATCCCACCTCGAAGAATATATGAGGGAAGAATTAAACAACTTTGATTCAATACTATCAACTCTCAAGTCCTATGGCAATAGGTGTAAGATATCCGCTGTATATAAGGATAAAGAAATACCATCAGATAGTCTGGTAGGGGCGACGCTACTCTCAAGAGAAAACGCCTCGATAGCAATCATAATAAAGAGGAAGTCCGCCAGGAGAGTAAGCCTCTCTCTTCGGAGTAGGGGAAAGGCAAACGTGCAGGTCGTTGCAAAAGAATTAGGAGGTGGAGGGCATCCAATGGCTTCCGGGGCTAGCATATTACTTCCTTGGTATGTAGCTCTACTCTCGACATTTAGTAAATCCTTTACTATAAAATATGTGTTAAAAAAGGTATACCTTATCTCTACTAAAAATGGATCATGTCTGACTACTTGAGTTTTCGCTTTCTTCCTCTATATCAGCCTTTTGCTGCTCCTTTTCAGCTTCTTGAGCTGTTTCAGTAACCACTTCCTTACCCTCCTTAGTAGGCTTCTCTTCTGCAACTTTAGCTTTCTTAGGCTTCTTTGAAACCAACTTGTCTACATCGACTAAACCCTTACAATTCAGCTTTTTTAAAGCATCTTCAAGCTCATCTAATGCCACTTTATATGTATACAAATACTTTTTTGTCCTGACCTTAATTTTAGCTGTGTCCTTCCTCATGTTCCTCTTTACCCTGCATTCTATAGCTTTCTCACTAAGCCTTAACAACTCATCAAAGCTATATACCTCTATTGGCATTTGAACCGCCCCCTTCTCTTTCTCATTTTTATTAAAGCCTACCTTTTTATATATTCTAATGCTTCTTCTTTTATTCCCATCCTCTTTGGAAGGAACAACCTTTTATCCATAACCTCGGGCTCTTTTCTTACAATTGGTCTAAATTCCATCCTTGCAAATATATCCTTTTCTATATCAATGCCTGGTGCCACCTCTATCAATTCAACACCTTCATCTGCTCTTCTAAACACTGCCCTTTCTGTTATGTAGTAAACGGCTTTCTTTGATTTACTGAGCATCCTACCAGAACATCCAACTTTGTAAACACTATTAACGAACTTTATTATATCACCATCATTTATTATCTTTAACTTTCCATCAGTAACTTCCATTATCCTTTTACGACCAGCCGTAAACTCTCCGGCAAAGTAGATCTTCGGCGCACCTGTAGCGATTGCAGGAAAACCTCCAGGTCCGGGTATCCTCGATGGCATGATAAACGAATTTACATTACCGACCTTATCAACCTGCATGAAACCAAGGCTTGCCGCATCGATAACCCCACCTTCATACATGGTGAATTGGTCCGGTATGGATATGGTTGCAAACGGTCCTATTGATGCACCAAAATCTGCACCGTATAAAGGCTTGCCACCCCATGTACCAGATTCCACTGTCAATACTACTAGATCCTGTATCTCCTCTTCAACTGCTACATCTGCTACGGTGGCAGGGATGCCCACACCTAAGTTGACAACTATCTGCCTACCATATTCCTTTAATAAATCTACTAAAAATAACATAACTCTTCTAGCTATAATTTTTCTGTGCGTTAATTCTATTGAAGTTAAATATTCCCTTTCCAATGGTGGGATTATCTGCCCAGAAATGGCAGGATTATAATCAAAACTACTGCTCTGCCAATGGTACTCTCTTGGCGACAGCACTACATAGTCAACTAGAGGTCCTGGAACAGTTACCTCTTTCGGTTGCAACGAACCATACCTAGCTAATCTCAAGGCCTGAGCAATTACAGTACCCTTGTTTGGCATTGCTTTAACAGCTTGGGCTATATTAAGAACGGTACCCAGTGCCGCCTCGTCCTCTAAGGATAGGTTTCCTATTTCGTCAGAAGTTGTAGCCCTGATGATACCAAATTGCGGCTTAGGTGCTGTATATAACAAATATTCTTCTCCATCAATATTCAACAACTTAACCTTAACCCTTCTAAGCTTTCTCCCTTTTTCATTCAATGCTGTCGCATCGAATCGAGGGTCTGCAGTAGTATATAATCCTACCTTTGTCAATACTCCAGGCCTACCGCTTCCCACTTCCCTGAACCAATAAGCCATAATGCCAATACTCCAAGAATAGGCGTCAAACCACTCCTCCTTAACCATTTTTTGAAGGCTTTCACTCCAACCATAGAATGCAAAAAGCATACCATCGATAAAATCTGTGTCCTTTCTTTCATACATCATCTTAGCAATAGCATCAAAACCCTTACCAGGCGTTCCAGGAAATGTATCGCTTATCAGAAACAGCTTCCTTGGATGGCCAGTCTTTAAATATAATTTATATAGCCTCTCCATAATGTATTCAGGAGTTGTTATCATATTAAAGCCAGAAATTGCAACGACAGCCCCGTCTGGTATCATTGAAAGTATAGTGTCTGGATC
>WALX01000064.1 GCA_015522625.1 Candidatus Hestiella sp.
TGCATATATGAACCGGTAGTTTGATGAACTAAGTACTCTAACCTTTCTAGGCTTAGCGAAAGATGCGCACCCCTTTTGCTAGAGGCCAACTCGTGAATTTCATCAATGATCACCCACCTAGCACCTGAGAGCTTTTCTCTAAACCTTGGAGCTGAAAGGCTTATAGCTAACGATTCTGGTGTAGTTATAATTATGTGTGGTGGATCCCTTAGCATTTTTTGTTTCTCATTCGGCGGGGTATCACTAGTCCTTAACCCGACCCTAATTGCAGGGAGTTCTATACCCTCCTTTTCACATCTTTCCTGTATTTCTCTTAATGGTTTCAACAAGTTTTTTTGCATATCATTGTCTAGAGCCCTTAAGGGGCTAACGTAAATGGCATATATCTTTTTTTGCAATTCGTTCTTTTCCGCAAGTGCGTACAAATCGTCAATTATAGCTAGGAATGCAGATAGGGTTTTGCCAGTACCTGTGGGACTTGAAATTAACACATTCTTACCCTGCTTTATTAAGGGAATTGCATATCTTTGAGGCTCAGTAAACGAATGAAACGTGTCCTTAAACCATCTAGCAACATAGGGCCTCAGCATCAATAGTATTTCATCGTCTTTCAATTCTGCGATCCCCAAACGTTAATCTATACTTGAACTGGAAGCTTTTAACGGTTTATACATTAAGGTTAAAAAGAAAAAAAGCTCTGAGGAATTGGGAAGGGAGATGCTGAAGGACCACTTCATAAATTATATCTATGAACACAAACAGGATCTTTTAGGAAAAAGGATAAAGGTATGTGGTTGGGTTGCTAATATAAGAGATCTCGGAGGAGTTAAATTCTTGCTAATTAGGGATAGAACTGGCATAGTCCAAGCTGTTTTAAAAAAAAGGTCTACGCCTAATGAAGTAATAGAAGAATCTAGAAATATAGTAAAAGAATCTATCCTATGCATCGAAGGAGAGGTCGTTGAGGGAAAGTCTTCCCTAAAACTAGAGGTAATTGTAGATAAGCTAGATGTTCTAAATAGACCCTTCGAACCAATACCCCTCGATCCAGAAACCAGCACCTCAGCCCAGTTAAACGTGAGGCTTGACTACCGATGGCTGGATGCCAGAAATAGGAAAGTTGGGTCTATTTTTACCTTTGCTTCATGGATTGCCAATATGTTTAGGCAGTATTTAGCAGAAAACGGATTTGTAGAAATATTTACGCCTAAGATAGTAGCTACCGGGACTGAGGGAGGCGCAGAGGTGTTTCCCGTTATCTATTTTGGCAAAGAGGCCTACCTAGCTCAAAGCCCACAATTCTACAAACAACTTGCAGTAATATCTGGGCTGGAAAGGGTCTTTGAAGTAGGACCTGTATTCAGGGCCGAAGCCCACCATACAGTAAGGCACCTCTCAGAGTTTCATGGCTTGGATTTCGAAATAGGTTATATTAGCTCTCCAGATGATGTAATGAACATAATTGAAGGTTTCTTCAAGCGCCTGTCTTACGAGCTAGAGAACAATTCTTCTTTAAAGGAAGTCAGGGAATTTTACAACGTAGAGGCTTCTATACCAAAGAAAATACCTAGATTATCAATAAAGGATGCCTACAAGATACTATTGGAGAAATACGACAAACATCTCGAATTCGGTGATGATTTAGATACTGAAGCAGAAAGGATGCTAGGAGAATACTTTAAAGAAGAACATAATAGTGATTTTGTGTTTATAACTGAATATCCATGGAAGGTTAGGCCATTCTATACAATGAGGATTCCAGGCAATAAAGACTTTACTTATGGCTTTGACCTGCTTTTTAAAGGACTCGAGATAGCTACTGGTAGCCAAAGAGAACACAGATATGATATACTACTCGAGAACCTCAAAGACAAAGGTCTAGACGAGAAGAAGTTTAGGTTTTATCTAGACTTCTTCAAGTATGGTGCGCCCCCTCATGGCGGTGTAGGCATGGGTCTAGAGAGGATAGTAAAACAATTCCTAGGCCTTGAAAATATCAGAGAAGCGAGGCTATTGCCGAGAGACACAGAAAGGATTACTCCATAGGATGTTCAAAGCTATGGTAACATTTAGTGCTCTATGGATCATTTTGTTTTCCATATTAATGGTTGGCATAAGCATAGAGTTCTTTCTTAAAGATCATCCGAGGATCATAGCGATCCTCTGGATAATGCTCTCAATATCATTTGCAGGGGCGCTACTATCGTATAGCTCGTACTATTCCTATATTTATACGTCTTCTTACATCTTAGAGGTTTCTTTGAGCCTAGATAACATATTGATGTTTTTGTTGATATTTAAGGAATTTGGTATAGAACTTGCAAACCAAGAAAAAGCTATATTTATAGGAACATATTCCGCAGTCTTCCTGAGACTAGCTTTCGTATCAATCGGAATAGCCATACTGGATGAACTAAAATATGGATCAATAATACTCTCCCTTGTTGTACTGATTACTGCCGGTATGATGATAAAAAGGGAACTCAAGAAAAAGAAAAGCGAAGGTAACAGGCTCCTTGATTTTATAAGAAGCTCATTAAGGATAAATGTTGCTAATGAACAAAAATCGATATTCACAAAGGTTAAAGGAAAAATTGTACCGACAAAGCTTCTATTAGTAATAATTGCCATAGAGCTAGCTGACATACTCTTTGCCACAGATTCTATACCAGCGATAGTACTTTTATCAAAAACAGAAATTGTAGCTTTTTCATCAACAATATTCGGAACTATTCTAATAAGATCAATATACCTCAATATAAATAAATCTTTAATAAACCTGCCACATATAGACGCTTTTCTTGCAATAGGCCTCGGTTTCTTAGGTATAGCATCAAGCATCAATTCAATTTATGGCATGACTGGAGGAAGGATAGGTTTAAGGATTCATGAAGAAACTATTGCCTTGTTTGTTATTATAATAATAATTGCTGGAATTTTACTTTCAAGCATAAAAGGGAAGTCAACTAAATAAAGCTTATTGATCTTATATTGATCGGCTGTAAACGATACGCTCTCCGTAATGCGAAAGTTCCATACATGGATTGCCGAGAGATGACTATTTTATGTATATACTCGCCACATCTCAAGAAGAGGACATACTCTAGCTTTTTTAGCAATGCTCATTAATAAGTAAATAGCACGATCTATTTTAAAAACAAAAATGTTATACCTTTCATTTATCTTAAATTTTACCTAGGGCATTAAATGAAGTATTCAAAGATACTAATCATTGACGGATACAATGACGAGCCTGGAGGACTTGGAGTACCACCATACATAGATATTTACCCAAGGTACATAGCAGGTGCTATATGGAGTGTTGACAAGTCAATAAAGATTAGATACGTAGCAGTAGATGAATTTAGATACAAGCAGTGGATAGGAAAGGCAAATAATTATGATGTAGCAATATTTATAGCAGGTGTTGTTGTTCCCGGAAAATACATAGGTGGGAAGCCAGTAACTGGGGAAGAGCTCAAGTTATGGGCAAAAATGTTAGGCAGGCCATTCAAAGTGCTTGTAGGACCGGCCGCTAGATGGGGTATGGGCATAGAAGGGGGAAGGAAGGCCTATAGCAGAGCCACATTTAAAAAGGCTGGTTTTGATGTGCTTGTAACCGGAGATCCGGAAATATATTTCCATGATCTGATTAAATATGGCGAGAATTATGCATCTCCCTATGGAATAAGGAATGATTACTCAAACGTAAACTCCTTTGTAAAGATAGGCTCTAGGATAATTAGGCAACACCCAAATTATGGGAGAAACCTTATAGTAGAGATAGAAACCTATAGAGGATGCTCTAGGTGGGTCTCCGGTGGCTGTAGCTATTGTGTGGAGCCTTTAAAAGGAAAACCTATTGAAAGGGATATAAAAGGAATCGTAGAAGAGGTCTTGTCCCTATATAAGCATGGAGCAAGGGCATTTCGGCTTGGTAGACAAGCAGATTTCTTAGTTTATGGTTCAGAGGGTTTAGGAGTAGAAGAGTGGCCAAAACCAAATCCGGATAGGATCGAAAAGCTTCTCTATGGTATTAGAGCTCATGCTATTAACCTTAAAGTGTTACACATAGACAACGTCAATCCCGGAACAATAGCCAGATATCCAAAGGAAGCAAGAGAGGCATTAAAGAAAATAGTAAGATACCATACTCCAGGAGACGTGGCAGCTTTTGGAATAGAATCCCTAGATCCCAAAGTCATAAAAATTAACAACCTGAAAGTTGGTTTAGAAGATGCCTTAAGGGCAGTTGAGATAGTTAATGAAGTAGGAAGAAAAATAGGATATAATGGAATGCCAGAGTTACTTCCAGGAATAAATTTCATGCTTGGTCTCCCAGGTGAAACGAAAGAAACCAACGCCTATAACATTAATTTCCTGAAGGAGCTTCTCCACAGAAAGCTATTGGTTAGAAGGATAAACATAAGGAAGCTGCTGGTTATTGAAAATACCAGAGTTAGTGGCATGAAACATAAAATAGGTAAAAAAGAGAGAATGGCATCTAAAAAGTTCATTAACTTCGTAAGAAAAGAGTTCGAGCCTAAGATGCTTTCAATGGTAGTTCCAAGAGGTACGATAATAAAGGATCTATGGGTAGAAGAGTGCAAGCTGGGATTTTGTTATGCAAGACAGGTAGGTAGTTACCCCCTGATAGTATTGATAAGAGGAGAGTTTCCTAGGCTTAGTTACATTAGTGCTATAAAGGTAAAGAGAGTTCATAGCAGTAGGAGTGTTGAAGGAATACCTATAGAGTGAAATATACTTATATATAACCTCTATATAAATATATACTTAGTGGTACATATGCAAGAGAAAGGGATCGAAGAGAGAAAATTGCTAAGAAAAGTACAGGTTACGGGCGGCTCTACTTATATAGTTTCCATACCTAAAGAATGGGCAAAGAAGATTGATATAGACAAAGGGGCAAGTGTCTATATAGAACTAGTTGGCAATTCATTGAAGATCTATAGCGCAGAAAAGAAGGAGGGCAGAAAAAACAGGGTGAAGGAAATATTAATTGACTCAGAACTCATGAACTCAGCCATTATAATGGAAATAATCTCGGCATATCTAGCTGGATATGATTCAATAAAACTTAACTTCTCCCCAACTCAATCGAGTAAGATAGAAAAGATTATCAACAATGTAAGGAACAAAGTTGTAGGCTTAGAAATCCTAGAGCAATCCGAGAACAGCATCCTCTTGCAAGCAGTTGTAGATTTAACCTCAATTTCAGTTAAGCGCGCGTTAGAAAACATGATAAAAACGCTAAAATCGATGCTTGATGACTTTATAGAATCCCTATCGAACCTTAATAAGGACGTCCTTAAAAGCATTATTAAGAGAGACGATGTAATGGACAAGCTCTACCTTTATATAAGCAAACAGCTAAACTTAGCAATCGAAGGGGATATAAGGCTTGAGGAGCTCGGCATGAAAAGCCTGAGGGAAACAATAAGCATCTATACAACAGTAAAAAACATCGAAAGAATAGGGGATCATATTGTATCGATGGCGACTTGGCTCTTGGAGACAATAAAAGGAATAGAATTTCCTGAGGAGTTTATAGAACTAATTGATAACGTGAAAAATGAAATATTCAACCTTATGGATCGCATAGAGAATGGGGCAAGTATAAACGAATTTCTAAGAACATATTCATCACTCTACAAACTGGTTGAGACTGAAAGGAACCTAACTGAAGCATTAAAGACTTCAAAAAACTTCTATGAAATATACCCAGTTGTAGACGGTATAAGGAGATCCCTTGCAAATTCAATAGACATAGTGGAAGCCCATGTTGCACTAACGAATCTAAGGGAGCTAAATAAAATAGAAAAGAATTAATTTTCTTTCAGTATAAAACTCAGAGGGCATATCCATGGCCTGTCTCTTATACACA
>WALX01000065.1 GCA_015522625.1 Candidatus Hestiella sp.
CCTTATACTATAGCCCTGATATCTGCTGTACCACAAATAAAAAGAACCATGCAGAGGATCATATTAAAGGGCGACCCACCAAACCTTTTGAACCTACCAAAGGGTTGCAGGTTTCACCCTAGGTGCCCATTAGCTTTACCTATATGTGGCTGGACTGCGAATGAGCTTAAGCCAACATTGGAATTCTTGATAGAAACAAAGTATTTTACAGAATTCCCAAACGTCTCTATAGAAATTAAAGGTGAGAGGGAATTAATAGCAAATAATGCGGATCCAGAAAAGCTTAGGCAGATAGTGAATGCAGAAAAAGAGAACACGAGGGTTTTGCTTTCGATAAAGGAGATAGTCGGTAACGGTAACTCTTCTATAATAAGGCTCCACGAATATAAAACACCAAAGTTGTATAAGCTTTCAAACTCAAGGGAGGTCTATTGTTTGTTGTTTGACCCTGCAATTAAGGAACGTTTCAAACAACCTTAACTACCATCTCTTGATGATATCCAACAATAACCCTGAAATAACCCCTTAGCATATCGTCAGTTTCTTCATCTCCTGTGTCAACCTTCAGATTTTTAAATGATTGCAGCTTTCTCTTGCTAGAAACTATTATTATGTTTTCCTTTCCAATCAGTTTGATGACCTCTGGTGAAAATTGTTGGTTTCCCCTTCCGAAAATGAATCCCTGGCCGCCAATAGGAGAAACTATTATGTTTGCCTTGTACTTCTTGGCGAGTTCTATGATTTTTGACTCGCCTAAATCCCTTCCAATGAGTTTATTATCTAATATTGCATCGACACCGAGGAGGGTCTTTTTAACCCCAAGCTTCCTTGCAATAGCAGAG
The DNA here is from genome assembly GCA_015522625.1 of Candidatus Hestiella sp. Lineage (GTDB taxonomy): Archaea > Thermoproteota > Thermoprotei_A > Sulfolobales > Acidilobaceae > Caldisphaera. Next base: position 843 of record WALX01000065.1, read on the forward strand.
GTTGTTGTACCAGGTCCTAAGAAATATACTTCATCGCTTTTAATTAACTCTACAACATAGTTTGCTATTCCTTCAAAGTCTTCTTCCATACCGCTAAACTCTGTTTTCCCTCCCTCCACCATCTCTTTACTTGCTGGTACCATTAGGTATCCATACAATTTTATTTTAAGCCTATTGTTTCTAAATTCATTTTCATCTATATCTAGCACCTCTTTTTGCTCAAACCTTATATTATTTCTTATAAATTTCTTTACGATCTCCGCGGCATCTCTCGGCGTGTTGGCGAACACAGCGCTGTAGACTTTAACCCCTGCTGGTATGCCTAAAACAGGTATGTTTGTTTTAACAGAGTCATAAACATCCCTCGCCGTACCATCTCCCCCTACAAATAGTAATAAATCAACTTTTCTTGAAATTATTTCAGCACATTTTTTTGTATCTTCGGCAGTTGTATCGCTTTCTTTACTACACTTAACGGTTTCAGAGTAGAATTTACGCTTCGCATTTTCAATAACTTCTTCTCCCATTATCCCATTTGGAACCAAAAGCTTTACATTAACATCTAGGCTACTCAGAAATTCAATAGCCCTCTTTGGGGAGATGGGCTTTGCCCCGAGTTTTATTGCCAGTTTATATGCATCTCCGTCAGTCCCTTTTAACCCTAGCCTCCCTCCCATGCCTGCTATTGGATTTATAATCAGGCCTATTGTTTTCATCTTTTACCCCATTGGCATAAAGTGTTAAATTAAAATTTTATCTTTATCAAATGTCCCTAATTATTACAGCTGGCCTGTTCTTATTCCTTTTGTATCCTCTAGGTTAGGATATAATAGAATGAGGCTTTTTATGTCATAATCGCTACGTGGTTTGAGGCATCAATTGATATTTAAGTGTCAATGCCACAAGGAGTATATATAAAAAGCTACTACGGTCTTGATGTTTTAATTAAGCTAGTGATAGGCAATGCTTTTTACATCATTAAAGAAGATTTTTAAAGTATCTTTTTGAGAACCTTGGTGTTTCTCTTTAGCCTTATTTCATGCAATGCTTCAGCAGCCAGTTCCATAGCATCCCTAGCCCTAGGTGCAACAGCTATGGATCCTTTTAAATCGTCTATTTCCACAAGCTTCCTTACTAGCTCCTCATAATTTTTATGGGGTAAGAGCACTAGTATATTGTCGCCGCCCAAGTATTGTGCCAGACCGCCTTTTTCATTAGAGACTTTGTTTATCCTTTCAAGAATATTAAGCATTATTGTATATGTTTTAAAGGCTCCAAGCTTTTCAGTAATAGCCTTTATGTTATTTAGGTCTATGTGACTTACCACAACAAATTCGTTGCTGTTGCCAAAATGGCCTATTCTGCCTGGCTCTATTTTACCTAAGTGGGACCATGCATTGCTCTCAGCATCTAGTGGAGTAGGCCCAATATCGCTTGATAACCTTACTGCTACTGGAGACAGGGATGAAACACTTTCCAGTATTTCTTTTTCTTCGTCTTCGGTCAGGTTGCTGGTTATGACGACCATGTAGTCGTATCTGAGGGGGAGTACGAAAGCCCCATGTCTAGTAGCGGTTCTCTGTGCCTCTCTATAGATCCCTGCTTGGATCTCTTGTATCTTCCATTCTCTATCACTTCCAATACTCTCCGTCCATTCCCTATAGCCAATTTGCTCTAAAACTGCTATCCTTATCACTTCCTTTCCCTCGTTTATTCAACTATAATAGTTTTACCTTCATATTTTATGGACTCGAGTTTCTTTTGTCTTATTGTAAGCTTTATTGCAGCTTCAACAGCTCTCTTCGAATATTCTTCGGCCCTCTCTAAGGATTGCATCCTTGAGGCACCCGGACCTATGATGCCAAGGGTAACAGGTTTACCATACTTTTCGCCTAAATCAAGTAGCATCCTTGCCGCTTGGTTCGCTACTAGTTCATCATGTTTTGTTTCACCTTGGACTACGGCCCCTATCACAGAAACCGCATCAACATAGTCAAGCTTCAATAGTCTTGAGGCTGCATATGGCGTATCAAATACCCCAGGAACTTTAAATATTATTGCTACTTCGGAGTCCAAGAACTTTGCGTGGCTTATGGCCTTCTCTTCCATAATTCTTGTTATGTCGTAATTAAATTCTGCGACTATCAGCCCTAGCCTAACTTTCATCTTAACTCCCATAAATATATTACAGCACCAATTTTTAAATTTAAAGCAGAATTTTTATCTTATACAAGGTAACCTAACTGGAAATAGCTCTTCTAAAATATACATTGTTCCTCGAAAGCTTTTTTATAGCACTTTCTATCGGTTCATCTGCATTAATTTCATATTCAAGAAAAACGCCGGTCCTGCCTAGCTCTTTTCTCCTTGTCAAGACCCTTTCTCTTTCCATTATGGTTGATATGCTAATTTTTAGGATCTTTGATATTTTTCCCTCCATGCCAAAGATGGGATATTCCATATGCCCAAATTCCGTTGGGATTATTACCTTTAGTTCCTTGTTTATCCCAGGAACCCTCTTGTTATCCTCGATTTCTTTATAGTTGATGCATCCGCCCCACTTGTAGAATTCGATCTCTCTAGGTTTGAGCCTTGATAATGGAAAGCTAACGACAATTTCATCATATGGATCCAAGTAAAGATAGGCTTTGGGGGTATAGCTTGGAGTTGCTTGAACTATCACTTTCCTATATATCCTATATCCTCTTCTACCTAACAGTATCTCTACCTTATACGGCTGTGGGTATTCTGTTATAACAATATCTATGTCGCTTTCCTCCCTTACATCCCCTCTAGCTATGCTACCGACTACTAAGAGGTTTAGGCTTAGCCCTCCTAGCGTTTCCATTACATCCAGTGCCTTTTTTCTTTTTGATTTAAGTATATTCCATGTATCGTTGCTATATATTACTTCTTGGCCTATCACCAATACCACCATACTATTATAAGTTATTTTGAAGGACTGCTTTAATTTTTTAGCCTGCATTTAAAGCAGCCTTTAGCGTCTTTTGGAGGAATCGCTTGAGTTTGATAGCAGTGATCGGCTATTGCAACGATTGTTATTTTTAATGCCTTATAACTTCTTTAAGAAACATATGCTATGTTGAGCGCATCCCTTGTAAGGTTACTGTAGCATTGATAGAGGTATAAGCCGTTCTGCAAGTTTAATATGAAGTTCTTTTTAAAAACTTCAGGCCTTTGAAATAAGAAGTCACTATCCATGTTATAAAAGATGTTTATCTCACAGTTTGTTGTATAATTCATTCCATCAATCAACCTATATACATGCGTTTGGTTTATTTTAACGTCATTCCCATACATCTTTTCCACAAATTGGTTATTGGGCACTATATAGATGTAGTTTCTATTTGATGAGATGTTCACGAAATATATTTTATTTGCAATAAATGGTGAGACTTTCTTCTCCTTTAGCAAAAGGTAGTACTCTGATCCATTCTTCTCCTTTAACACGAATCCCGGGAAAGTAGATGAATAGAGCAGAAGATGTGGATATGTGATAAGGTATAGCTTTGAATACCTGGATTCAAATGCCATTTTTGAGAGCGTCACATTTCTCGTTACATTTCCAAAAGGCGTCTCGAATAATAGCTTCGGGTATTCTTCTTTGTTAAGAGTTAGGTTAGATATTAGCTCCTCTATTTTGCTCATTTTTTCTTTAGGTATTACCAGATTATAATACAAGGTACCTGAAAAAGGTAACTCTTGGTATGTGGCACGATATCCTTTAACGAACAGAGAATTTAACGTAATTGTAGCGTTAATCCTAAACTTCTGCTTTGAAACTATATTAGAATAATAGAGCAGGAGTAGGTTTGGGGTAATGGTTTTCGAGCTTACGGTTCCGCTCCCATAGTATGTTGCCTCATTATTCGCTCCATTGATTGAAGTCAGCCTATACATGAAGGAGCCACTGTATTCTGAGTTGAGCGACCATGATACGATTATAGGTGCATTACCAAAATAGATCGGCATAGATAAGTAGTTGGCTTCAAACTCTATTTTACCCTCAACAGTTGATGTTAAGTTATAATAGGAAATGTTCAGAGAATAAAGATATATGCCAAGCAAGAAATAGGGCTTCATGTAGGTGGCTATTCCGTAAAGGACTATCTGAGTCCCGTTTAGATAAAACTCATATATTTTTTTAAGCCCATTCGAAGCAATTGTAATGGTTTTGTTATAAATATTAAAACTTACGTCGAAGCCGTTATCCACGGAGCCGTTTATGTAAAGATTTATTTCTAGTTTCTTTTTTGTCTCTTTGTAAAATGCATGAGTTGCATCACCTGAGAGGAAGAAATATCCGTTAAAAATAAGATTGTTGTCTGAGCCTATGTAGTGGTGGCTTCTCTCTAAAAATTTGCATGAGAAGTAGTCTTTTCCGTATAGTGTGGTACCTTTGTTTATATTGGGGTCTAGATACGGTAGGTATTGGTAGATGGCACCATCATTCGTTACAATAAACAAGGTAAGGTTTTCACAATGGTAGTCTTTCAAAACTTCTAAACTGCCCTCCCCTTGAATTATTTTCCCGACCTTTTTAATTATTGTCTTCCCTTCTGCATTAATCACCAAGTAAGATATGTTAATGGGGTTTTTATTCAAAAGCATCATGTATAGCTTCGTGTTATTAACATAGAGGCTAATCTCGGGTCTATTATATTTTTCCTCTATCCTTTTTATTGCGTATGAATAGTAATTACTGGTGTAGCCTAGGTTCTTTTGGGTAAAGGTGTAAATGGTAGCTAGAGAAGCTATTGTGATCGTGAGTATAATCACGCTTCCTAGCAATTCGCTTAGGCCTTTCATGCAACCACCAAGGATTTCATAATAAAAAAGAAGGGGGTCTATTTGCATATCAATGCTTATACGAAATTGACCGCTGTGAAGCATTTTTACCTTTGAGTAAAAGGTTAAGTATATAAATTATTGTCGCTATTAGCACAATCGAATAAAACGCTAGGGTCTCGTAATTGGAAGTGTCTATATTAATACTTGCTGGTGGAAGGTCTAAGAGGTTTGGGGAGGATAAGCTGACTTTTAGGCTGAATGGTAAGCCGTTAATATCCTACCCCGTTTCAGAAGCTAGAAAAGTATCTAATAATATCTATATAATAACAAGCAATGATGAGCTAAGAAGGATTAAAGGCACTATTGATGGTGTTGAGTTCTTGGTGGACGATCTTTCCCTTAGGTGCAAGGGCCCGGCTAGGGGGATAGCAACTGGTCTTAAGGACATAGACTCTGACTACTATGTTGTCATTCCAGGGGACTCACCTTGGATAAACGAAGTTGCCCTGAATAATTTGCTGAACTTTTCTATAAGAAACGGGGAAGTAGTAGCTCCCTTGATAGCCCCCGGAATAGTATCTCCCTTATTTATGGCGATTCCAAAGAAATCGAAGGGCCTTATGATAGATATATGCAATAACTTCTCTGCATTTGCATCCAGGCCTAGTAACTTCTTAAGAGGGTGCAAAACCTTCATAGTAGGTACATACTATTTAACAGATAAATATTCGACATTTTATGATATAGATAGAAAAATTGATTTATATAATACCATAAGGAAGGGGCTTACGCGGAGATTTATTATGTTAGGCGCCTATAAGTTCTTTATAGAGGCCGTTAAGGCTTATAAACAAGGTCTTTTCGATAGAGCTTATTCATATCTGGTAAATGAATCAAAATTTTATAGAAGAAACAGGATTTATTCATTGGAGCTTTCTACTTTGACTGATATGTTGTTAGTTAGTAAAAAAGAAGAGATAGCAAAAATTGAAAGGAGGATAAGGGGGCTCAGGAAGTTTACTGGTAGGATGCCAAAGGAATATGGGTTCTTCTCAGGCATTGTTCCATTAAGGTCACAAGAGCTTTTGTAGTCCATAGGCTTTATTTGGGTAGTTTAAATATAAAAGGTTTTAATCTAGATATATTTGGTGGATGCAGATTCCAGGTTTTTCAGCATTTTTCTGAAAGCCTTTGCTAGTACATCCCTGTTATCATAACTGCTGATGATGCTCTTGAGGTCATATACATCTTTTTGTCTTAATTCCATTAAGAAGTTCAACATGTTTTTTGTTGCCCTTATTGCATCATCTATTATGCTTATATCAGCGGCTTGAGCTGTCCTGCTGAAGGGGTTCAGGTCTATTGCTGCAACTTTCTTTCCTAATTCTTTTAGAGCCTGTGTCCTATCACCATCTTCAATTGCTAATAATACGAAGTCTGCGCTGAAGATACCTTCTTCGCATACAATGCCTCTGAGACTATTTAAGTTGGGAAGGTAGACCTTTTTGCAGCCTTCACCAAAGACTTTTTCCGCTCCAATGCTCCTCAAGTATTTCTCTATCTTATCTATCCTATCTTCGGTTCTATGAAATAAGTTGACTTCGATGGGTACATTAATCATATTAGAAAGTTTTACTATTTCTTCTCCTGCCAAAGCCACATAGTTGCCATTTACTGAGATTATTGGTTTCTTGGACAAAAGAAGGTAAGCGATAGTAACCTTTTCAGCTTCTATTGCAAACTCGTGAGATTTTTCTCCTAAAATGTAATCGAACGCTTCGCCCCTTCCCTGAGCTACGAGGCCCTGAGAGACAACAATACCCTTTTTGAAGAAACTCACTATCCTTTCCCTAGTGACGAGGGACTGGTATCTTGGGTGTGACTTAGGTATTTCTTCTTTATTCAAACTTTCCATGCCTCCATCCCATATGATGAGGGAGTTAGGACTTTAAAACTTAGTTTTCGTTTCCCTAGGTATGTCCTTGCATCTAAAAGGCTGTTCTTTTCGACAAATATTACCAGCAACTTTTTCTTAACGAAGTAGCTTACCAGTCCAGGTATTTTGCGTATTGTCTCTTTACTTATTCCTAAGGCATCTAATAAATTTAAACTCTCGGTAAACCCCATGGCTTCTTCTGAAAATGTTTCGAAATTGAAGTTATTTTCTACACGTTTTATCCTTTTTTCTGATTCTCCCTTGTATTTTTCAAATTTCCTTAGGAGTTCTTGGGTATTCATCTCGCCAAATTCTATCGATAAGATACCTATATCCTCAGGAAATGATATACAATCAACAGCACCAAGCCCTGGTGCCCCTTCCTTGGTTCTCAAAACTATTCCAATCCCGCAAGACAAGGCAAGCACATCGCCAAGTCCTGTAGAAGACTCAACTTCTATCTTGTGGGCCTCCCTGAGGGCGTTCATGAGGGATGTTTTTCCCATTAAGAAGGCAGCCAGTGCTACTGCAATGGAAGATGCAGCGCTACTAGCATACCCCATCTTTATAGGTAAAGGCATGGAAACCGTGTAATCATTTATAATACTATATTTTTTTAGTAGCTTCTCCGCTGTGTATGGTAGCCTTTCCTTTGATCCTTTATATCCCAAGCAGAACTTTAGCCTTGGCTCTACAGAAATTCCTATACCTATCGATCCGCTAAGAAGTAAGTTGCTATGCATTCTAGGGGAGAATATAGCAGTAATGTGATAGGGAACGCTTGCGCAGTACTTCAAAAGCACTCTCCTTTACGGTATCCTGCCAAATTCTTCCTTTATTTGTTCCTTTATTTTTGTTTTTAGTTCTTTGCTTTCAAGAGGCAGTAGTTCCATTAGGTTTTCTGGAATTATTATGTATCCCTTTTTCTTTAGTGAAATTATTGCTTTGAACGCGATATAGGAAGTCAGACCATCATATTGCGTTCCGATTATTGCCTTTACAACAGCCTTTATTATGGAATAAAGGGACCTTACTTCCTTTAAGGATTGAAGACTTGCCCTCTCACCCTCCCCCCTTTCTATTGTGGCTACCAAGTTGTCAAAGTCGTATTTTGAAATTCTTACAACCACGTTCCTATTCAGCATCATTGCCTTTGGCCTATCGCTGCTATCACCCAGTTCTTTTTCAATATATTCGTATTCTTCATCCATAATCTCGTCATCTGGATATATTGTCGAGAAACTGTTCGTATAAATTTCTATAAATATGTCCTTTATGTTTCTATTGACATATCTTGCTATGCTTTTTAGCAGATTATGAAGCAAAAACAGCTTTTCCTCATTCTCATAGTAGAATGTCATCTCGTCTTCTTCCATTAACGCTTGTCTCGTCATATCATAGATGCTTTTTTTCATGATAATTTCCATATAATCTGCCATTTCCTTTGAGACGCTATCCGAAGACAAGTATGTTAGGACAAAGACAACCCCACTTACTATTATTGCTATGTAATAAGGTGCCCTAAGCGCTAGGGTTAAGCTTAGCCCTATTGCAAGCGTTATTAGGCCCATTACTATGGACAGCATGAATTTGTAACCTTTATAGTTAAACATTAGGCCCGTAAGTATCAACCCCGCTACATTCTATTTCTATTTAAAGTTTAAAAATTTCACCTGTATTATGCTTTGTTTTTTCCTATTAATTAACTTAACAGCAGCAATAAATCATCCTTTTTTATTATGACAAAACCCGTAAAGTTCTTTAAATAAAAATTGCCATTGTGTTATGGGAAATTGAATGCCTAGGGTTGATGCAGGAAAGTATGTTGTTGACATCTTAACGGTAATGGGGCTTGAAGAAAGAGGAGTAGAAAGACTAATGGATTGGGCGTTAAGTGAAAAGGTGCTTTTCCTCACCTTACCATCAATAGTAACCATAGAGGGAAGCTATGGTGAAAAAGTTAGGTATGCCTTGGGCATAGGATCTATAATTTCAGAAAGCAGGCCGGAGGTACCCTTTTTCGTTATTAGCAATAATGAATGGGTCGAGGGGTGCAGGGTTGGAGGAAAGGAACCAGAATACTTCCTTGCAGAAGGAGAAGCCCACCGCATAAGTGGGAGAATAATCGGTCTGGAAGCTAGGAATCCCATCTCCCTGATGTTAAATGGTAGGGAATCAGAAATGGTACTAATAAATAGTACAAGCTTGCTTCCCTTAGTTATTCTAGAAAGCGGAGGGCTTTCATATCCAATAGTCTCAATTAAAAAAGGGGAATATATGCTGCATACAACCACTTATAATAATGGAAAAATCTTCAAGTATGCCTTGGCTCTTTTTACTACTTGCCCACGTATTTGAGAAGTAGTAATAGGTTGCGTAATTATCATGGCCGTAGGAGCTATTAGGGGTGTGGTGGGCCCGAGGGGACTCGAACCCCCGACCTACGGGTCTGGAGCCTCGACCTCGGCCATGAAAGGCCTCGACCGCCGCTCTATCCTTGCTGAGCTACGGGCCCTTCAATTAATTAATTGCAGAAGGGTTTAAAATAGCTTATCTGTTTTAATCAATTTTCTCTATACATTATTTAAAATTTTCTTGACTTCATTGTTTACTAATTCGGAAACAGTCTTGCCATCTATTTTCCCCCTAAGCCTCGACATGGCTTTTCCCATTAAGATGTTTATCGATCTCATTCCTTTAGAAACTATCAAGTCCCTGTTGTTCTTAACTATATCCCTAACTATGCTTCTCGCTTCCTCAATGCTTATAGTGCCTATGCCTATCATATTAACTATATCTTGAACGCTATATTCGGGTTTTTCGCAGGCCTTTATTAAGAGATCTTCTATAGCCTCTTTGCTAATTTTCTTTTCATATAACAGCCTGACGATTTCTTCGATTTTCTTTTCAGATAACAAATCGATGTTTACTCCTTTAGATTTTAACCCTCTTATTATATTGACAAAAATTGATGCTATTAATGTAGGTTGTACCTTATCACCATATTTGTCTAATAGTTCTTCAATAAAACCTAGGTTTACATCGTTAATGGTTTTTTCGGCCAGCTCTCTACTTAACCCGTACTTCTCTACAAGCTTTCTCATCTTGACCTCAAGTGGTTCAGGCTTTATCTTTTCTGCCTCTTTGAGTATAGCATCTCCTATATAGAGTGGGGGTATGTCTGTCTCAGGGTACATTCTCTCTTTACCAGGCCTAGGCCTCATGTATTTGGTTGTGCCATCTTCGTTGGCTGACCTTGTTTCTTCAGGTACGCCTTCGAATGCCATCTTAATTCTATTAATGATTATCCTTAGTGCCTTTAGGCACTTTTCATAATCGTCAGATATTATTACAAATGCATCTTTATCTCTATCTGCATTAAGTTTAGAATATACCTTTTCCATTTCATCAATTGTAATTCCATACCTTGGTAGTTCATCGCTATGGAAAAAGCCTTCAACACCTGACCAGAACCTAACGTAATCAGCTATTTCTTTTCCGAACCTTCTGTTAGGCATAATTTCTATACCTAATATACCCTTTAGGCCAGGTAGCCTGGCACCTATTACTTTTTTCCCAGAATTTATCTTGCTTTTAATAACCTTGCTCTTTGTGTTTATGAATATCTCGGTGAGGTCTTGCGCTTCAATGCTATCTAGCTCCTCTTTTTTGATATTCCTTTTGCTCAGTTCATCCTTTATTTTTAATAGGTTTACTTGCCTCTCGACTTCAAACTGAACTATTTTTTCTATTAGGTCGAGTTTCTGTACGCCCTTGACTTCAGTCTTAGCGCCACCTTCTATGCTTATGTTGAGGTCTTGCCTTATCGTGCCCAAGCCCCTTTTAACCCTTCCTGTAAGCCTTAGCAACCTGCCGATTGCCAACGCTACATCTCTTGCCTCTTTCGGCGAAGCTATGTCGGGCGACGTTGCTATCTCTATTAGAGGTATTCCAAGTCTGTCAAGCTTGTATATTATGCTCCTACCTTCCTCAGAAACCTTTCTTGCAGCATCTTCTTCAAGTGCTATGGTCTCAATGCCATGCTCTTTTCCATTTACATTTATATACCCGTTTAATGCTATTATTGCAGTCCTTTGGAAGCCACTCGTGTTGCTGCCATCAATGACTATCTTCCTCATCGTGTGCACCTCATCTACTAAGTTTGAATTCAAGGCTAACGCTATCGATGCCACGATGGCTACAGCCTCTCTGTTCATTTCATGAGGGGGTTCTTCATCGGCCTCAACCATGCAGTAGTGACCCTCGGGGGCCTGATACCTGTACCTTCTACCTTTCCTCCACTCAAAGAGTGCCGCAATGTCTACTTCTCCTGTTTCGCTTCTTGTGGGCCTCAGCGATCTTTCAAATTCTTTACCACTTTCTTCAACCAAAGAAGTGGGACAGGAGCAAAACAGTTTACTTTTGGTGTCTAGTTGCTGGTGTATTTCTAGTCCTACTTTGAGTTTTAGCTTACTATAATCTAGACTATCCATAGTACCACCTTGGATAATAATTAATTTCATGCCTTTCATTAATCTCACCTGCAAGGTTTCTAAGCATCAGCTCCTTAACCTCTTTCATGTCTCTAGTTTTTGAGAGGATCCAGGAAAGCTTGACATACGCAACCTCTGGAAGCATATCATCCGCTGGTATAACACCAGCCATTAACATCTTCCTGCCTGTGTTGTAAACGTTCAGATTCACCCTGCCAAACAGCGTCTGACTTGTAGCAACAACTGGTATACTACTTTCCTTAGCTCTTTCTAAGGATTTTATCAAGTGATTTGCTACGTGTCCAAAGCCAGTACCCTCTATAACAATTCCATGATAATCCTTGTCTATTAGAAAGTCCACCAATTCACTCGTCATTCCAGGATAGTATTTTATTAGGGCAACTCTCTTATCAAAACCTATTTCTGCTATACTTTCCTTAGCCTTTTCCCTATAGCTCTCATTGATTATCTCGTACCTTCCTTCAAATGGAAATACCTTGGCTAAGGGCTTGTCATTAATCGTTTGAAATGCATCTCTCCTGCTTGTGTGCATCTTTCTAACCTTTGTTGCCCTATGCGCTAATGCATAAGTATCTCCAATTCCTCCATGCATAACGACTACCACTTCCCCAAATGGGGACATCGAAGCCATTATGACAGAAGAGATAAGGTTAAAGTATGAGTCGCTACTAGGTCTATCACTACTCCTTTGAGAGCCAGTAAACACTATGGGGGAGCTAAGGGACTTGTGAAATGCAAATGCGACGGCAGAGGCTGTATATGCCATAGTATCGGTGCCGTGTGCTACTACTATACCATCAAATTCGTCAACCTTTTTGGAGATTTCCTTACATATCAATTCCCAATATGCTGGGTTCATATCTTCACTGAATATCGAGAGCAACTCCTCGGCCTCTATGCTAGAATACCTTAGGATTTCTGGTACAGATGCAGAAAGTTCTTCTGGATCTAAGTAAGGTTTTACAGCACCTGTTTCATATTCTACCCTGCTCGCTATTGTACCCCCTGTGCCTATTATGAGAACCTTCTTGTCCTTTGGTGGCAAGGTCTCTTCCTCTGCTAGCTTGATCGGTTCTCCAGGATGCTTTGTCATTAGCCCTTTCTCCAACTTCTTGATTATACTATCTTCACTTACCTTTACTCCAATATTGTATCCATTGTTCAGTTTTATTATGACAATACTTGGATGAGAAAATTCATTCTTTGGCATGAGGATCCCGATAACCTCTTTGTTCCTGCTCCTGATTAATACCTTATCTCCAGGCCTTATCCCTACGCCCTTCAACTTATCTGCTACTATGCCTTGATAACCAAAATAACCTGTTTCCAATCCTTACACCAATAAAAAGTTTACGAAGGCTACCTTCTTCTTCTCCTCCTTATTGGCCTTTCTACCCTTTGCGATCTAACTATGAATTCTTTCTTATTTTTTACCCTTGGATTCATATTCTTTCTCTTCTTCTGTTCTATCTTAGGTGTTGTCTTCCTAACTTTACCTGCCTTTGTCATAGAGCCATGCGTAGGCATATTAGTCACCAACATTTTTATTGCTTTTAAGATTAAAAAGCTTTAGATTAGGCCTAGCATTATTTGATGAAGCAATTTATTACGAAGCGTCTGGAATCGTAATGCATCGGGGTCAGGAAATGAATTTATTAGGAAATAAAGAAAAATAAATAATGGTGTAGCAAGGCTGGTGTATTCAAAGTTGAAGATATATATAGTTGATGCTATTAGTGGCACCTATGCGCTAGGAGAAAAAGGTGAGGTGATGGTATACGAACCCCTACCCAAGAACTATGACGAAGCCACTGAAAGCATAATCGGTGTATACAAGGGGGCTTTGAGCAAATCTTTTTTAAACATTGTTAGCAGAATAAAAGAGATTAAACCAGACGTGGTTGTTGTTGAAGATGGGTCTGAGGCAAAGATATTCAACCAAGAGGGTTTAAATGTAGAGGTAGAAGAGGCAAACAGTGTGGCCTTGAAGTTTAGAAACGAAATGCCGTCTTATGTTATCGCCTCGGAGTTTGTGAAGGACGAAAAGGAATTCTATGAGTGGTATTTCAATGTTGTATATGAGTTTACTAGAAGGATGTTGAGAGGCGCCGTTCAAAAAAGGGATTTATTGGTGGCACAGGCAATAAGGGCAATTGATGATATAGACAAAACCGTAAACCTCTATTCCACAAGGCTGAGAGAATGGTATAGCATATATTTCCCGGAGTTAAACGACCTAGTTGATAGTCATGAGCTATATGCAATGCTCGTTTCCGAACTAAAGAGAAGGGAGGAGTTTACTGTTAGCAACTTGACATCATTAGGTGTCAGTGAAGGCAAGGCAAGGAAAATACACGAAGCTTCAAGGAATAGCCTTGGTGCGGACGTTTCGGAAAAGGATCTAGAGGCAATGATTACCTTGGCAAGCATAACAAATCTTATGTATAACCTGAGAAAGGACTTGGATCAATATGCTAGTAATGTGATGAAGGAAGTTGCGCCTAATATAACTGAACTCGTTGGGCCACTCATAGGTGCTAGGCTAATCAGCCTGGCAGGTGGTCTAGAAAGGCTTGCAACAATGCCGGCAAGTACCATCCAAGTCTTGGGCGCAGAGAAGGCGCTTTTTAGGGCATTGAGAACTGGAGGAAAACCGCCAAAGCACGGCATAATATTTCAACATCCAGAGATTTATAAAAGTCCAAAATGGCAGAGAGGTAAGATTGCAAGGGCGCTAGCAGCAAAGCTGGCGATAGCTGCAAAGGTAGACGCTTATAGTGGCAGGTATATTGGAAATAGGTTGAGGGAAGAGCTGAATAGGAGGATAGAGGAGGTAAAGAAGTTGTATCCCACTCCTCCGAAGAGGCCTATTGAAACAAAGGAAAGAAAGGGGTTCAGAAAGGAGAGGTTTAAGAGACCAAAGCATAAAAAAGGAGGCAAGAGGAGGTGATATGAATGGAGATAAGGGAACATGATAAGTGGAAAGGTGTATTTATAGTAGAGCAAGAAGATGGTTCCTACAAGCTGGCTACGAAGAATCTGGTGCCAGGTCAGAGGGTATACGGTGAGAGGTTGTATAGATACAAGGATGCCGAGTATAGGGAATGGAATGCTTATAGGAGTAAGCTTGGTGCCGCTTTGTTAAAAGGGCTTGAGGATCTCCCAGTTAAAAAGGGAGACAAGCTGCTTTATTTGGGCATAGCAAGTGGAACAACTGCTAGCCACATAAGCGATATAATAGGTTTTGAAGGGAAGATTTATGGGATAGAGTTCTCTCATAGGGTCATTAGGGATCTTCTCTTGATTGTAACAGAAAGGAAAAACATCTATCCTATGTTAGCCGATGCAAGGTTTCCTGAAAAGTACCGTCATATGGTGGAGGCTGTAGATGGAATATATGCTGATGTTGCACAGCCAGAACAGGCATCGATAGTGGTCAGGAACTCTAGGTTTTTCTTAAAGGATAAGGGATATCTTTTGTTGGCAATAAAGGCAAGGAGCATAGATGTTACCAAGGAGCCTAGTGAAATTTATCGCAGAGAGGTTGACGAGCTTAAAAAGGGCAGGTTTGAAATAGTGGATGCAATACATCTAGATCCCTTTGATAAAGACCACGCTATGATCTATGCAATATATCATAGGTGAATCGCTTGTTTTCTGGTAGTAATGGAATAAAAAACGTTAAGAAGAAATACATGGATAGTATGAAAACCCTAAGGCTTTACTGGCCTAAGGGTTACATTACTATTGAGGACCTGAGCAAAGGCGTTATGTCTATCCAGCTCCACTCAGGTGAAGATCATTTTTTCGATGAAGAGGAAGTAAGAAGGTTGTTGTCCTTAGTACCTTCATACTTCTGGAAATTTATGAAGATCCCAATCACGCTGAGGTATAGTAGAGATAACGATGGTAGGGCCTATTATATGGTAGTGGGAGATGTTTGGCAAAAAAGGCTAGTGGAGTTGTTGCTCTCAGGCGACTATGGCTTTAATGGAATTAGTGAGCTCACTACAGGGGACTTCATTGGCATACTAAGGAACTTTAAAAGCTTGATATTCGTTACCATTACTGCTTAGGCTGGGATAGCACACATAAACGTTTAATAGATCATCTTAGAACTAATAGGAAATGGTGATATTTCATGGAAATTGAAGAGATATATGCAGACTCGCTAAAGGCTTTAGAAGTTCTAAGGGGCGTGATACACAAAACCCCTCTAGACTACAGCAGGACTATATCAGGTGCTACAGGAGGAAATATTTACTTAAAGTTAGAGAACCTTCAAAGGACAAGTTCCTTTAAGGTTAGGGGTGCATATTTTAAGGTATGGTCTTTGGGCGATGAAAGAAAAAAGGGGGTCATAGCTGCAAGTGCAGGTAATCACGCTCAAGGAGTTGCTTTAGGCGCAACGCTATTGCATACAAAGTCAACGATAGTAATGCCGGAGGTAGCCCCCCTTTCTAAAATAGAGGCAACGAAGAACTATGGTGCAGAGGTGATTCTATATGGAAAAAACTTTGATGAAGCTGAGGGAAAGGCCGTCGAAATTAGCGAGGAAACTGGCAAGGTCATGGTACATCCGTTTGATGACCCCAAAGTAATAGCAGGCCAAGGTACAATAGCCCACGAGGTGCTTGAACAGCTTTCTAAGAAACCTGATATAGTCATTATGCCAATTGGCGGAGGAGGGTTGATATCTGGCAACGCAATAATATTGAAAAAGAAGTTCGGAGATAATATTAAGGTAATAGGAGTAGAGCCTTCTTATGCGGCGAAGTATTCAGAAGGTCTCAAGACAGGGGAACCAGTAAACATTAAAAACGTGCCATTTGGCTTAATGGACGGTTTAATTGTGAAGAATTCCGGCAAATACACATTTGAGATTATAAAAGACTATGTAGATGATATAGTAAAGGTTAACGACGCAGAAGTTGCTAGGGCAATCTTTCTCCTCTTAGAAAGAGGGAAAATCTTAGCTGAAGGGGCAGGGGCTGCTTCAGTTGCTGCCCTATTGGAAGGCAAAGTAAATGTGAAAGGTAAAGATGTGGTTGCATATATAACTGGCGGCAATGTAGATATGACAAGGATATCTAATATATTAAATTATGAGTTAGCAAGGTCAGGAAGGATAGTTAAGTTGAGCGGGACGATACCTGATCTTCCTGGATGGCTCGATATCGTTTTGAGCAAGTTGGCCCAGGCAAAACTGAATGTAATAGACATAAGGCATGATAGGATTACCCATTTAATAGAACCAGGCAAAGCGCTGATAGAAGTTATTGTGGAATCTTCGGCGCCTGAGGCAATAGATAAGGTAATAGAAGAGCTAAATTCTATTGGTGTAAGTTTCTCTAAGATTGTGCCATAACTTGAAGAAGCTATTGGGTTTCTATAGCAATAAATGAAAAATTTTGTATTGATTTTTATCTTAAAACAGTTGAGATTATTTTTTCATCTTTTCCTTGAGTTTATTTGCGAATATTGGAATGAACTGGTATAGATCCGCTATAACACCATAGTCTGCATTCTTAAAAATGGGGGCAGTTTTATCATTGTTTATTGCCACTACAATCTTCGCATCAGTTATTCCAGCTAAGTGTTGAGGTGCACCGCTAATACCAACAGCCACGTACAGCTTTGGAGTAACTTTCTTTCCGCTCAAGCCAACCCAATGATCTTCAGACAACCACTTTAGATCAGCAGCTATTGGCCTTGAACAACCGATTTGGGCTCCAATAATATCTGCTAGATCGAAGGCCAGCTTTATATCGTCTTTGTTTTTAAACCCTCTTCCCACACTTACTATCAATTTTGCTGATTCTATATTGACGCCACCTTTAGCTTTCTCTTTTCTTTCTTTTACAACCATTTTGCTGGGTGCACTAATGCTTAGTTCTTCTATGCTACCGTTTTCTTTCCCTTCACTTTTCTGTGTCTTCCTTGGGGCAAGCAAAAGTATTGAAGGATAACCAGCCTCTTCAGTCATAATAGCCCTACCGCTTAAAAAGCCTCTTTTGAATGATACCCCGTTCTCTGTAACCTCTACGTCGTAGACGTCAGTAGAGAATGGCATGTCATAAATACCTGCTAGCCTTGAGAAGGCATCCTTTAAGTTCTTGCTAGTCACACCTATCACAAGCTTGGGTTTATTGCTATCATACAGCTGTTTGATACCATTGAATATGGATTCCACATCATCGGAAGGTAGCTTATAAACTTTTTTAAAGTATTTTGCTATTTTATCGCATTCATCACCATAGGCCAGGGCTACAGATTCACCAACCTTGCTGGCAACTGTTAATATTTCCGAGGCATCTGTTTCCTTACTAGTAACAACCAATACATCTACCATCTCATACATCACCCCTATTCAGTAAATACACCCTCCTGCTCTAGAAGAGAAACTAGTTTTGTTGCTATTTCATCTAGCGACTTTCCTTCAACTATTGTTTGCTTTCTCTTTACAGCGAGTACCTTTGCCTCTTTCATCTTTTTCTTTTGTTTTTCAACTTTTTCAAGATCAGAAACCTTTACTATGTGCTGGGGCTTCTTTGATGCCATCCTTATTTGTATTAAGGTTGGGGGCCTTGGGGAGTTAATTTCTCTTGTAACGCTTATTACTGCCGGCATCTCAGATTCGACCACTTCTACGTAGTCCTCGAGATCCCTTTCCGCAACTATTTTATTACCATTTATCTCGATTTTCCTCGCAAAGCTTATATATGGCAATCCAAGTTTTGCAGCGACCCTGCCAGCCACTTGTCCGGAAAAGCCATCTATTGTTGCTTCTCCAGCCAAGATTATATCAGGGTTTATGTTAAATTTTTTCAAAACATTGACGACAGCAGAGGCTGTTGTTACCTGGTCTCCTGGTATTAGGGAATCATCCTCCAATACTATGGCCTCATCAACACCCTTTGCGAGCCCTTCTTGAATCGCCATCTTTATATCTTTCTCCCTTTTGCTTGTTGGCCCCCAAGTGACGATGGATATAGAGTATATTTTTCCCTTTGTGATTCCTTTGATTTTGTTGGCCTCTTCTACGGCATTCCTGTCTATATCAGATAGCTTTAGTGGTATGGCATTAAAATCCACGCTCCCGTCCGGTAGGGATCTTATCATTTCTGGGTTTAGCGCAGGCTTTAACAGTACCACAATATCTCCCAAAATCTCACCTATGCATTATGGATATTTCTGGGAATAAAAAATAGAGGTATATAATAATTATAGACTTCTTGTTGAATAAAGCTTAAAAATTTCAATAATTGAATCTAAATACCTGGACATGTTTAACTCCATCAATCTCAAGAACTGACTCAGGGTTGACAACCCCCTCTTCGATGGCCTTGTTCACAATTTTAGAACCGGTTAAAATTAAGATGTCTGCTAATTTAATGTATTTTGTTGCGTCTTCATCATCAAGGGTCTTATCACCGTAAAACAGGGGTGATACGTCAATAGAGACCCCGTCTCTGGCGAATTTTTTCCCTAGCAAGTCTTCATCTGCTATTGATACCATTAGTTCCCCTCCTTCAAGGTTTATTATTTTTGCATAGTATGCCATTAAAACATCACGTTTCTACTATCCTATCCTTGAACTCTGTAAATGGATGTACCAGAGGTTTTTCATTTATTTCTATAGGTCTCTTCCCAGGCGGATTTGCCCGGTACCCTGGAAGTATTTTCTCTATCCTGGTTTCTAGTGGCTCTATTGTGTTATTGATATAGAATATCCCCAATGGTATCCTATCTTCCCATTCATTCATCTTCTCAAGTATCTTCGAGGATTTCTTTGTGAGATCTTCTGGCGAAGATATTGTTGGATCCCAGCTAGGGTCATCTTTTTCTAGGTAATATATCCTCTTTTCGTACCAATCCTTTGTCATGATATTATTGTACGTTGGGCATGGTTGCAAGACATCTATAAGGGAAGTACCATTATGCTTTATCCCCTTCTTTATCATTTCCTTTAGTTGATCTATATGATATGCATATGCCCTTGCAATAAATGTATAGCCACTTGCGAATGCCAACAGCAGCGGATTGATGTTGCCTTGTATGTTCGGCGTATCTAAAGCCTTTGTCTTGATCCACAGGTGTAGCGTCGGGGAAGCCTGCCCTTTAGTTAACCCATAGACGGCGTTATCATGAAGTATGACGGTCATTTGTATGTTCCTCCTTCCGAGTGCAACAAAGTGACCGGCGCCTATGCCTAGCAGGTCACCGTCGCCCGATGAAACAATAACAGTTTGATCAGGGTTGGCTATTTTTATTCCTTGTGCTACTGGAATTGGCCTGCCGTGAAGGGTGTGGACGTTAGATGTCTTGATGTAGTACGGTATCCTGCTGGAGCATCCTATGCCAGAGACTACGGTAGTCTTTTCTGGTGGCAAGTCTAGTTCTGCTAAAGCCCTTTGCAAAGCCGTTAATATACCGTAGTTTCCGCAAGCTGGGCACCATTGCACCCAAGCACTCGTCCTATAATCAGACCAGTTACGCGCCATCACTCATCACCACAAAGTCCTTTTCACCCTTAATTACAGATTTTAGTGCCTTATACGTTTCATGTTCCATTATAGTCCTTCCACTGAGCTTAACCACTTTTTTCTTTATGTCATAGCCTGTGTACATCTTTATTGCCATTGCAAGCTGTGTCATAGAGTTGGCTTCGAGGTCTATGACAGCGTCTGATGAATTTAAGATTTTAGATACGTAGTCTGAAGGGAATGGCATTAGCATCCTGATGTGGAGTAGCTTTGCATCTATGCCATCCCTTTTGAGCAAATTAATGGCATCTAGTATTGGGCCTTTGGTAGAGCCCCAAGAGACTATGGTCACCTTGGCATCTGGGTTGCCGTATAACCTAACTTTGTCTTCTATAGGTATTTCCATGCCGGCTTTTTCTATTTTTTTAAGCCTTTTTATGAGCATTTTTTCTCTTGTTACAGGATCTTCCGTTACCATTCCATATTCGTTATGGGTTAAGCTGCTGATCATCATTAATCTATTTCCAAGAGGTGTTCTAGGACTAATATAATCCTCTGTTAGTTCATATCTTTTGAACCTTTCACCTTCATTACTGCTAGGCTCCGTTATGTATTTACCTCTGTCTATCTGAACTTTGCTCGTGTCAACATCCTCCTTATCAAAACTCATCATACTAGATGCTAGGTATTTATCAACTAGGTGGACAACTGGGGTCTGATACTTCTCTGCCCAGTTGAGAGACTTTATCGCATCATAGAATGCCTCTATGTGGTCTCCGCTCGATATGACTATTTTTGGAGAATCTCCGTGGCCTGAGAATATTGAATGTAGAAGATCCTGTTGTCCTTGCCTTGTAGCCTCCCCAGTACTTGGGCCTGCCCTCATCCACACTGTTATAACGACTGGCACTTCTGCAATTACTGCAAAGCTTATACCCTCGTTCATAAGCGAAAAACCAGGCCCGCTAGTCGTTGTTGCTGTCCTTGCCCCCGCTAAGGCACCTCCTATGGCCATGTTTATTGCTGCAAGTTCATCCTCGGCTTGGAAAGGCAGTACGCCAAGCTTATCTGTTCCAAGCCTTTTTGAGGTGTTTTCATCAACCTTGAAATTTCTGTGAAGTCCGAGGTAGAAGGCCTCATCTTGCGCTGGGGTTATTGGATAATAAGTCTCTAGCGTTAGGCCACCAGCAACTTTTCCCATCGCCACTACATCATTTCCTGTTGCTACCATTCTAGTCTTCCCCCTGTTTGGTCCATCTGGTATTTCCTTCCCTAAGCCATAGTTTTCCTTAACAAATTCAAAGGAAGTCCTCGCTGCCTCAACGTTTGCCTCTATTATGCTCTTCCTCCCAGAGAAGTAGTAGTTGATTGCCTTTTCTACGGTTTTTAGGTTAAATCCAAGCAATGATACCATAGCTGTTAGACTCATCGTGTTTACTGTTTTTGATATCGAAACTAGGTTTGTGTTGAGTTTTTCTGCGGTTTTCCTTAAAAGATCCTTTAAAGGTAACCCTATAGTCTTTACACCTTTTCTTGATAGGTACTTTATTACATCCGATATTATCGGCTCTATACCAGCTTCCTTGAGGTCGTTTTTAATTCTTTCCTTCACTTCTACCTCTATTGGTGCGATTCTTTCTATTTTTGTGCCCTCTGTACTGGTATCGTAGATCAGGTATCCATTGCCTGAGATTTCGTTGTAGTGGGTAAATATGGTTTCAGCATCAAGCGCAAGCAACCCATCAACGGGTAGCTTTACGCTCCTAGGCTTAACGCTTTTGACCCTTATGTTATAGTAACTATGGGCCCCCATTATGTTACTGTGATATTCTCTTATTCCGAACACGTCATATCCTTTTATCATAAAGGTCCTTAAAAGCATCTGACCAGAGGATTCTATTCCTCCTCCTTGAGGACCTCCTATCATTACTGAAAGGTCTATTTGCTCGCTCAAATCCCTTAACACCCTATATAGAATAAATGTAAGATAGACTTTTTATGCATGTAAGGTAATTTTATATAAATTCTAGTAATGCTAGTGCTTTACATGAAAACTTATATTAGGACTATCGCTAACATTATTAATATATGGCGGTGCAGTCCATGCCTTGGCATAATGATGGGTTTCATTGGTCTCAAAGGAGGGGTAGGCCAAACTGGGTGGGAACTTGGAAACATAGGGGTTGGCTACGGCCTATAATACTCTTTTTGCTTTCTAAAAAACCGTTGAATGGCGTCGAGATAATGAATGAAGTTCAGTATATGACTTATGGGTATTGGAGGCCTTCTCCTGGAAGCTTATATCCAATATTGTATGAGCTAGTAAGGGAGGGACTTGTGGAAAGGAGGAGTGATAATAGGTATGTGCTAACAGAAGATGGCAGGGACTTTATAAATTCTGCGTGGTTTCCTATCTACACACCAAGCGATCCTAGGGATGCCTTAGATAGAATTAATATTTACCTAGATGTCGTCGAGGAGAGGCTAAAGGAAGGTGGAGGAGATGACGTGTCACTTTATAAAAGAATGTTAACTGAAATAAAGGAGAGAATAGACATCATCCTTTCTAAGCTTGCTTAAGGTATCAAAGCCCTTGATAGCCTTAAATTGCATAGCATAAAAATGCATGGAAATAATTTAAAGCTGGGCATTAGGATGAATGGGTCTATGTTCTCCCCAATGCTACGTAGTTTGCGAGCCTTGATCTAGTATTATATACTCCTTGGTCGAAAAGCCTGTTATATTCCCTTCTCGCATCGTCGTTGAGCAAATGTAAGTACAGCTGCGTGGTCTTTATGTCGCTGTGTCCTAAGATCCTCTGTAACACAGGAAGGCTCATTCCTCTCCTAAGAGCCTCTGTGGCAAAAGTATGCCTTAGTACGTGTGGTCTTACCCTATCTGGATCTAATCCTGCCCTTTTTGCCAAGCTCTTTAATCTTTTGTATACTGCTTGGTAGCTCTTGTCTAACACCAGCTCTCTTCTATTCTTGAAAAGCATATATGCCTCTAAAAGGGCTTGTCTGCTTACTGGTCCCATGAATACGATCCTTTCTTTCCCATATTTACCTCTTATCTTTATTTCTCCGTTTTGGAAGTTTATATCATTCCACGTAAGTGTGAGCAACTCCCTAACTCTCATGCCAGTCTCCACCATTAGTGATACTATTAATAAATCGTCGAGATCCCTTATTGCATCGAACAGTCTCACTACATCATTCCAAGAGAGGGCTGAAGAAAACGGTTGTTTTCTTGTGCTCATTATTGGCAACTCCTCTTCGATCCCTAGCCATAACAGAAACTTTCTCACAAACATAGAATAATAATGAATTGTGACGTCTTTCCTACCAGGCCTTTTTACCCTAGATAACCCATTTTTTCTTAAATAGATTACCCATTTCATGTAATCTTCAGAGCTTATATCTTGAGCTCTTCTATCCTTTCCTATAAATCTGATGAAGTTAGTTAAAGCAGCTCTATAGGATCTTATAGTTAAGGGTGATGCACCGCCTACTTCCATTTCTTGCAAGAAGAGGTCTAGGGCCTCGTTAACGTTATTTAGGCTCTTTTTCATCTTTGGTAAGAGGATCTCCGGCAATTTAAGTTCCCTGTAGTTTTTTTGTATTGGTATGCGTTAGGGAATTCGGGGTTAGTATTACTTTTTAAAAAAGGATAAAAGATTTTTCCTTTTAGTTATTCTAATGGAAAGAAATGAAGGATATAGAAGTAATAGAAAAGGGCCTTGTTGAAAAAAAATTTAGAAGGGGAATGAAAAAGATAGCCCTCTTCTATCCATCGAACTACGCTGTTGGTATGTCGTCCTTAATTTTCCACAGGCTTTACTATTTATTGAATGATATCAATGATTTTTATGTAGAAAGGTTCTTTATGGATTCGGCTGACGAGTATGGAATTTTGAGGGGTATTGAAAGCAAAACACCACTAAGGAACTTTGATTATATTCTGATACCAGTCCATTATGAGCTGGACTATGTAAACATAGTAAATGGGCTAAAAAATAGTGGGATAGAGGTTTTGTCGAGAAACAGGAGAAGGCCGAAGGTGATAGTTGGTGGGCCCATTGTAACATCAAATCCAGAACCCTTAGCAGAAATTGCTGACATTGAAATAATAGGGGAACTAGAAGCTGTTTGGGAGAGAATCGTAGATATGATGGTCGGCGATGTTATAGAGGCAGGTTTGGGCATTTATGTTCCAGCATATGGCAAGTACGAAGTTAGGGTTGCTCATACTGAAAGTTTAAATAGTAGCGACTTTAGAAGAGTCTCTACAAGTGGTGCCAAGTTTGATGTGGTCCTTGAGGTGATGAGGGGGTGTCCATTCAGTTGTTTGTTTTGCATGGAAAGCTTTATCTCGAAGCCTGTAAGGTACAAGCCGTTTAATAAAATAAAAGAAGAGCTATATAGGCTAAGAGAGAAGTACAGAAGTAAAATAACACTCGTCGGCTTAACAATTAATAGCCACCCCAATTTTAGGCAAATACTGAATCTTATCAGGGAAGAAGGAATGAAGGTATCAATACCCTCGCTTAGGG
Organism: Candidatus Hestiella sp.; assembly: GCA_015522625.1. Lineage (GTDB taxonomy): Archaea > Thermoproteota > Thermoprotei_A > Sulfolobales > Acidilobaceae > Caldisphaera. Next base: position 25,143 of record WALX01000065.1, read on the forward strand.
CAGATTTGCTCGGAGAGGAAGATATAAAAATTATATCTTCTCTAGGGCAGAGGAACCTCACTATTGCTGTGGAAAATTCTGAAAGAGTTAGAAGGGCCTTGGGAAAAGAGTTCTCGAATGACTCAATCCTTAATATAGCAAAGTATGCAAAGAGGTACGGCCTATCGTTAAAGATCTACTTGATTACCTCTATTCCAGGTGAAAGTGAGGAAGACATAAAGG
>WALX01000066.1 GCA_015522625.1 Candidatus Hestiella sp.
ATCTTTCTCTTTGCCCTTTCTATGGATTCACCCCTCTTTGGGTACTCTTTCTCTGGCTTACCTATATCTATTCTCTTTATCGCTGATGGAGGGATATGTATAGATTTTAACTCTTTACCCTCCTTTGTAAACAACATATATGAACCACTCGCCTCTGGATCCTCAACTACGACCAGCTTCTTTCCCTGTTTTTCATAGTGGTCCTTTAGCTTTTTCAGGTCTATGAGCAAAACAGATATATCCTTGTTCTGGTCCACCTCACCTTTTTTCCTTAGTTCATGATATGTCTTAAACCAAACCATTGGATCCTCTGAATTATAAGTCTCCAATGAGATTTTCTTTGATCTCAGCTTGTCCATAGTATCTTCGTAGGTGTGTGTTATCCTTGCGACAAGTTCAGTTTCTGTAAGTCCTCTCTTCTCTCCTTTAACCTCTTTCACTCTTCTCCTGTTCTCAAAGAATTCGTTAAACGACTTCTTAACTGATTTGCCCACTCTCTTATCTAAAAATTTATTAACGACCCTGGGAGAAGCAAACACAAAGATTGTCTCAGGAACCTCAACTGGAAGATATTGAAATTTTCTAGGTTTTAGCCCTTCACTTTCAGCTTTCTTTGCAAATTCTGTCTCAGTTACTCTAAAGGCTACCTTAGGTATGGGAACGCTTTTGACAGAAAGTGATTTCAACAGTGCTAGTCTCTTTCTCCTTGATTTACTGGCTAGCTCTTTAGCTATCTCTTCAGGGTAACCAATGTTAATCAGCTCCTTCTCCGCCTTTATCTCCCTTTTGGCTCTACCATAGTTTACCAGATATCTAACAATATTTTTAGGTGATCTGAGATGCCTTACAGTGCTGACAGCTAGTTTTACCCTGGTTCTTATCTTCTTTCCCAGTGGCATATCTACCTCTGATTCTGCGGCTGTCCTTGCAAAGTTTGGTTCAATATCCATTCCCTTGGCCTTAAACTCAGCTCTTATTCGGCTTTCTATACGTCCAATCTTCCTTTCTCTTTTAGATACATTTCCATTTATACTTATCCTACTATCAACTTTTCTCTTGGAAGGCTCATATTTGCCCTTCTTACCTTTGCTCCTTAGCCTAGGCATAATAGTTTAGTGGATAATATGTAATAAAAACTATTTGTCATTGCAATTCCAATTGAGTTACTTTTCAGCTTTTCACGTCTACTTTATTTTCCTCTTTCTCACATTAAACTTCTTCAAGAATATGGTTAGTATATCCTCAAGGTTTGGATGCCCCTTCTCCTCAAGGTCATACCTTACTCTCACTATCTGCTTGTTTACTTTCAAGACCCTTCTTAGGTCTATCGGCGTTCCTGATATGACAAGATCACAGTCAGCCTTGTTTATTGTCCTTTCAAGTTCCTTTATCTGGTTTTTGGAGTAACCCATTGCAGGGAGAACTTCCTTCAAATGATTGTACTTTTCAAACGTCTTTTTTATGCTTCCAACAGCATACTGCCTCGGATCAACTATCCTACAACCAGCCCTTTTTGCAGCAACATAACCAGCTCCAAATCCCATACCCCCATGTGTCGTTGTAGGGCCGTCTTCAACTACAATAACTCTCTTTCCCTTCAATCGCGTATTCCCATCAAGGATAAGCTTTGAATTTGCGTGTATTATCTTAGCTTTTGGGTTTACCCTCCTCACGTTTTCTTCTACTGTTTTTATCTGCTCCCTAGTCGCAGAATTTTCTTTGTTAATGATGACAATATCAGCTAGTCTGACATTTACCTCTCCTGGATAATACGAGACCTCATGGCCTGGCCTTAGTGGGTCAACCACTGTTATGTACAAGTCAGCTTTATAGAATGAAAAGTCGTTGTTGCCACCGTCCCAAAGTATGAGATCTGCCTCTGCCTCAGCTGATTTTAAGATTTTTTCATAGTCAACGCCTGCGTAAACTACTAAATCATTATCTATATACGGCTCGTACTCCTCCCTTTCCTCTATAGTGCAGTCAGCCTTGTCCATATCTTTATAACTCGCAAACCTCTGGACGACCATCTTTGACAGGTCCCCGTACGGCATTGGATGCCTTATTGCAACGGCTCTAACACCTTTCTTTTTTAGTATCTCAACTATCTTCCTTGATGTTTGGCTCTTCCCGCACCCTGTCCTAACAGCTGTCACTGCAATCACTGGCTTTTTAGACTTAACCATTGTAGAACCAGTTCCCATTAACATGAAGTCAGCACCAGAGGCATTGACTATACTAGCTCTGTGCATTACATAGTCATATAGCAGATCAGAGTAAGCCAGGACACAAATGTCAACTTTGTACTTCTTGATAAGCTTTGGCAAGTCCTTCTCGTCGTATATTGGAATTCCCTTGGGGTAAAGCTTTCCTGCCAACTCTGGCGGGTACCTCCTTCCAGAGATATCAGGTATCTGAGTTGCAGTAAACGCTACGACCTTGTAATTAGGATTATCTCTAAAGAATACATTAAAGTTATGGAAATCCCTTCCAGCAGCTCCCATTATTATGACGCTTATGACGCGCTGGCTTGTGGATTTGGATTTTTGTCTAGACCTAGGCTTGGGCATACTACCACCACAAATTTAACTCCATACTAATTAAAAAACCTAAACAAACCAATAAAAACCCTTCCTTCGTTATACCCGAAGGAGGGATAATATGGGTATATCTAGCCTCATATACGACACATGGATGAGAGAAACACAATACAAAAAGTATAAGGGTATGCTAGATCTTCTCCTTAAAAATTCTATCTCTCTGGATGGAAAAGTGCTAGACGTTGGTATAGGAACAGGTCTATTTGAGGATTACCTAAAGGGAAAAGGCATAAATCTAGACGTTATTGGCATAGATACTGACAGAAAGATGCTATCAGAGGCGAAGAAGAAAGGATATCTCGTAATGCTAGCAAATGCAGAAAAGCTACCTTTTGAGGATAACAGCTTTGACCTTGTTATATGTATAGATACAATACATGCAGTTCCAAACAAAGAGGAGGTCATAAAGGAGATAAAAAGGGTAATGAAACCAGGAGCATTTGCATTGATTTCCCATTTCTGCAATAACTTCACGAGAAACCAGATTCTAAAGAAAATGGAAGCATTAACCAGATCTTTTGAGGTTATAGACACAAAGACTGTTGGAAACGTGGATAACGAATTAAGCGTAACGTTTATTGTAAAAAAAGAGGTGAGTGAATGAATTGGATAATAACATTGATGGACTCTTTTTCAACCGTATTTTTCTTAGTTATCTTCGGCATAACAGCATACTTCTACATAAGGGACAACACTAACTCCCTTGCATTTTGGATGTCTATCGCATTCTTCATGCTCTTCTTCTCAAGTGCAGGTCTCTTGCTATATGACTCTGGTGTATTCCCAGAAATGGTTAAGGTCTTATCTTCAGTATTAAATGTTGCTGCTGGGATAGTTTTCATATACATATTCGTCTCTGAGGAATTAACGTACAAAACACTGAGGAGGCTGAGTTCAAGCTTTAAATAGTCACTTCAGAACCCTCTTAACTTCCCCTTTTAATTTATTTACGTTTATTGATGCATGGAACTTCGCATCTCCCTTTTGCATGTCCCTGAAAAACCCCATGAATACTGGGAAATTACTCCTAACGATCTTTAACGCTTTCTCCATTGCATAATTATCAAACTCTACCGCCCTCTTGCTCAGTTGCATATCCAATAACTCTTTCCTTGCCAGTTCTACAAGTCTTATTTTATACAACCTGGGATTAGCCCTTTTGAGCAGGTTTAGGTATGCATGCTTCCCATGCATTAAAGCTCTAACCCTGTCCTTAAGCAGTTCACCCCTTGCAAAATCGTTCAACAACTTTTCCTTATACTCCTTTTCTAGTCCACCTTTCCTAGATGCCCGTTCCATTACACCTTCAACGACCTCTGGCTTGTAAACTAAACCTCTTCTCCATGCTTCCCTAGCCTCTACGAGCACATTTGGATTTAGCTTTAAGAATCTGCCGTTTACGCCCTTACTCGCATAAAGCATTGCAAGCCTATCTGCTATGAAGTTTGTGGTAGCTTCGTCATATGCAGTAGGCAGCCTTTCAAGCCTAGGTACAAAGCTCCTGACAGCGTGGGTAAGCTCATGCCAAAGGTCCAAAACAGCCTCAGGCTTCAGATTTCCCAGTTCATCAAATGCGGACTCTGGAAGTTCTATTATCCTAGCCTCTTTCAAAGGAGAGTATACTATCCTTCCTTTAGTGACAACATCTCCTTTTTTCTCCAGATAGTTACCAGGTTCAACCATTATTGCAATTTCTCCCCTTTGAAGAGCTGTTTTGAAATTTTCTATAGCTTTCCTTGGTATGGGATAATAACTCGCTAGTTCTTCCATACCCTTGGCAAATAGGCTAACTGCTTCGCTCAGCTGCAAAAACTTTCTCCTCCTTATAGGACTTTCATGCCATTCCTTAGGAAGATGAGCCAACTTACCTGCTACTTCTCTCTCAGCATTTGTCATCTTAAACCTAGCACCAAACAGTGGTTCTCTAGATTTTGGTTTTGGCATATCATCACCTTACAAATTTAACAAGCTTAATATCTCAATTATAAGCTTTAAAACTAACGTCAAAATCCATTTGTGAGAGTAACAAATCCCTTCTTTGTCAATACACCTGTGTCCTCAAACCTAGCTCCGCCAATGCCTGGGATGTGCAATCCGGGTTCTATGGTAAAGACCATCCCCTCATCTAACTTTTCCCCCTTTGGACCAAGGCTGGGAGCTTCATGCACATCTAGACCGACACCGTGACCTAGCGAGTATGGCCAGTATTTAGCTAGCCTACCTAACTTTTTCCTTGCTAGATTATACATTTCATCACCAGTCATTCCCACGTGGACTTCATCCTTAAGGTCAAGCCACACCTCAACAAGCCTCGATACCATATCTAACTGCTTTACCTTGGGTTCTATGAGGAACGTCCTAGTGAAATCAGAACAGTATCCTTTGTACCTTGCTCCCATATCAACTATTACTGTCTCTCTCTTTTTTATCTTCTTATTTGTGGGTTTGGAGTGTATGTACATTGAATTTCTCCCGCTTGCAATTATAGGCCTAAATGAGATATCTCCCCTTTCCAAATAAAGATCCATAACTGCTCTTTCCATGTCCTTTTCCCTTATACCTGGTCTTATGATTTCATCCACCAAATAGAATGCTTCTTTTGTTATGTTTGCCGCTTTCCTCATAATCTTTAGCTCTGATTTTTCCTTTATAGATCTTATCTCCCTAATCTCTTTGTCTATACCCACAAATCTTTTCCTTGATTTCTTTAGTTTCCTAACAAATGTGTAGTTAAGGTATCTCTCCTCTATCCCTATGACGTCTGCACCAGACTCTGCGAGGATCTCATATATCTGCTCTTTGTTCTTTCTCCTTTCAGGCTTCACCCAAGGTCTGGAATCAACAGCGTTTGAGTAGTCACTAACTACCAGCCTTGGCTTGGACCCGAATTTCCAGAACAGGTACCCGCTCACCTCTTGGGGTACGCCTGTGAAATAAGCCAGGCTGGAATTTTGATTATCTGCCGCGTAAAATATCAGAACAGCATCACACTTATCAGAAAGCTTTTCCTTCAATCTCCTCAGTCGGTTGTGCATGGTATCACCTCTAATAAATTAACAGCTCGGTTATTCCTATTTTAGCTATGGTTGCCTGGTCACCCAGCTAGGTTAATAAAGCTTAACTGAAATAAAAACGTATGAAGTCATGGAAAATAGGAAAGTTTTTTGGGATAACCTTAGAATTGCATTGGACAACTATACTATTCCTAGTATTCCTAGTTGTCCTCAGCCCAATATACTCATACATATTCCTCATCTTGTTTATCATAATTTCCCTTCATGAGCTGAGTCATTCAGTAGTAGCAAAGCACTACAACGTGAAGGTCTCAAAAATTATACTACTGCCAATAGGTGGAATGGCAGTTATGCAAGAGGAGAGGCTTAAACCAAAGGTTGAGTTCCTTATGTCAATCGCCGGACCATTGTTTAACTTCCTATTCGCTGGAGTAGTACTAGCTGTAGCGAGCACTGGAGTACTGCCAGTATACAACCTATCCGCCTGGGATGCAATGACAAATGGAAAGATACCCCTGGAATTTGTAGGATACACAATATCCACACTGTTCTGGCTAAATTGGATACTGGGCGCATTCAATATGTTTATACCAGCGATACCCATGGACGGGGGAAGGGCGTTCAGGGCAATACTCGCAATGATATGGGGATATGTAAAAGCGACAAGAATTGCTGCAATAACTAGTAAGATAATAACTGCACTGATGTTTCTAATAGCTATATTCAGTTTCAACATAATCCTACTCCTTGTATCTGTATTCATATTTCTCGGCGCAAACGCTGAAATAGAACAAGCGGTAAACATAAGTGCAATGACAAGAATAGATATGAAAAAATTGATCAAAAGAAGGTCGGTCAAACTAAAGAAAAATGCAACTGTTCTGGATGCCATCGCGGCAATGAGAAGATTAAACGTAACTCAAGTGTTTGTTGGAGATTACAAACACGCCGTAATGATTGATGATATAAGTAGGGTTAACAAAAATAACTGGAAAAACACTCTGGCGATACAGCTAGCAAAAGAAGTAAGACCAGCTAGGCTAGGTTCTAGGCCAGATGTCATCATGCAGTTATTTACCAGTCAAGACATTGATATACTACCTGTTACCAATGGAAAAAGAGTGGTCGGCTTTGTGGAAAGAGACAACTTAGAAAAAGCAGTAAGGGTGGCCAGAACAGTAATGGGATAATGTATGCAAACAATGCTTAAATGTTTGGTCATACAAAAATTACTTGAGCCGGCGTAGCCTAGCCTGGTAAGGCGGTGGCCTCGAGAGCCACTGGGCTTTGCCCACGCAGGTTCGAATCCTGCCGCCGGCGTAGGGCCGCCACTCCGGCCCGCGGGAGTGGCGAGGTTGACCAAAGGTCAACCACACCTGCCTTCGGCAGAGGGAACGCTTTCTAATCTACCTTCCTTAAGGGAAGAGGATAGAAGGAGAAACCGTAGGTGTCTCCTCTAGGGTTGCACCCCTTCTAACCCTGCTAGAGAGAAGGTGTACGGTACCTAGAGGATAGAAGGAACCCGCTGGAGGTTCCTCTCTGGAGGGGAAGAGGATAGAAGGAGAAACCGGTCTGAACGGTTGCAGGGGGGTAGAGGGGACCCGCTGGTGGTCCCTCTGTAGGTGTCTCCTCTGCTGTGGTTCCTGGAGGATAGAAGGGGCTAAGGCCGTCTCACGCTCCGCTATAGACAACCCGGTGGAGGTTCCTCTCTCACAAGGCTTTTCTCCTAGCCATTTTCAAAAGGAGTGCGTTCAACCCGTTAACGAACGACTCACTGCGAGTCAACTCTTCTAGCTCATCATCTGAAACAAAGCTAGTTGGGTCATCAGGGTCCTTAACATGCTTAACGTCCCCACCAACACGCCACCAATATTTTTTGCCTCCTTTTTCAACACCTATTATGGCTTTCCCTTCAGCATCAAACGAAATCCTTACATTCTCTGGTAGCAACGGTATCCACAGGTGTGGTTTTGGGTCGGCGGGAAACGGTAAAACCTCATGCTCAATATCTGCAGCACTCATCAACGCAGATAGGACTAACAACCTGTCCTTATGCGTTTTCATCAGACCCACCAATTCAGATAACTCTTCATGGTTACGTGGATTACGGACTACATCAAGCAGGGTAATTATCTGCTTTTCAACTGGCATTTTCCACAAGTTTAACCTCTTTACTAACTCTCTCATATGCTTAGTGTTTATAGCTAGCCTACCGAATCTAACAATTTCATTCCTAGGACCATTGCGTATATCATCCAAGAGAAGCTTGAGCCTCTTAACCAATTTTTCCTTCTCCTCCAAACCCATGTCCTCAAAATATACAAACTGTTCTCGCATAGGGTGGTACGGGTATTCAGAAAAGAATTTGTTCAAGTCATCTAGTTCATCTAACTTAAAGTACTTACTTAATTCAAGCTTTGACTCAGTTTCAAACCTATGGCTAAACTCTGGTCTCCTTCTCTCATAGACTTTGTACATCCCAGTAGATGCTTTGTGCCCCACACCTGATAATTTCTCCTTAATTAATGCAAAAAATGGTTTAATGCGACTTTTCCTTTTCGGCTGATTTCTCACTCTATTTGCCGGCATGATGTTATAATACGAAATAAAGTATTAAAATGCTACTCGGATGAAACTAAAAATCAGTTGTTAAATAAAACAATCAAACAATCAAATTTTAACCTTATCATATTTATCCTGTATTATCTATAATTAAAACATGGATCCAAACACATCGGATAAATGGGATGTAGAAGACATACTACAAAAAATACTAAAAAACCAATTTAAAGCAATAGCAAACAAGAAAGAGTACGTAGACTTCTTAAGGGAAATACTAAAAAAGAGAAAAGAGATGGGTATGGAACCCCCTATTGCCGCAGTCCCCATCATACTAAGGCACATGCCCAAGGAAATAATCCCTGAACACTACAAAAATCCAAAGTATGAGGACTTCCCAGAAATAGCAAAGTGGATGTTTACAGATGAAAGAGCCAGAAAGCACCTAGAAAATATACTATTGTACACCACGGGTCACGCAGAATACGAGCATACAAACCCTTATTTAGACAAACTCCTAAATGCAAAGCCATTTGATGGAATGAAGATTTTAGATATAGGGACTGCAACTGGAAGCTATTCTGCATCCCTCCTAAATAAAGTACAAAACAATATACAAAAGCTGGTTAGAACTAACTTATCTCCTTATTTAGAAGTAATCCACCATCCAACTAACAAGGGCAGGATAAAAGACTATGTAGAAGTGAAACCATTTAACATAGCCAAAGACGTGATCCCTGAAAAATTTGATGTCGTTATTTACAAGGATATTGAAAAGTTCTTGGAAGAAGATGGAAGGAAAAACGCCTGGAAGAACATAAAGGAAATGACGAACCAGGGATCTATAGTAATCCATGGGGGCCAAGTTGAGACAGTAGGCTACGGTAGATACGTGGGTTTTATGGACGGAGAGAGCGCAATAAAATTGTTGGTTCACCATAATGGGAAGCTAGTGGAAGTGGAGCCAGAGAAATTCATAAATGAAGTTTCAAAGATTGGGACCAAAAACGAATACCTAAAAAGGCTTCCAGAAATACTAAAGAGGACGAGAGTAAAACACGGAAGAGTTATATAGGGTGATTCACTACATATCTGAATTACGAGGGGATAGTATGCCAAAAAAGAGGGGAAAACCAAAAGGATCAACAAAGAGTAAAACCAAGAACAAAAGCAACAGCAAACAGGTAGGTGGATTAACAGATAAAGAGGCAAAAAGAAGGCTTGAGATATACGGAGAGAATAAAATCGAGAGGAAAAAGAAAGTTTCCCCGATAGAACTTTTAATAGATCAATTTAAGTCCCCAGTGATACTCCTCCTTATAGTTGCGGCTGTAGTCTCGATGGTGGTAGACTTTATACATGGAGAGACATCCATAGAC
>WALX01000067.1 GCA_015522625.1 Candidatus Hestiella sp.
ATATAATATGTATACAAAAAAATATTAACTTAGCACTACAAAGAAAATATGGATGAGAGTGGTATGTCATGACTGAAAGCGTTCCAATGAAAGAAGGTATCTATGAAAGAGACAGAACGCTATACGTAATAGGCCCTAGGGCGATGGCTAAGGTTTCATCAACTTTAGCAAGCGATACCAGGGCAAAGGTCCTGAGTATTCTGCAGAATGGTCCAATAGATCTCGAAGACTTAGCGACACTCGTCAACCAGAGCAAAGCTAATGTAAGCTCTCAGATACGAAAATTAGAAGAAGTAAACATAGTGAGATCAAAGTATTCCCCTGGTCAAAGAGGTATAAAAAAGATAGTTGAGCTCATTATAGATAAAATAGTAATGGTAGTCTCACCAGAAAACCTCGCCGAAAAAGAATGAACTAAGACTTTATGGGAAGCAAATAGCATGATCTGATACGCCACTAGCAATAGTTTGAAGTATTTTTATCGAGAATTAGCCTTTTTTTACAAAAACATGCCTTTGTAAAAAACTATTTTAGGCTTTATTCTTTTTTCTTTGACCTTGCACATGCCCCCAAGTTCTTCGCTATATCCAGCAATATACCTATGCCCTGGGATACGTCAGGATCTCTTAGGGCGTTCATCAGACCCATTATTCCAAGCTTCCTTGGCTTAGCCAAGTCGACATCGGCAATGGCATTCATAGTACAAGAGGCTAAGTCCTCTATACCCATTTTTGCCTTAGCAAACTGAGTGCCATCGACCTTCTCCATCCCTCTTCCTAACGATGCTAAGAGGCCGGCTAACCTCATCAAAACTGGATCATCAGATATAGCTAAAAAGGTATCATCAGCTTTTTCAGCCAAGTAGTTTATCAGACCTAAAAGACCGCTCCTCTTTAGTGAAGCTATCGAACTTAAAAGTTGGCTCAATGCTTGGGCCTGAACCTCAGGAGGAATTTCCTCAATATTATTTTCACTCATTCATATCACCTCAAAATTTTAAGGAATCAATCCATCCACTATAAAAAGCTTGCTTTAACATCCTGCCAATAGTATACTTTCCTACCAGATAGCACTTTGGCGTATATACACCTTTTTCTTCATCAAACGGCATTTCGCATGTACCTAAAAATCCCTTATCACCAGCATACCCTACACAAGTAACGGGACTTATTGGCTGCGATACGCTAAATCCTGTCATGTCTGCTATAATTTGACCGACAGCAGTAATAGCCATGACCTCAACAAATACCCCTGCTAACCCTACGCCTAAGGGTGGTAGGCTGTGTTCACCTGCCATATAAACATCATCATATTGCGGATTTCTCATAGTCCTTGGAAGAACTGGAGACCATCTAGGATCTTGTTTAAATACAAAGCCTTCGCTATTTTCTAGGGCCTTTGGTAATCTTGGTGGAGGAACCTTTACTAGTATATCATATTTAAACTCGCCATTATTAGTCAAAATAGTTTTCTTTTGCACGTCTACTTCTTTCAGTTTTGAATTAGGAACATACTCGACCCCGTGCTCTTCTAGCATTTCACTCAAGAACCTCGATATATCAGGGCCTAGACCTCCATTAGGCACCGGCATTGCCGGTGCTGGTATAGAGTCTATTAAAGTTATTTTTGTTTTCTTTCCCCTTTGCTTAGTATATAGAGAAAGCATGGGAGCTGCTTCATATGGATACATACCACACCTATATATAGGTTCGGGAACCAACAAAACAATATTATAGCCATCTTTAACTTCGCTTAAGGCCTTTCTCATTTCTAGGGCTCCTTCTAGACTATAATTATGTACACCATCTTTATCTAATCCAGGGTAGGCATTCCAAGCCTGATCGGTACCAAGAGAAACTATAAGGTAGTCGTATTGGTATTTTTCTTGCTTTCCTATGACAGTTCTGTTTGCAGCATCTATTTGCTGGATATCATCAATAATAACCTTCATACCATATTTCTCCATATTTACTATAGGTGCCCGCGATTCTTCTGGTCCAGAATAGTTGAAAGCTACATCAAAGAACAAGGGGGGCATGTAATGAAACTCGTCTTTGTTAACCACTAGTACCTCGGCGTCCAGCTTTCTCTTTCTAATTTCTTCAGTTAATCTTTTTGCTGCTGCATAACCCCCACTTCCTCCTCCAGCAACAACAATCCTTTTTGTCAACCTCATTCCCCTATTAATTCAAAAGAAAATAGGTTAAAAAACTTTATTTGTATTTTATATATAAAATCTTTCAATATTTATTCTAATGATCCTAACGCCTTCACTATGCTTAAGAACAATGATAAACCCTTTGAAACTTCTGGCTGAGAAAGCATTTCAAGCAGTTGCGATAGCGAATAGACTTTCTTACCTTCTTTTTCACTCTCTTCTATAGCTTTACTTAATTTGTCTAGGATCAAGTTCAACTTGTCAATAATTTCTGGCCTTGAAATTTTCTCTAAGAGCTTTATAATTTGTGGAAGTCTATCTATAAGTAAGAACGTTTCTTCGTAGACTACAAGCTTGGAAAATGCCTTTATTAGTTCGCTATCTTTTAATATATTGTTTAACATCTCTACTATGTTGAGCAACCTCTCTATGCTTTCCGATTGTAATTCCACTTCATTTATTTCCTTCATAATCTATCAC
>WALX01000068.1 GCA_015522625.1 Candidatus Hestiella sp.
ATTATATGTAGGTATTATTACTGTAACGGTAGGATAGCTGTCATCGTCGATGCATGAACCTTCGAGCTCGCAACCAGCCTTTTTTACCATGTAAGCGTAGTATGATGCCGGAATTGATATATGAATAAGCGCCAGCGCTATAGCTATTGTAAGCAACACTACTGGAATTAGCATACCTCTCCCATTCTTGTTGCTACCCCTGGCTATATTAATTGTTTTTGAAAGGCGATTAACAAAAAACTTAAATTCAATCACCTTCAGATAAACAGGGGCAAGGGTTGAACGCTAAACTGGCTGTAATGGTTGCAACAATTGCTTTGCTCATCCTCCTTTTAACGCCTAGGGTTGCAGGCGCTTATAGCATGAATTGCAACGAGACCCTAAATGAAATACAAAACGCATACAAATACATAGCGAAGGCGTCGAGCCTAGGCTATAATGTATCTAGCTATGAAGAAATGCTGAACACCTCCATAAATTATTACAATACAGCAATCAACACAAACAACACCTCATTGTGCAAGGCCTCGTTAAGCGTTGCAAAAAACGTAAGCAATAGCGGGGATAAAATCGTGAAGAGGGCTGAGTGGCACCACTATTATTCCATAGCCTCAAAGCTTGCATACGTCTTCGCCTTTTCAATAATCTCATACCTGCTATACAGGTTTTCCCCACTTATATTCTGGAAGCTCTGGATAAAGGCACACGAAGGCTATGAGGTGAAGGAAAAGTGATAGATGACAAAATAAAGTACGTTTCCGCTGGGTTCTTTGTAGTTTTAGCAGTTCTTTTCCTGGGGAACTTCTTGATGGGTTACTGGAAACCGGGGCCATATAGCCTGCTTGCAACCCTTAACGAAAATAAGCAGCTGGGGGGCTACCCGAAGGAGGTGCCAGTAAACTCTAGCCTCGTTCTCTACGCCTACATAGAAAACCATGAGAACAAGGTTGAGCTCTACGAAGTGAAAATCTATATAGTAAACACCTCGGTAAACGTAAACTCGACCTTCTACCTGCATGTAAAGCCCTACCGCAAGTTCTACGTGCTTGTAGGTAATGGGAAGAACTCCACAATACCGTTTAAGATAAGCTTTGAGAGGCCAGGCAACTATAAAATAGCAATCCTGCTGTTCGCCTTTAACGGGACAACGTTTCAATACACAGACCTGTACAACCAGCTATACATAAACTCAACGGTGGGGTAAGGTGGAACTTGAAGAAGAGGTTATTAGGGAGATAGGAAGCAACGGAAGGATAAAGATAGGCCAGCTCATTAATAACATCAAAAAGAAGGAAGCAGGGGTAAGGGATGTAGACGTAGCAAAGGCTATATATAGGCTAAAAGAGGAAGGGAGGATCCTTTATTTAAATGCACCAACAAGCTTCCTTTCTTATTTCTTCAGCCCCTGGAACGCTTGGATCCTCGTTTCGATTGCAATAATCACCGCTTCGGCGCTCTCATCGCTCTTCATACCAAGCAATCATATACTAATAAAGGGGGTTGCGGTTTCGCCGCTGCTGTTCTTTTACCCTGGATACGGTGTTGTGGAAAGCGTTTACCCGAACAAGAACGAGTGGGGGGAACTTGAGAGGGTAGCCTTATACATAGGCATAAGCCTTGCAATAATACCCCTTATTGGCTTGATACTAAACCTCACCCCCCAAGGCCTTACGGTTGTTAGCGTTTCCTTTTCTTTGTATGCCTTTTCATTTTTAATGCTTGTCATTTCATCATACAGGAAAAGCCGCTACTTTATGGTAGAGGAGGGTGCTATAAAAGGTGGAGCTTAGGGGACTTGGGACAATACTACTATCAATATCGATACCCATGATGGCACTCTCAATCCTGATTTTCTATAACCTCCAGCTATTCTACGTTTCCTTGGGCGTCTTTGTGGTGGGGCTTGCAGCCTTTTCAGTATCCGAGAGGCCTATATTCCCATACGTTATAAGGGAGATGATAGAAAGCTCGGCTTTAAACGTAGAGGCAATAATTGAAGAGTTTGACACAAGGGGTAAAGGCATCTATTTAAACAAGGGAGGGAGGAGCGTTGCCTTTATCCCGTTTACAGAGCTAGTTGAGGTAGACAAGGAAACCCTAGAGGAAATAATAAGCTTACCGTTAAGGGTTCTAAGCAAGGGAGGGGTCTTTGTTTTCGTTCCAATGCCCCCGGTTGAAGTAGAAGGTGAGGTAAGCGATGAGTCATTTTTAAGGCA
>WALX01000069.1 GCA_015522625.1 Candidatus Hestiella sp.
ACTGGGTATTCAGGATAAATTTCGTCTCTGTCAAGCTGGTTCCAACCTAAAGCTTTCAGAATACTTAAAATCACAACTTGTTTAGTAGCTGCCTCATCAAAAGAGAGAAGCCTCTTATCCTTTTTAAAGTAGTTTATTAACTTAAGCAATTCTTCATTAATTTTTACCAACCTCCTTTACATCCTATTGTAGATAACTTAGAATATGCAAAGTCCATGTATCCTCTTATTAGGGAACCATTCGAATGTTTTATCACTTCATGACCCATTAGAGAAAATATGACGTTTAAGAAATAAAAATCTTATGACAGTAAAATTTTTGCATAGGAAGCCTATGTCGATCTATTGATACGTTTACAATTCTCTAGCAAGTACCTCTCCATCTCCTCTACGTTATATACAACACTGTCCGGTAGCTCTTTTAAAGTCGAATTCGGCGGAAATTTCTATGCAGATGAAGCTATGATAGAGCACGATGGTAGCCCACCGAGGTTTTTAATTTAAGACTACTGTGGTTCCGAAGGCTGATAACTATAAACTTTCTTACCTCATGTAGTTTAGTAGCTCATGATGATTAGGGCACATTCGTAGCACACTACATTATGCTATTTTCATGTATCAATATGATACTGAAACAAAATATAACAGCGTTATATTATGTGCTATTTTGAGGGAAAAAGCAAGAACACTATAAAACGATATAAAAAACTGTGCTTCATCTCCCTGCAGTTTCTGCTAGGGGAAAATAGCACAAAACACTACATCGTTTTACTTTAAGGATCGTAACAAAGAGAAGGATACCTGGTTGTTAGGAAGGCTCTAGGGCTTCTAGGCAGGCCTAGATTTTTAGAAGACTGTTAGCAGCTGGGATAAGCCGAAAGCTCTAGGGGGTAGTGGGGGGAGGAGGCATATTGTGGTGCAGGGAGGCTACAAAAACCGACAGCAAAGGAAGCAACATTAGAAGACCTAATATTCATAAAGGATGTTGTAGTAAAGCTCTTCTAAATCCAGGCTCAGTCTATTCATCTAATGATCTATAAAGCTTGGGAGCGAATAAGTGTGAACTCTAGCACCATCGTTAACTGCGGTATGTGGAGCATTTGTTCTTCTAAGCGGTTAGAAACCCAAGATAATGTTTTGTTGTAGCTTTGTTCATTTGTCCTCCAATTTACCCAGAAAGGTTTAAATATCCTACCTCTCAATCTATCATTGGGGGATAAATTTGGTTTCCAACGAGGTTTGTCCCAGGTGTGGGCTCCCCTTCAGCTATATTAAGCGTAAGAGGGTTGGCCGTAAGGTATACCTATACGCTGTTCACTATCTAGGCTACGCTAAAACCCCTAATGGCAGGATTAAGAAGAAGACCAGGGAGTGCTACCTGGGTCCAGAGGAGAGCTACGATTACGTAACCGTAATGCACGAAAAGGAGGGTTTAGTGCTTAAGGGAGTTATTGATTCTGATAGGGCACTAGCATATTTGGATGCGCTGATAGATTACATCTCAAACGTTAGTCTTGATAGGAACCTAGCGCTAAACCTAGCTGTTAAATTTGACTCTCTGTCTAAAAAGCTAAGGGAGCATGCTAAGGGGTAGGGGTTGTCTAAGGAGCTGAAGAAGGAGGTAATAGAAGCCCTAAGAGAGCTTAAGGAGGCTATAAAACCTAAGGCAGTGGTTTTTGGTTTAGACAGAGTGCTAGTTGATAGCTCTAAGAGGTATGAGATGTGTAGGGAAGAAGCTGGGGGTTATGAGAAGGCGTTTTGGGACTGCTTCTTATCAGAAAAGTACATGGATTATGATAGCCTTAGAGATGATGTAACTAGAGTTCTGAGGAGTTATCTCGTAAAGGGCTATAGGATAATTATACTGGCAGGAAGGGTTAGGCAGACCCAGGCTAGGAAGACTAGGAGCCAGCTGAAGAGGTGGAGGATCCCATATCATGAGATAATATTTAGGGAGAAAGGGGACCATAGAGAAGATCACGTCTACAAGCTTGAAGAGCTAGCCAAGCTAATGGGGAGGTACAGGATTGAGGCGTTATATGATGGTTCAGATAAAGTATTAGAGGCTGTAAAGGGGAAGTATCCAAGAATCAAGGCAGTTAAAGTATAGCGTTTTCCAGAGTTCTTAACACAATGATATTTGGGAGATGCTGGGTACATGCACTAGGTGCCTAGTAAAGTGATCCAGCTCGCTAGTGCAGTTTTCATGCCTCCATTCTTTAATGGCATGTATATTATAGTATTGATGTTAACCTTCTCACCTTCAATGCTGGGTTTTTTAGGTTATCCTTTGGGGGATAAATTTATCCCCCAAGGAACTGCTATGGAAATTTGAGGAAGTGAAAGCTACTGCACATCACCACTTAATGGATTACTGTGTTTTCCTAGCAAAGCCATGGAGCTCTTACCAGGAACGTTATCGATTAAGTTAAGGAGCGTAGGTTTGCAAGGATATATGAAGATGTAGGTATGGGCAATTGCACGTAAGCCCTAATGTTAGGGATTGCTTCTGACAACAGGCCTGAGGAAGGGAGAGGTCTCAGGTTTCGTCTTCAGTAAGGTCGCTCTCACGATGCTAAAGGTTTTTAGAAAAAAGACTTCTGTAGTTCAACTAATGGCATCTCTAAATGCATGTGCACAGGGGCTGAGGAGTTATGGATTGCATTAGGAAGCCAGCGCATAAACTTGTAGGGGTGTATATAGATGCGTTGATTAGCGAACATAAGGATAACCTTTTAGCCTTGGTAGCTTTGTTTAAATTCCTCCATTCCCACCATACTAGGCCTTATAAGCTTTGCTCCCCTCAAAAAGGCCTATTCCATGTCGCCCTTAGTTATACCGATTTCGATGCATATACTATATTGGGTAATAA
>WALX01000070.1 GCA_015522625.1 Candidatus Hestiella sp.
ATATTTAAAATATTAACCCTAGAAAACAAATAAAAATAGGCGAACGAAGTTGCTAGAGATAAGGTGGCATGGTAGGGGAGGTCAGGGCGCGGTAACCGCTGGGGAGGTCCTGGCTTCTTCTGCTATAATTGAGGGGAAGTTTGCATTAACCTTTCCCGAGTTCGGC
The DNA here is from genome assembly GCA_015522625.1 of Candidatus Hestiella sp. Lineage (GTDB taxonomy): Archaea > Thermoproteota > Thermoprotei_A > Sulfolobales > Acidilobaceae > Caldisphaera. The sequence continues at coordinate 167 of WALX01000070.1, forward strand.
GCCGAGAGAAGGGGGGCTCCTGTAAGGGCATATACAAGGATAAGCGAGAGCCCCTTAATCCCGAGGACGCCTATAGACAAGCCTGACGTTGTTGTCATATTGGACAGGAGCCTAATAAAAGGGGAATACATGAGTGGGCTTAAAGAAGGTGGCTATATAGTTGCTAACACTCCCTTAAAGCCAGACGAGCTTGCAAAAAAGCTTTCGTTGAGCAAAAGCTATAACGTTGCTACAATTGATGCAACCAGCATCGCGTATAAATGGCTTAAGGCTAATATAGTAAACACCGCAATACTGGGGGCAGTTATTAATGCAACAGGCATAGTGTCATTGGAAACTGTTGTAGAAGTAATAAGAAACAGGTTCCATGGAAGGATAGCTGAGGCTAACGCAAACGCCGTCAAGGATGCATATGGTTCAACTGTCTTCATGAGGTTGCAGGAGGCGGTGTGAATGGGGGAGAAGCTATTAAGCTGCAAGGAGATGCCCATAGGAGGGGTAATCGTAAACCCTGGAAACAGCTTGGAATACAAGACAGGCGATTGGAAGGTTTTGATACCAAAAATAAACCAAGATACTTGCATAAGGTGCAGGATTTGCTGGTACGTTTGTCCAGATAATGCGATAAAAGAGCTTGACAGGGAGTACATAACAAATAAGGGGAGAAAGTATAAGATATCCTATGATGTTGATGCAGACTTTTGTAAGGGCTGTGGTATGTGTGCCCAGGAGTGTCCAGTAAAGGCGATTGAAATGGTGCCAGTTGAGGTGGAGTGAGGTGCAGGCTGTAGAGAGCAAGAGGGCTAGGCCTTTAAATACAAACCATGCAATAGCAAATGCTGTCAAGGACCTAGACGTGGATGTGATATCTGCATATCCAATTACGCCGCAAACCACTGTAGTAGAAAAAATATCGGAGTTTGTTGCAAAGGGGGAGCTCGAAGCCGAGTTTATACATGTTGAAAGTGAGCACAGCGCGTTGAGCGCCGCCATCTCCTCCTCAGTCACAGGGGCAAGGACTTTTACCGCAACGGCCAGTCAAGGCCTAGCATTAATGCATGAAATCCTTCATATAGCTTCAGGCCTTAGGGTCCCCTTGGTGATGAGCGTTGCTATGAGGTCGCTAAGCGCCCCGATAAGCATATGGAATGACCAGGGGGATTTGTTCAATGCAAGGGATACAGGTTGGATAATACTTTTTGCCCATACGGCCCAGGAAGCCTACGATTCTATTATACAGGCATACAAGTTTGTAGAAGATGAAAGGGTCTTGCTCCCAGCCATAATAGCTTATGACGGTTATCTTATGAGCCACACCATAGAACCTGTTGTAACGGAAGGGAGAGAAAAGGTGATAAAGTTTGCACCAAAGAGACACTATCCCTACAGGCTCGACCCGCAGAAACCAGTCACGATAGGTCCGATAGCCCCACCAGAATATTATTATGAGACAAAGTATCAGCAAGTAAAGGCAATAAACGGTTCATTGCCTATCATAGAGGAGGTTGACAAGGACTTTGAAAAGGAGTTCGGGAGGGGCTATGGTATCATAGAATGCTACATGTGCGAGGGTGCCGATTCTTTGATAATGACCAATGCAAGCTATGCTGCATCCCTAAAGGCCTTCTTGCCAGAGTTCAGGGAGCAAGGATTGAAGGTAGGGCTCCTGAGGTTGAGGTTGTACAGGCCGTTCCCATTAAAGAAATTTGTCGAATACACAAGCAACATAAAGAACCTCCTAGTTGTAGACAGAGCAATAAGCTATGGGGCCCCGTACCAAGGCCCGTTGGCGAATGAGGTTGCTGGTGCAAAGGTTAAGGAAGGCCTAGGCTTTAATATTATAAGCGTTGTAGCAGGCATCGGACAGAGGAGGATGGATCATGAGGACTTCTATGCTTTAGCTAGGATGGCTTATGAAGGCAGAAAGCGTGAGGAAACAGTGTTTTATGGGGTGAGAGAATGAGCAGTGAAAAGAAGGTCAGGAGGATAAAAAGCCTTTTTGACTTGCCTAGGGACGAGATTTTTATAAGCGGCCACGGGCTCTGTGCCGGTTGCACCGCTGGAACCATAATGAGGACGCTAACAAAGGTTGCTGGAAAAGATACGATAATAGTAAATGCTACAGGTTGCGTGGAAGTAGCCACTACCAGATATCCTTATTCTAATTGGCTCGTTCCTTGGTTCCACTCGGCTTTCGAGAACACAGGCGCTTCTGCTAGCGGCATTGTAGCGGCGATAAGGGCTATGAAGAAGAAGGGAATTATACCAGAAGATAAAAAAGTAAAGGTCATAGCAGTTGGAGGCGATGGTGGTACAGTTGATATAGGCTTGCAAAGCCTTAGTGGTATGCTAGAAAGGGGCGACCCTGTGATGTATGTGCTTTATGACAACGAGGCTTACATGAACACCGGCATTCAGAGGAGTGGTTCTACCCCTTATGGTGCATGGACTACGACGACTCCTGCCGGGAAGGTCTGGAGGGGTGAGTGGAGGCCTAAGAAAGACATAGCAAGCATAGCTGCTGCCCACGGCATTCCATACGTGGCAACTGCAAACCCTGCTTATCCATCTGACATGGCCAATAAGTTTGCAAAGGGTCTGGAGGCGTTGGAGGAAGGCCCTTCGTTTATACAAGTGCTGATGCCTTGCACAACTGGTTGGCGCTTCGACCCATCTTTGGGAATAACCATTTCAAGGTTGGCTACAGAAACTGGTGTGTTCCCGCTTTATGAGATAGACCACGGCGAGTTCAGGGTTACTTTCCCTGTAGCTAAAAGGAAGCACGTGAGGGAGTACCTAAAGCTTCAGGGCAGGTTTGCTCACCTTACTGATGAGGAGGTAGAGCACATACAGAAGCTAATTGATGCACAAGTGGAGAAAATAAACAAGAGGGCTGGAAAAACGGTTATAGGTCCGCTCGGGTAGCCTACTTCTTCTTTTTTCCTTTCTTTTCTTCTTTTTCTTTACTACCTTTCATTCTTTTTGCAAATGTTTTTAAGCAGTATCTTGAAGATAGGGTCGTAGTCCCTTGGTTTGCTGTTCGAGGTATCTATCTCGACCACCATTGGTAGGTTAAGATCCTCGTATTCCATGATCTTCTCCTTTACAACCC
>WALX01000071.1 GCA_015522625.1 Candidatus Hestiella sp.
CTATAAGTTACTTCTTAACTATGCTCATAGCATCTTTTTTATCTCCTTTAAGACAAATTATAATGCCTTTTTACTATTTTCACTAGCCTCCATTCCTTATACTTCTTTAGTATTGTAATATTGTTCCACCTTTCTTCTCTAGAATAAAAAAAGACCTACACAGAGACATATAAAAACCTTTATCCAAGAAACTATTACTTAACCCTTAGCATTACAGATGTTGATATCATGTTAACATCTAATTTGTTCTCCTAATTAAATGTTATTAAAAACATATATTCTTCATTAGTACAAAATTTCATGAAAATTACCAGCCGATAATATCTTCTTTCTTAATCCATCATGCAAAGCCTTTTTTATCAAGAGGAAAAGCAAAGTGGGTCTAAGCTTTTATGTGTTTACATTACATTAATACAAGGGGGATACCGTGGAGATCAAAAGAATTGAGAGCTATAACATGCCTCTAGACAGGCCTGCAAATAACTATATTGTGTCGTTCGAAGGGGAAAAATACTTGATAGATGCTGGGGCCTCTCAAAATACAATAATAGATATTGATAAAATAGACTACATATTAATCACGCACAGTCACTGGGACCATACATTCGGCATTTCTGGAGTCAGGGGCAAAAAAATTTGCATGAGCAGGGAAACCTACGATGAAATAGTCAATGAAAGGTTTATAGAAAATACTGAAAGAATAGCCAAAGCGTTTGGTTATAACAGCAACTCGCTACCAAAATATGCTTCAGGAATCATGAACTCTATGATAAGCTACTATAACAAGGTTAGAAAAGCCCTTGACCAAAACGACATAATAATGACTGATGAATGCAAACCTATTCAAGAAGGATTGGTTAGCTATATGAAATGTTATGGTCACAGCTATGATCATGTATGCTACATCATAAAAAACCACCTCTTTCCGGGGGACAACATACTCCCAGGAGGAAACATAACTTTATTGGATTTCTTTGAATACAACAAATCAATGATAAACCTATATTCTAGGAATGATTGGGATTACATCCACCCAGGCCATGGACCTGAGATAAAGAGGAATGAATCTGTTACCTGGCTATCAGACACTATTACTGGAAAAATAAGGAGGCTCCTCACGCTGATATCGTTTATAAACCATGAATGGACCCCAGCGGATAAAATTTTATTCAAATTATATCGAAATTTAAACGACCTTCTGATATTTGTTGCGGCTAGGAGCATGCTAGGCTATCTTCTTTCCCTGGAATCGCTAAAGTTAGTTGAGATAAATAAAAAGCAAAATCCCTGGTTAATAAGAAAACTGCAAGGCTGACGCGTATGAAGCTCGTTCTTATGGCAGCAGGCTTTGGTGAAAGATTAAGACCATTAAGTGAGACAAGGCAAAAAGCCTTAATGCCAATACTCGGAGAGCCTATTATATGTAGGCACCTACGAAACCTAAGCAAGGTGTTTACCTTTGAGGAGGTATCCATAATAGTATCATACAAAAAAGAAGAAGTTATTGAAGCTGTAAATAAATGCTTTCATGGCAAGATCAGGTTTCTTGTTCAAGGAGAGCCCAAAGGAACAGGGGATGCCATCAAGCTAGCCATGGAGAGCTTGGGAGAAGGCAAATATCTGATATTCTATGCCGACGTTTACTTATCAACAAAAGGATACAGCACCCTTGCTAATTTAAAGTCGCCAGGAATTATGACTACTGAAACGAAGGACTATTGGAACTATGGTATTGTAGAGTTAGAAGATGGAATAGTAAAAAACATAACAGAAAAACCAAGCTTCAGTGAGGCTAAAGACAAAACCATATTTGCCGGCGTTCTAATGCTTGACTATGATGCAAAAAAATACATTGATAAAATAAAGAAGTCTCCCAGAGGAGAATTTGAAATCACAGATGCGTTAAGAAGGATGACTAACTCGATGGATATATACACGGTAAATGTTGGGAAGGACGAATGGCAAGATATCGGCAGGCCGTGGGAATTATTAATATCAAACAGGCTAGCTTTAAATGAAAGTAAAGAAAGGCAAGAAATACTAGGAGATGTCGATGAGACTGTTACCATATATGGAAATGTCACAGTAAAGAAAGGATCCGAGATAGGCAAATACTCAGTTATAGAAGGGCCCGCATTCATCGATGAAAACGTGAAAATAGGGCCTATGAGCCACATAAGACCTTACACGGTACTTATGAAGGGCTCAAAAGTGGGCTATTCTGTCGAAGTCAAGGGTTCATTAATAATGGAGAATGCAAAACTACCCCACTTCAACTATGTTGGAGATAGTATAATAGGAGAAGAGGTTAACCTCGGAGCCGGCACTATTACAGCAAACCTAAGGTTTGATCATAAGCCAATTAAAATGAATGTCAAAGGCTCTCCTGTAAACACAGGTATGGAAAAACTTGGGGCTATAGTTGGCGGGTATTCACAGACAGGAATCAATGTATCTATTCTACCAGGGAAAAAAATAGGTTCATTCTCTATAATTTATCCTGGATGTGTGGTGTATAGAGATGTAAAATCACATGAAATATTTAAATGTAATGTTAAAACATTACCAAAAACTTAAAGAGTTTAAAGCCTAGAAACTTATCAACATCCGATTAGATGACAAATGAAGGGTGCAATAAATTATAAGCCATCGGAAATGGCAGGATTAACTGTAAAGCGTCATAATAAAAATTTTGTTTCAACTATCACTCACAGCCACATTCCACTAAAATTAGCCTCAATATAAACATATATTAAGAGCTAAAAGAATAGATAGAACTAAGGGAATGCAACAATATAGGTCGGTAAGCGCGTAAAAGCTAGAGCGCTGTGGATGAAGAGTAGAACCCGGACTACTAAGGGAAAACCAATGAGGAGTCCTAATCCATCTGACACGTGTGAGAGAAATGGTAAAATGTGAGATATGTAATGAGAAGGAAGCCAAATATAGATGCCCTAAATGTAATAGAATGGTATGTGAAGATCATTTTAATGTAAAAAAGAATTTGTGTGCTATATGTGAACGCTTCCTCTGCGAGGTATGCAACGAAAACCTTTCAATAACCTTTTGTCCAATGTGCGGAAAACTGATATGTGAGGCGGACTCCGTTCAAATAGATAACGTCAGGAGGGTTTGTAAGTCATGCTTTAAGAAATTGAACAACTATCCAATCATTAAAAAAAGACTTTTTTACAACAACGGCGCTATAAGGCTTGCAAAAAGGGTGTTAGGTTATCGTTATGATGCTGCATAATTAAAAACACAAAAGCAAAACATATATAACTGTTTATATACCCTAAAGCTACATATAATATAGGATAAGGAGGTGCTAGAATTGCCTATATCTGCTAACAACGATACAAATAAAGACTTCATAAACAGGATCAGAAGCAAAATACTAAAAGAATATGGAAAAATTCAAAGATCCTTTGTAGATGAATCTGGACTCAGCGTCACTACTGCGCTTGACGATTCTGATATCGAAAAGTTAGTAATGCAAGCCTTGGAGGAGGCGAAGGTACCAATAAGCTGGAGAAACCTCAAGGCATTATTCCAGGGCATAGTTGGCGAGGACAGGTTAAGAAGGATACTAAACTCATTAAAAGCAAGAAACACTATCGCAGAGCTTACCCATACAAGGTATAGCCTACCAAAATATGTGCCTGACGAAGAATTAAATAAAGTCAAAAATCCATTGGCCATGAAAAAAATTAGAGAATCCAGAGAAAATGGCATAAACTAAACTTTTTCATTAAATTATTGCAGCAATCTTTGAAATTCTAGGATGTGCTATGCATTATTCCTCGGAGTCGACCTATTAACCACTTTTTTCTCTTCCGTGTATTCTTCTCTCATATTATTATAATCCGTTATCCGTGCTATATTATCAGATACCTGCACCTTTATTCTTGTAGGGCCCTTTACTGTTATTTCGCCTATTACGAAGGGAGAAGAGATAATGTTAGAAGAAACATGACCCCTCAGATCTACATAAAACTTGTTTACCTTCAAGGAGCCAACCTTTGGTAACTTTATTATGACACCACTAGAGCTTTCATCTGATTCAAATTTAACAGTTACTAACTCCCCAGCTAACAGGTAACCCTCCTCCAGCTCAGTTGCACTCTCAAGTCTTCTACCAAGGCTGTCAACCGCAAATTCGGAATCAAAAGAGCTAATTTTTATGGTTTCCTCTGATATGTTATCTACTTGAGGCTTGTCTCTAAAGTATGCTTCAATCCTTAACCTCTCCTCTTCAATCTCACCCGCTAACTTCTCTGCACCCAATATCAAAGCATGGGTCGAATTGTAATTCCTACCATCCACGCTTAACCTGTTACCTTCAAACTTGACTATGGCCACGCTATTTAATTTCATTAACCTTTAGCCCCCCAGAGTTACTTGTTCTGCTGAGGGGTATTATCTATATCTCTTTACTTGTTTTCTAATCCCCACCCTAAAGGGCAAAGCCTTCAACCAATGGTAATAAGATAATTCACAATTTTTCTATAAGCCGAGAAGGGCTCATCTAATCCATTATGTACTTCCTTAAGCTTGAATTTTACAGCGAGCCTTTTGTCTCCTAAGGGCATTCTTTATAGCTTCTATGAAGGTCTCCTTCTAATTATGCCATGAAACAAAACATTTAGGCTTTATGCTTTTAACTATTTGAGAAACAGCCCCAGCATCTCTCGGCTAAAAATCCATGTTACCTTTACAGCTTAAACCGCTACCATATAGCCTAGAACTTAAACCCTTTTCATCATACGTAAAAGACGTATTTTATTAAGAAACCTATCTATAAATTCTTCAGCACTATCAGTAACAATAAATAATCCATTGGGATCATAGAGGCTTTCGTAACAAGATGCGTATCTTAGTGTCACCTTAGCTACAATAGCGCTAGAGTACTTCGATGGGTAAAACATCAATATGTATGGCACGCCACCTACATCTATAATTAGCCTGAAACATTCGCCTTCCTTTTCTAGGCTAGAAATCCTATAACCTCTTCTTTTGAAAAGATCCGATATTTTTTCAATCTGCCTCATATTCGTAGTGCCCTGCCCCATACTCTATCTCTACTTCTCTGTTCCTTATTTCCCGTGTACTTTGTATACAGCTTAATTTTACATTGCCACTAAATACTGGGGTTAGCTTAAACCTTTTTATTATATCGCATAAATTATCCCATGGAACAACAGCTTTTTGACCCGCCTCAGTAATAATGTATGCGAGACCTTTTTTCTTAATTATTTGTGCCTTCACGGCATTACACCATATGTACTGCCTAAGATACTATAAACTGGGGGGGTTAATAGGTATAACACTATTACTAGCCCTTTGTTAAGTCATAGTTAAAAGAAGCCTAAAAATAGCAAACAGTTATTAGGGGGTTAGCCTAGGGTTCTAAGCTTTCTTCTTTATATGAAAAATGAAACCAATACCAATTAAGGTGCCAGAGAATGTCAAGCATTGACCTATTTAAAAATAATTTGGATATAAGCATACAAACTGATGATAAGAATATAGACAACATTATAGACGACATAGTAAGTCTATTAAGCATAGCCGGCATGCAAGGCGGGGAGGTAAAAAAGCATTTCTCGTTGTACGCAGCAGTCTTGTTTGATGAACTTATAGAAAAGATCAATCTTAAAAAATATGCCAGATATTCGCTTAATATAATAGGCTATCCTTTGACGAATGCTGTCGAGCTCATCGATTGCCTAGGCGAGGCTATAATAAAAGAAATCCTATATAAATCTGCTAACATACTAAGGCAAGAAACTGAAGTTTTCGACAAAGAAGCTATAGAGATATTTGCTGACTGTTTGGGATGGTATAAAAAACCTGAGGAGATAGATAAGGAAACAATAGCAGCTTCCGTCTATACATCTTTTACCGGTGCATTGAATAAATGGCTTAATTCTTTATAAATGACAATCATTCGATAGTTGTTTCTATTTTATTATAAAATTTATTTGATACAAATAAACAATACTATATATGTGATTAATACTTACACATAGAAACATTTTTATATACAAAATTTTTAGCGTAACTTTAGGTAATAGGTATGGTAAATCCAATAGTCCAGTGGGTGGATTTTGGGCGTTTTGGTATAAGATCTTTATCGATAATAGGGATGGGTGTTCATTAAGGCATACCACAATGTGTTCTCGGCCTACCTTTCGCAACCTTCATAGCACAGCTAATATATCTAAAAAAGAAGGATAAGCACTACCTAAAAATGAGGAAAATAGAATTTATCTCTAGAAATCCCTCCAATATTTCCTCTTCCCGTCGTTTATAGAGCTGTTAATAATGATATCCTTGGGTTTTAGTACCCCGAAAGCCCCGCTGCCGTACCTTATAAGTTTAACAACATAATGGAAGGATTAGAATGAACTATCGGGAGCACTGACTCAGCATTAAACACGAGCTGGCTCTTTGTTCTTTCTTTGACATTTACAACAATACAAACGCTCTCGATCTTGTTTATATTCTATAAGGGTATCAAGAGAGAATTAATAACTAAAGTAACTACTGTATCTTCACTACTTGCAAGTATATTTGTTGCTGGAAGAATAGAGGCAATGGAACAACTAAATGCTTTTAGTCAATTCCCCAAGTTTATAGCTGCTCTAGGAAGCCAACGGATATCTAGGCTACGGTGCCTTGGAACAAAGTAGTTGATAGAACCAAACTTAGAAAGTTATAATCACTTAGCCGTTGCTCTCTATGCACAAATATTCACATCGATCATGATGGGCATAACGATAGTCTTGCTCTTTGCATTCATTTACGTTATCTTCTTTAAATACAAAAAATAGTTTTTTAATCCCCCCATCTACAGTTTTTTTGGAGATAAAGATGCCAAAGGAAATGACTTGCAGTTTTTGCGGAAGAAAAATAGAACCGGGAACAGGGAGGATGCATGTAGGACCTAGGGGAGAAGTCCTTTGGTTCTGTAGCAGTAAATGCTATAAAAATGCGCTAAAATTAAAGAGGAAAGCAAGAAACCTGAAATGGACTAAAAGGAAAATGTTATTGAAGTAACTATTAATAGAAGCATTTAAATTTGCTAACATAACTCTAATTTTGGTGTTTAGGATGGCATTAGCTGCACCTCCATCAGCATATGATAGAGCAATTACAATATTTTCACCTGATGGTGAACTATACCAAGTAAGGTACGCATTTGAAGCAGTAAAAAAAGGCTGGACAACACTAGGGATAACGACCAAAGAAGGTGTAGTCCTGGCTGCTGAAAAAAGAAAGATGCTTCCATTACTTGACCTTGAGGGCGTAGAAAAGATATATAAAATAGATAATCATATAGGCGTTACATTCGCCGGTATGGGAAGCGATGGAAGGGTGTTAATCGATTATGCAAGGCAACTCTCAATAAAGCATAGATTAATCTATGGAGAGTCCCCCTCGGTTGAATACATAACGAAGTCAGTTGCCGATATAAAGCAAGCGTATACACAGCACGGCGGTTTTAGACCTTTTGGTGTAGCCCTAATATTTGGTGGGGTTGATGACGACAATACTGTGAAGCTCTTCAGAACCGAACCGGGCGGACAATACTTTTCTTATTATGCAGTTGCAATAGGCCTTGGCGGGGATATTGCAAACACATATATGGAAAAGGAGTACAAAAAAGAGATGAGACTTGAAAATGCCATAGAGCTCGCTGTAAAAACACTCTTTAAGAGCAGGACAGCAACAAGTGATGAGAAGAAAGAAGAACTAATAAAATACTTCGATCAAAGCGTTGAAATAGTCTATATCGACACCAAAGAAAAGATGTACACGAAAGTAAGCACAGATAAGATAGCCAACATAGTGAACAAATATAAGGATGAGCTCCTAGCCTAAATGAGCGTAATAATTTTTAGCGAGTCAGGTTCTTAAATTGGAATGGTGGTAAAAAAGTGGTAAAGAAACAGGACTACATAGTTGCATGGATAGAAATAAAAGGACAAAGGTTTGAAATACCAGTTAAGCCGAACCTTGTATTTAAGTTTAAAAATGGAGAAAACATAAGTATATCAGACGTCCTTTGGTCCGACACAATCTTTAAGGACATAAGAAAAGGATTGAAAGCAGGTCCTGAGACATTAAGAAGAGCTTTTGACACTGACGATATAGAGAAAATCTCTGAGAGAATCATAAAGGAGGGACAGATACAGCTGACAGAAGAGGAAAGAAAGAAGCTTATCGAAGCCAAAAAAAGGCAGATAATAAACTACATAATCAAGAATACTATAGATCCTAAATCAGGCAAGCCAATACCGGAACAGAGAATTGAGTCAGCCCTTGATCAATTGAGATTTAGCGTGGATCCATTTAAAAGCGCTGAAACTCAAGCATTAGAAGCAGTAAAAAAGATTTCAATACTTATGCCAATAAAGATTGCAAAGGCCTTATTAGAAATAGAGATACCTGCTGGTTATGCACCAAGGGCTTACAGAGAACTTCAAAAAGTTGGTGAGTTAAAAAAGGCTACCTGGAAAAATGATGGAAGCTTGAAAGCAGAAGTAGAAATACCAGCTGGAGCACAGGTTGAAGTAATAAATAGGATTCAATCCATCTCTAAAGGACAGGCAATAATTTCAGTAAAGGTGACCTCACATTGAGCTCGAATAAAAGGATCGTTGTCCCTGGTGAAGTGATAGAAGGTATTACCCCAAGCGTTCAGGAATTCTATGCCTTTAATTATGGAGATACCACTAGAGCTTCGATGATAGGGGTACTAGATATAAAACAAGACGGGCAAACCAGTTTCTCACCAATAAATGGCATCTACATGCCGAGAGAAGGCGATGTAGTGATAGGTTTGGTTACATCTCACGGAGTTTCTAATTGGTTCTTAGACATAAACTCCCCCTACCAAGCAATCCTCAGTGTACAGGATTTCTTTGGGGTAAGACAAAACAGCCAAGCCCCCGAAGATCCATTCAGATACCTTCAAATAGGAGAGTTTGTAAAGGCAAAGATAGCAGCCTTTGATAGAATCAGGAACCCCCTGTTAACAGTTCAAGATAAAGGGCTTGGAAAGATAGTCGAAGGAAGTGTAATCATTATACATCCAACCAAAGTTGCAAGGGTCATAGGCAGGAAAGGTTCTATGATTGAAACCCTTAAAACAACAACAGGTTGTGAATATTTTGTTGCAGTTAATGGGGCAATTCACATTAAATGCGATAACAAAGATTTAGAAACAATAGCAGAGACGGCAATAGAAACTATTGAGAGCCAAGCCCATACAAGCGGACTGACTGAAAGGATAAAGAAATTTATTGAAGAGGAAAGAAAAATAAGAGGAGTGTGATAAACATTGATGGCTAGACCTGAAAAGTTTATTGACGAGTCTGGAAGAAGGGTTGATGGAAGACTACCAAATGAGCTCAGACCTATAAAGATGCAAGTCGGCCTTCTTAAAAACGCTAATGGATCGGCATTGGTTGAATATGGCCTAACGAAGGTTATTGCAGCCATCTATGGTCCCAGGGAATCCCAAAAATCCGTCTCCCTACCGGATAGAGCCTCCCTCAGGGTTAGATATCATATGGCCCCTTTTTCAACAGAAGAAAGAAAAAACCCAGTGCCAACAAGAAGGGAGATAGAGTTATCGAAGGTATTAAGAGAGTCTCTTGAACCAATTGTCATGACCAACTACTTCCCTAGAACTACCATCGATGTATTTGTGGAGGTTCTTCAATCCGATGGTGGTACAAGAACTGTTGCTGCGACAGCAGCCTCCTTAGCCCTAGCAGATGCTGGTATTCCAATAAAAGCGCTCTTTGGAGGAGTAGCTGTAGGTAAGGTAGATGGCGTATTAGTTGTTGATATAAACGAAGTAGAAGATATGTATGGTGACGCAGACATGCCAATTGTTGCCGCCCCTGACCTAAACCTGGTGACCCTATACCAATTAAATGGTGTGCTCTCTAAAGACGAATTTCAAGAGGCCTTCGATATAGCAATGAATGCCATAACAGGTATCGTAAACATGGAAAAGGAAACATTAAAAAGTTCCTACCAAGTTGAGAATAAGGAAGGTGACTTAGAGAAATGAGCATTACTCCATATAGGGTACCGGTAGTACCAAAAATAAAGAGGGATAACTACATCAAACTTTATGAAAAAGGTTTTAGGACAGATGAGAGGGATTTCTATACACCTAGAAAGATCAGCATAAAGACTAACGTGCTCGAAAAAGCCAACGGTTCTTCTTTAGTTAAGCTAGGAAATACTACAATTTTAGCTGGAATAAAAATAGAACTAGGGCAACCATATCCGGATACGCCGAGTGAAGGGGTCTTACAAGTCCACGCCGAACTTTCTCCCTTAGCATCGTCATTTTTTGAGCCCGGACCGCCTGATGAGAACTCAATAGAGCTCTCTAGGGTTATAGATAGAAGCCTGAGGGATCCCAGGGTCATAGACTTCAATTCACTTATAATCAATCCTGGCAATAAAGCCTGGGTGATATGGATAGACCTTTACGCGTTGAACTATGATGGTAATTTATTTGATGCCAGTATGTTAGCTACGATGTCAGCTTTATACACAACAAGGATGCCAGAGCTTGAAGAACTAGAAACAGGAGAAATAAAAATCAAAAATAAAGTTTCTAATAGACCAATAAAAATAAACAAGAGAATAGTTAGCGTAACTACGGCCAAAATAGGAAAATATATTATAGTGGATCCAAATCTTGATGAAGAAATAATTTCAGATACACGCTCAGTATTGGTGTTTGACGAAGAAGGTAATATTGTAGGTGCGCAAAAAACTGGTATGGGTTCGTATACCATGGAGGAAATAAACAATACGATAGAAATTTCAAGCAAAGCGTCCCAAGTATACTTTAAATTGCTGGAAGAAGCACTAGAAAACGAAAAACTAGAAAGGTGATAATAAATGCGTTACAGCCATACAAAAATAGTTGGGCCAGTAGGAAAATATGGGCCCAGGTATGGATCCACGCTACGCAAAAGGACCAAATCAGTTTTAGTAAAAAGATACTCTGTTCATCAATGTCCTTTCTGTGGCTCTGTAGGGACTGTTAAGAGGGTCTCCATAGGTATATGGACCTGCAAGAAATGCAAAAATATATGGGCAGGAGGTGCATACGAACCTAAGTCAAGTATATCTACATACTTGCCAAAGTTTTACAAAACGTGATGTCTTTTGTGCAAAAATATACCAACCAGATTTAAAAGGAATTTTTATGGTAACATAACTAAGAATGTAGTTATTACAACATCAAGAAGACCTAGCAACAGAAGTAGAACGTTTGTCAAAGAACTGAGCAGCATAATACCAAATAGTATTAGATTAACGAGGGGTCACCTGTCCTTGAAAAACATAAATGAAATTTGTCTCAACTATGATATAGAATCAATAATTATAATCTCTGACTCTAATGGCAATCCGTCTAAAATAGTTGCGCTGAAACCTAGCAAGGCCTCTGAAAAACCAGAATATACACTTTCTCTTAGAGTAAAAGGAGTGTCTCTGAGAAAAGAAATAGGCCTTCAGCCTAAACTCAGTTTTGTTGGCTCAGCTCTATATATAGATAGCAAGGAAAACCTTCTCGCTAATATCGCGCAAAAAATCTCTGCTATCTTCAAAATCGATATCATAAAAGATCAACATGTGCCACAAAAAATCTCTATAATAAAACTAAGCATCAATAGGAACGAAATATTGCTAGAAGGTATGAACAATACCTTTTCTAGGATAGGGCCTATAGTGAGGCTTTATAGAGAGGATATAGATGCCTGAGATCGAGGAAGAAATAGAATTATGCTTGGGTGACGATTCCCTCCCAGTCTTTAAGGCACTCATAGCAGAAGCCAAGCAACCTTCTCCTAACAAAGGTAGTATCAACGTTCAGCTGAAAGGTGAGTGCATTAGTCTGAAAATTAAGACTAGTGACATATCTAAACTAAGGGCGATAAGCAATTCATTTCTAAATATTATATATGCAGTATATTCTACAATAACCTTAAGCTAGTCTAATGCATTAAAGATACCAAGAATTTCTTCGCTTGAACGCATTTAATTTTGTGTAAAAATAATAAAGCCTGGCTGAAAGAGAGTTAAATGTGGAACTATGGCTACATTTGAAAAACTATTAAAGTTTATTGATGGTAATCCTTTATATAAGTACATAATAGACGAGTCCAATAATACAATAGAGATCTTCTTTTCTGCACCGTCGCTACAAGAGGCTTCAGGGATGGAATCGGATTCCCAAAGTGGAATCGTCATGCATATAATGCTAAAACGGAAACCAGATGATGAAATCGAAGTAATATCTGCAACCATCGAAGGATTTGATACTACTAGGGAAGTTGCAAAAGATGAAATACAATGGTGGCTTGATCAAATAGATGAAATCGTATAATTTGCGCTATTTGCAAAGCCCTAGATCAATACTGCTAGGAGCGAAGTATGCCTATTAAAGGTAGCAAAGATTTTAAGGTCAAACAAATAGTATAAAAATGCAGTAATCCAGAACAAAGCTGGATGGGGTTGAAGAAGATGTCAAGCTCAATGTACCGCTATGTAGAAGAGCAGTGGAAAAAACCCTATGAAGGTGATCATGGAAAGCTCATGAAAGAAAGGCTCTACGAATGGAGAAGAGAGCCCTCGATAGTGAGGACTGAAAAGCCAACAAGAATTGATAGAGCAAGGAAACTGGGCTACAAAGCCAAGCAGGGAATCATAGTTGTAAGGGTGAAAGTTAGGAAGGGTGGAATGAGAAAAGAAAGACCGTCTTCTGGAAGAAGACCTAAGAGAATGGGCGTAAACAAATATACTGTACATAAAAGCCTTAGACTAATAGCCGAAGAAAGGGCTCAAATGAAATATAAAGACCTAGTAGTTCTAGGCAGTTATTATGTTGGTGAAGATGGAAACCACAAATGGTATGAAGTAATACTCATAGATAAAAACAATCCGGTAGTTTCAAGTGATGCAGAACTTAAGTGGATAAAGACAAGCCCAAGCGCATCTGGAAGACCAAACCGTGGACTAACCTATGCAGGAAAAAAGGCTAGAGGCCTAGCAAAAAGTAGGGGACTAAAAACTACACATAACCATAAGTGGAAGAAAAAAGAAAAAGAAAGAAGCCTCAAGAAAAGACATGAGGCCAGCAAATATGTAAGGTACTTTAATTCTCCTAAGGAATAAAAAACTTTTAAGGTGCAAGGTTTTGCTAATTAAGGCTATAGATGCAAGGGTATTTGTACACGCTACGGAAGATGAAAATAAAGTCAAATATGCCCTTAGAAACATTATAGGGGATGCCCACTTAATAGAAGAGCACTATGAGGGTTACTATGGTAATAAAATTATCATAATTAGTGCATACATAGAAGGAAAAGAAGCGAGTAAGATAGCAGAAAGTATAATAGAAAGGCTCCCCAAGCCAGACAAGGATCTATTAATTAAAACGTTCAGTGAAAGAATGGGGAAAGGTAATTCTCTTCATATAAGGTTAAGCAAGCAGATGGCCTATTTGAATAAGATAATACTCAGTAACTCTGACGATGTAATAAAAATTGTCTTTAAGGTAGATAAAAGAAAGGGGCTTATAGAACTAAAGAACATAATTAAGAATTATATGACAGGTCAAGCAAATTGAACTATGTAGATTTTATGATAGACCCCAGAGATGAAAACGAAGCACTTAAAATGATTGAAATAATTCATAGGTTTGGATATAGAATAATCGGTACCAAACCAACCATTGCCAATTCAGAAAAAATTATTAATGTGTCAAAGAGGTACAATATCTCAATAGTGAAAAGGGCAGTATTGAAAATAAATACGAAAGAAGATTTCTCCAAGAAAATAAAAACAATAGATAATAACTGTGTCATCTCAGCTATACCCGGCAATACATCAATACTGAGATATCTAGGGCATGCAAAGAGAGTCGACTTAGTTAGAATACCACTAAATAGCAACCTCAAAATAGACAGACATCAAAAAAATATTTTCAAAACAGCAAAAAAAGGGGGGATAGAGATTTGTTTAAATGAACTGATAGAACTTGACACTAGACCCTTTCTTTTGAGGAGATTTAAAAACCTGGTTGAAAGTTCTCTGAAACTAGACCTCAAGCTCCTAATCGCTAGTTGTGCTAAGAATAGGTACGAGCTTTGGCATCCAAGACAAATAATCAGTCTGCTAGAAACCATGGGGTTTAACAAAAAACTCGCTACAAAAACTATCGCGACATATATAATACCACAAACCTAGAATATTTGAATCTCACTTCTATCACTCAATCTAAGAAGATTTCAGCTGCTTACAGAGCAGTAATAAACAATAATCTTTTTAACTCTAATCAGACATGTCTTGGGCTTTATATAAAGACCAGACTGTAAGATTTCACTATCAAAGTCATTTCCAAGCAAACTGATAGCCGGGCGGGGATTCGAACCCCGGTCACGGGGGTTCTCCCCTCTACATCTTTAGTCCAGAGCCCCGCATCCTTGACCGCTAGACGACCCGGCTATTTTTATCAATATATCTTTCATTCCCTAAAAATCTTCTTGAAACTAAGCCAACATTGCTAACGTATACTTTTATTAAAATGTCTTAAATTATGTTAAAAACTTGGGTAAGCCTGGTTAAAACTTTCTTTTACAAAATTTCTCTTATGAAATTACCATCACTAGCTAGAAAAAGAAGGGAAGTTTCCTCTAATGAAACTTTTCTACTTTAAAGTATTGGATGCATTCATAAGGCAAGTATGTAGCCCTTTATTTTTTACCATCTCCGGACATCTATTGATAGTAAATTGATATATACCTTCTATTAAATTCTTCAAAGTTACCGGTTCGTCCCTGCTCATATTTTCTAGAAAAACACAACTAGGGCCTGCATATTTAAAAAGTTGCGGGTGAACTTTATTCACCTCCCTAAGCATCATCCAGGCAACCATCCTAATCTCCCACTGCGCCCTTGTGCAGAGCCTTAATGGAAAAAACGACTCGATAAGTTCTCTTGCATTCATCGTTATTGTAATCCTAGTTCTAACGGACATAGGTATAATAAACCTAGAATCTTCCTTACTCACGCCAAGTGATAACAATTTATAGTAATATGCAGTTGAATATAATACACCTTTTACATATGCCTCTAACCTGTCCTCTTTAACAGATGGAGGAATTACATAAGCAATTGATGTAATTTTCCTTAAATCTCTTGCCTCCATGAGCTCTAGAGCCCTAAAAAGCGAAGTAGATAAACAAAAATAAGTCGATTTGCTATCCTTCTTTTCTTTTCTTTCACATGAAGCCCCAACCATTTTAGCAGCAGCTAGTGCCATTTTCCTCAGATAAGTCTCGCTATACCTCATACTTTGTTGCGTATAGCTAGCTATTCTATGCCTAACAATCTGATGAGAACAGACCCTAGAACATCCTTCTATCATAAACGTGTAGAGACTATGTTCCCAAGGGCTGAAATGCTTTCTCTTGAAAGTCTCCTTTATCCAAACGTTTACCTCTTCGTCGCTGATTTGGAGTAAACCCTTGACCTCCTTTTTCGAAACACTCATTTTAGAAGCTGAAGCAATTATTTTTGGAGAATCTTGCGTATATTGTACTAGATATACCCTTATTCCTATATCATCATCGTAACTCAATCTCTACACCAAATTTCCTTTTAGCTTTTCTAAAAAATAAATTATAGCTTACCGATCCCGCAACTTAGTGGCTTTTTGAGATTGCTTAATTTTATATAAAGGAAATTTTATGTGTAAGATAAAAATATTTCTGCCAGTAATATCATCATTCCAAAAAACAAAGCAGTCTAAATACCTCTGCGTATTATACCTAGGATATAGCCTTCTGAACCACATCATATAAGTCAGGATCTGATTTCCTCAGCTTTTCCATTGTCCAAGGCTTCCACCTTCCATCCTTGACTCTCTTCATAACGTTTATAATCCATGACTTATATATCCGTGAGCAATTGTTATAGTTCTTACAACTGTTATTTATAAATTCATAGATCTTATCCAAAGCTTCTTCTTCACCGATTTTCTTAACATTCAATAAATATCTAGCTACTATATACAATATGAGTCTAACCCTACCATCAGGAACTCCATTTCTGATTATCTTATCTACCCATTCATATTTTTTTAATACATTATATCTATAGAGATAGATAGCACAATCGGATTTTTCCTTGCAGAGATTTTTTATTAAGGTATTTACAGCCATTTTGCAGTCTTCCTCGGAACCGCTACATCTATTAATTATCTCTTCAAATGACATTACAACATCATCACTGCATAGCAAATATCATCTGTATCCTTGCTATTTCCGGACCTGTTGTCTCTTGGCCGACTAAAGCACCCTTTGTGTTCACGACGAGTCCAGTCCTTACAAAAGAAATGCCGAAATTTATAGTACCAGTCTTAAAGGGAACCTTAAATATGCTCTCTAAAAATTTTATCTCATCATCAGACGCGTCCGGGTGTACTAACCCTCCAGCATTAGTTACAGCAACTATTGCACCAACAGTCGCTATACCAACTATGCTAGATTTGAACGTTTCAACACCAAGAGTATCTTCTATTTGTTTTGCTACGTCGTCTTCGAAATATGGATAAATTAATGCAGCTTTGTCATTTGCTACAATCAGGTTACCAACGGCGTTGCTCCTGCTGGGTAGAACAAGGGTATTTAAATCCCCAGCAAATTTCTTTATTGCATTCAACTCATTATCATACACGCTCCTCGACAATACTATACCATTATTATTACCAGACATTAGAACCCCTATTAGGCTTGTATTGGCAAGAGTTATTTCCATTACATCTACACCTAAGACCTGTGATATCTCCTCTATATCAGATTTTTGTAATCCTTGTGGGGCAAAGGCCATTGAGTCATTAGCATAGATGTATACACCTATATTGTTATTACCAAAAACGCTTATTTTAACTATGTCAAATTGCAATAAACCCACCTAGCTTATTTGGATTCATACTTTCCTATTTTCACCTTTTTACCTGCAAGTCTGACTAAAGCAATTTTCTCAGAACTACCCTCTTCAGCTTCTTTTATACTAACTAGCACCTTGACTCTCCTTGGGGGCTTCTCAATCCCACGAGTCCATATGTAGGCATTTACATCATCCATTATTAGTATACCTTTTTCTTCTATCTTGGTGTGTCTAGAAACAAACTTCCTAATCAAATCTATTGCTCGTTTAGCCCTATTTATCCTTTTTCCATAATAAAGCCTTTTTAATGGTATTACATATACGAATGACTCCCCTATATCCACTTTGAATCGACCTCACAACTTTAATTTTGAAGTTCTCCAATTTCTATTTATTGTTCTTAGAGTATACTTTCTTATAGTCTTAATGTAAACCCACACAGGTACTGGCTGATTCCTTTTTGTTGCCCTGGCCAATCTAAGCTTTCTTGCAAGATGCTTATGCCTCGACATGCCTGACCTCACTTCCTCTTGAATCTAATCTCAAACTCCTTTCTAGATCTGTTGTCTAGTTCTATTAATATACTTTTCACAACATCGTCACTTACCGGCACACCTAACCTACCCATCTGAACTAACCTAATTATGCTATCTTCTGCAATCCTTGCGACATTTGGCTTTACAAGCCTTAAGTTGTTTAACCTATCCAACGCCTCTGGCTCCATAACACTCCTGAGAATCGCTAACCTTTGGGCCTCCTGCTCTTCTTCTACTCTTTTCCTCTTCTCTTGCTCTTCTAACCTCTTCCTCAATTCAGCTAACCTTTTTTGCTTCAATATTTCAAGCTCTTCGTCATAGTCGCTATAGTCATCCGCACTCAATTTTCTCACCGCTCTACTAAATTTATAGATAAAGCCTAATAAGGCTATACATGAAAAGGTACAACGCTTAAATTATTAATGTATAGAGCATATATTTCATAGCGGGAGGTTGCCTTGGTCAGGGCTTTCATAGCAATCGATATAAAAAGCCCAAACGTTTTAGTTAGGATAGAGAACGTTATGTCTTATATTAACAGCTTAAATGCTTTAATGAAACTTGTAGAAATAGAAAACTTGCACTTGACATTAAGGTTTTTAGGGGAAGTAGAACCCTTCGTTATTCAAAAGATAGCAAAGCATGTAATAAATGATATAGATTTCAAATGCTTTAATGTTGAGCTAAAGGGTATTGGTGCCTTTCCCAGCATTAATAGACCAAGGGTTGTTTGGATAGGATTAATAGATAATAATGATTATTTAAAGTCAGTTAAAGAAGAAATAGACAGTAGGTTAATAAAAATGGGTATCTCAATAAAAAAAGAAGAGTTCATTCCACACCTTACCATAGCTAGGTTGAAATCAAACCCAAACAATAAACTGAAGGAATTTATAAGAAATTATTCAAACTTTGAATTCGGTTCAATCAAAGTGGATTCAATAAAACTGAAGAGGAGTACGCTAACTAGGCAAGGACCAATATATGAAGATATTGCCACAGTTCAATGCAAACCCATTTAAGAACCAGTGCTAATTATTTCGATAACTATATAAAAATACAAATAGCTCTGCAGCTTACTCCGAGACTTAATAAGGTTTACCTAACAGAAAAAAGCACTAAAAAGCATTACTATATTTCATAATAAAAGAGATCATTGAACTTTAATGGTTTATAGGCTGCTAAATGCTTTTACCTTATATTAACATCAAAAACAAAATTATTATACTAAATCCTATTAAGAGTCTTGTCCCACTCTTCTGGTTTTCTGTCCATACACACCCTATTTACATCAATACAAGATATTAACAAATAAACTGAGAATGTAAACTTAATTTCCCAATTAATTAATGTTTAAAAAAACCTCATAATAATAATAGGCTTAAAGATAGAAAGAAAGCTATTCATTTATAATTTTCTCTGAAAGAACAATGCTATATATGATAGCTATATTATATTCAAAAAAGCAGATATTAAATA
>WALX01000072.1 GCA_015522625.1 Candidatus Hestiella sp.
ATGGCGGGCCCGCCGGGATTTGAACCCGGGACCTCTGGCTCCGCAGGCCAGCGCTCTATCCTGGCTGAGCTACGGGCCCCTTTTACCAAGTCTATTCTCTAGAATAATATTTTGTTTAAATACTGCCTCGAAGCAAAGAAAATGGCTAGGATATTTAAATAGACTTTTATATCTATTCCTGTCAAATTGATATGCTAAGTATTAAGATGCTCATTCGTTTCGTTACCTCATCTTACCGATAAGCTCCTCTAGTTCATCCTCTTTGATATTCTCAGAGTACTTTCCAAGCATTTCTACTAATACTATTTTCAACCTTGTGTGGACAGCTCTTTTTATGGCTAGTTTTGCAAGAATAGTTTAGGTTTTGTTAAGATCATCCTTTGCAGTTGCTTTATTATTTGATGTTATTTCACTAATAAATTCCCCCAGATCCTTTAGGAAAGACCTCAAAGTCCCTTTAACTCTGCTAGCTAAAGACCTCACTATTCTCCAGCAGAGCCCTCAACAATTTCAAAGCATTAGCTGAAGCTTTATTTGCTTAATAAACGCCTGTTCTAGATGAGCTACAATGAGCTATCTGGAAGTTCGGGGAGAAGGACTACCTGTTATTGTGTGGAAGCCTCGAAGCGATCCTGATTTTGTGAAAGGTGTTGTTAACCTTCTCGCTTCTAGCTATAAGAAATACTTCTATGAGAGACCTTCACTTGAGCTCGTCATGAGCTGGGAGATGTCAATTCCAGAGATCTTTAGTGTCTTTGACGAATATCCTGTAATACTTGAATACCAAGTTTTAGGAGGGCCTGAGAGGACTGACTTCATTGTTGTTGGTCATAATAAGGCTTTAATCATCGAATCTAAGGTTTGGAGAGGAAAGGCTAGAAGGCGTAACTTCTTTGTTCAAATTGATGATAATTTAAGGATTGACCCCTGTTATCAGCTTAATAATTATCTGGCTAAGTTCAAGAATCTTCACAGCGCATCCTCTAAGCTCTCATTTAATGGAACTTTATTTATCCAGGGCTTTGAGTACTCTGACACTTGTAAAGTTGCATCTAAGGTTCAAGAGTTAGAGGAGTTCTTAGATTGGTTAAACAAGCCTGGGGATATGGATGACGTAAACGCTATTGTAAAAGGTAGGTTTCAGATAACTAAGGGCCTAGTAGATTTTATTAATGAAAACTATGAAAAACTTCTCCAAGATGCCGTCAAGACCCTCCTTGGTGGTGGTTATGGCCTTACTGAAGAACAACTGAGGATTGTAGAGAGAGTTCTTGAAACAATTGAAAACAATGAAGACAAGGCGTTCTTCATTAAAGGCGTCAGCGGATCCGGTAAGACATTAGTAAGCCTAACCCTCCTCTTTGAATGCCTTAAAAGAGGCCACAAGGTGCTTATGGCTTACAAAAACAATAGGCTCCTGAATACTTTGAGAAAGGTCCTAGGACATAAGCTTGAAGGTCTTATACGCTTCTACGCCATGGGACCTCAGGGAAGGTTTAGGGGTATAGCCGAGAGGAACTTCCCCATTAACGAATATGGCAACCTTGATCTCGTCATTTACGATGAGGCTCAGAGGATGAGCAAGGAGAATATAGGGATAAGCCTTGGTAGAAGCAAGGTTAAGGTTTATCTATATGATGATGAGCAACTCCTCGTGGGCGAAGAAGCCGGTACAAGGCAACATTTCACAAAGATTGCAAGGGAGCTGAATTTTAATTATGATGAGTATGAACTCAGCGTTCCCAGGCGCATACCTCCTAGCTATCTAAAGGCCCTAAGAGACCTTCTAGATAATAGGCCCTTTGATCCTAGTGGCATAGACTTTAGGATATTTGATGATGTTAAGGAGATGCTGAGATGCCTCAGGGAAAAGCATGAAAATGGTCATAGAGTTGCACTAGTCTGCGCCTTTACAGAAACCCCTGGCAACAGGAGAAATATTTATGCACCAGACAACCTTAGAATAGGACACCCGCTTCCCTCAAATCTAGACATATACAAGGGATTAAATATATAAGGTATACTGGCTTATGGATGAGAAGGCTGAGTACCCTGTGTATTGGATGGGCAGGATGGATCCTCTGTCAAGGTGCGCCTCCGTCTATGGTGCCCAGGGATTTGAGGCTGAGTATGTAGGTGTTGTCTGGGGCAGAGATCTTATATGGCGAGGCGAATGGATTGTAAACCCAGATGCAATAACCGATTATATAGGCAACAGGTACTCGTTGAGATCCCTTGCTAAGGTGGATCCTAAGAAGGCATTAAAGCTCCTTAAGAACCGTTACCTCATACTTCTTACAAGAGGTACCAAAGGAGCTTATGTCTTCTTTGAAGACAGGGAGACCAAGGAACATGTGGAGGGATTGATGAGAGGCTAAGGCCATGACAATCTCCTTAACTATGCACACCATGGTGTGGAAACTATATCGCTTGAAGATTTGGAAAAGATTAAGAAGCATAGATAATACATCAAGAGTAAAAAACTAACCACAAGATAGCAAAATTTTTCTAAAAGGAAATTACCCGAACACGCTATTATAATGATGTTGAAGTATGGCTTCAAAGCACATCTCATAAACCAAGCATATACATCAAAAATAGGGTGAAGACTTGCCCGTGGTTGAACAAAATAAATGCAAACCACAGACCTTTCCGCTCTATTGGGAACCTTCGCCCTTTAGGGCAGTGGGGAAGGCCAATAAGCATTCCCTATAGATAATAAACTGCCCATGAACTATTATGTCTTGGGATGCCGTTTTGGAGCCGATTGCTTGTGAAAGCTTGAAGATGATGTTGAGGAGGGTCAATAAAGAGATAGCCGTTGCCAGAGCTAGGCTCTAGAGATTGGCTACCAAGCTGGGTACCAGTAACTGGAAAGAGCTGGAAGGATTATTTGCTAGAAATAATATTGATAATCCGGAGATGGACATGCTCTGGTTGGAGCACCTTTACCTGAGAAGGCGACTTGAGGAGCTAGAGAAACGTAAGAGGTATATATTAAATGATACTTGAAGGTAAAGAGGTTTGACAAGGCTATACCATGTTTTAGGCCTAATTAACCTCTAAGAAGTACTTCTCTTTGGTTAGACCTGCCTCGGTCATTATTAGCCGTATAAGCCCCCCGATTTTAGCCTCCTTCCAGGATGCATTGACACGGCTATCCTAGTTCCTTGTTCATTTATTAGGATTATATATAAACTCAATGCTCCACAGACCTGAATTCTAGCTTGTTGAGAAGCTTGATAAGCTTGTATGTGTCTATGGGCGTTATCTTAGGCAAAAGCCTCCACTTTCTGCAAACCTAACTCTATGGCTTAATAGTCTTCTCTTTATCAGAAAGAGTCTCGAGATACAACCCTATAGCCTCTCGAATATTCTTAATCACTTCGCCCAAGCCATCGCCCTGAGTATGAACCCAGGGAGCTCTGGAACAACAGCGATATAGCCTCTACCCTCATCCTCCATTACGACTACGCTAAACTCATATACTCCCGTAAGCAGATCCCTCATAAATTAGGCCATAAAATAAAAAATATTAGTCGTCTTAAACATTTCCTATAGAAAACTAAATTATAATCTCTTCTTATTTTCTAAAGATACCAAGAATAATCCATTAGACTAATTTATGTAGCTGACCTACTGAAGTTTGAATTCAAGACCTAGCTCTGGAGACCGGGACTATAAATATCAGTATCTCGAAAATTATATTGTACACGAAGCAGTCCTATAAGCAATTTATGCTTGATAGAGTAACTTATAGGATGCGTCTTGCTAAACGATGTTGATAGTATACTTTGAATCAATTTATTAATAATCTTTAGCACCTCTAAATATTTTATTATAGCTTTCTTGCTTGATATAAAGCCTAGGTTTAGTAGCCTGATATAAAGTTCCTCTTTTGCCATTTTAAGGAGCCCCAGTTCATATAGCTTCCGGAGGATTGCCAGAGTTCCTATAACGTTTAACCCCAATTCTCGGGCTAGTCTTCTAGCCTTCTTGTTATCTAAGACTACAACCTTCCCTTTATTCAACGCTACTAGTATAACTGATGACTCGCCCAAGCCGAGTTGAGGAAAGGCTTGAGAAACTTCTTCAATGTAGAGTTGCCCTTTCTCGACTAGGGCCTTCACGTAATGATATGCATTATCGTACTTTCTAGCTCTGCTATAACGCCACGGGGAATTTGGGCTTCAGGGAACAAGCTATCTATCGAGGTTCTCAGTAGCTCCAATTTTGCCAAGAGTATGAGGGTGAGGCATCAAAGACTACTCTTAAGGAACCTCTTGTATGCTTCAACTTCTTCCTTTGTCTCCCCTTCATCAATTACCTCATAGTTAACACCAAGTTTTTTAAGAGTAATAATAGCTCGTCTACTCTGAGGTCAAGTGATTCAGCAGCCTTGCCCATAGATATGCGACCAAGCAAGAGCAATCCTAGCACTAGGAAGAATCTCTCAGGGTCCTGGTATGGTATCCGCTCTCTCCTAACAACATCTAGCAAGGTATCATTAGGCTTCTGTATAATAGACTCCCATATTACCTATGTACTCTCAACTGTTTATATCGCTATATAAACCCACTATTCAAAGTTTTATTCATCTTTAGCTATGGTTGATGGTAGCCTCTAGGGAGTTCCACCTCGTCCATAGGAACTATTAATTCTTAGGGGATCATAGTGGCATTTGAAGCAAACGACACATGTCCCATATCTATTAAGATATTTCTTGATAAAGCTCATAGTATCTTTTCCATCCCCTTTAAGGCTGATTGCAATGCCTTTTTACTATTTCACTAGCCTCCATCCACCCTATATGTTTCTTTAATATTATAATGTTGCCTCACAGCGTCCTCCGCACCGCTAATACTCATAGAATACCCAGAGCTGAGATTACTGATAGAAAACCGCAAAAAGCACACGCTATTATAGAATGAGTTCACTATTACTTAAAGCACCTCAACAACGGAGCGTCTCAGAGAGATTCTAAAAGCCCTTGCTAACGTTTAAACTCAGATTCTCATAGATTTATGTTTAAATTATATTAATCTAACTTTTTATATCTAGAGAAGCATTAATAATCTATAGTTAAATGAGATTGTAGGGATATAGGGGAGACTTACTTGGATGAATATGCTATAAGGGTTGAGGGATTGAAAAAAACTTACCCGAGCGGTACTATCGCTGTCAAGGGGATTTCTTTCTGTGTGAAAAAGGGTGAGATATTTGGCTTCCTTGGCCCAAATGGGGCCGGGAAGACTACGACTGTGAGAATGCTTGTCGGGCTTGCAGAGATTACAAGCGGTAAGGTTGAGATATGTAAATATGATGTGTCAAAGAATCGTAAACACGTTCAGAGACTTATTGGCGTTGTTCCCGATATATCTAATCTTTACTCAGAGCTAACATGTTACCAGAATCTTCTTTTCTCAGCAAAAATGTATGGTGTTAAAGGTAGTATTGCCCGTAAGAATGCAGAAGAAATTTTGAGCTTCTTCGGCCTAGAGAGGTATAGAGATATGAAGTTTAAGGCTCTTTCAAAGGGATTAAAGAGAAGACTAACAATAGCAGCTGCGCTTGTGCATAACCCTAGGGTCTTATTCCTTGATGAGCCTACCTCTGGGCTCGATATCATTAGTAGAAGGCTTTTGTGGGATGAGTTAATAGAGTTGAATAAGAGAGGTATAACAATCTTTCTTACGACGCATAACATCTATGAAGCCTTTAACATTTCTCATAGAGTAGCTGTTATAAATAAGGGAAAGATAGTAGTTGTTGGCACACCTCAAGAGCTGGGTAGAAAGTTTAGTGTTAAAGAAGTAATTGAGATAGGCTTCTACCCCTATAATCCTGAACCCCGGGATCTACTACGCTCGATAAAAGGCGCACTTGATGTCAGGAGGAGTAATGGTTACTTGGAATTAATTATAGATAATGAGGTAGATGCACTAGAGGGCGTAGTATCTTATGCAAAACATAAAGGGCTGGGAATATCTTTACTTAGGCTAAAAGAGGCTGATGCTGAAGAAGTCTTCTTAAAGATAATAGGTGAAAGAATTGATAGATGAACTGGAGAAGGCAATGTATATTGCCCTTAAAGACCTGCAGGAATACTACATGAAGCCTGGCTCAATAAGTTGGGGGATACTCTTTCCCTTTGTCTTCGCATTAGCTTTTATGTTTAGGCATGGTGGCTTAACGACATGGCTTGTACCAGGCATGATCTCCCTTGCTTTGTTTTTTGGAGCCACATCAATGTCAGGCATGTCGATAGTTTTCGAGAGAAGGATAGGATCCTTTGAGAGGCTTTTGTTATTTCCTGCTAGCTATATTGGAATAGCTCTAGGCAAATCTCTGAGTAGCTTCTTTTTAGGCTTAGTGTCAGCCGTTCCAATATTCTTACTAGCATACTTTATCCTTCACGTAATACCGGCGCATGCTATTCTCCTAGTATTGGCTATCATATTAGCTAGCTTTGCTTCGTCAAGTTTTGGTGTACTCTTATCCTTTATCATAAAGGAACCAGAGCAGGTAATGGTTATCTTAAACTTAGTAAGATTCCCAATGATGTTCTTATCAGACGTAATAATACCTGTATCGCTTATGCCTCATTATCTATTATCGATTGTGCTTATTCAGCCACTAACCTATATGACAGAGGCTATTCGCTATGCATCTATAGGTTCATGCGACATAGTTTCACCACTAGCTGCCTATGTTGTATCATTTCTGATAGGACTAGCGTTTCTCTTGTTAGCTGCCTATGCTATAAAGAGGAGCAGAACTTAAACTATAAATATTAGGCCAAGTGGTGTTGCAAGGTTAACTCATGTTATGATGTAATTCATAGAGTTGATAAGCAACTATAGCAATCATAAAATATAAGCGATTCTCAAAGGAAGATTTGACAAAGTTTGTAGACCTTTACTGCTTGATAAGTACAAACCATACTAGACTGAAGGGTTTAGGCTCCTTACATGTTGTAATACCGACTATGTATATGTTGTTACATGGATTTAGCGTAAACCCTGTCAGGTTAGAGTTATATGTGTCGAAGTATACTATACCAAGCTCGACCCTACACGTCTCATTCCTATACTTAATCAAGTAGTTAAACACTGGGCCTGCTGTGCTCGTAACGGTTGTGTTCCTCGGTGGTAGGAGCTTAACCTCTATATTATCAACGCTAATCCGCTTTGGTGCAAAATAGAAGCCGAGCTTGTTGTTAGTGTTATAGAGCCTGAAGACTACGTAGCGGTATAGCTCTTTGCCTATGCGAATAGTCGTTTCGTTCACGATAGTTGTGTTCAACAGGAGCATTTTAGTAGAGAGGTTTTGGTATCGTGTCGAGGGAAAGATCTCGTAGGTCTCGTTATACTTTAATGCGTTCAGATAGATGCCCTTAGCCTCTTCTAATATTTTCTCTAACTCCTTAATGGCAAGTCTGTAGAGAGAACCTGAGCCTCGGCCTCCAACATGAACTCGTCTAGAAGCTCCTTTGGTGCACTACCCCGTTTCCCATAAAACTTTTCGACGATTTTCTTCCTATCCTCAAGGCTCTCTATTCTAATTAAGGCTTCCTCTCCCTCTTTAAGCTGGACAGGCTCGAGAAGCCTTAATGCCCCCTTCTCATACCTTGCCCTAACTACCTTAGACAACTCGAGCACCCCCATTCTTATTTGGTCCTCTAACCAATATACTTTTGTAAGCCCGGGCGTTTCCAGATTATCAGGAGTGACATCATTAGTGATAATCACCTATGAAGTTTGTTTCCAGTCTATGGTTTCTGCTGGAAACTCTATTTTTATATCCTCGGCCTTCGGAGCCATGGGGTCCCGGGTTCAAATCCCGGCGGGCCCGCCATTTTTGTTAAAGTCTCTTTAGGACTCCGTTTATTATCTCATCAGATACTCTGAACCCATGTTCTTTTAGCTCCCTTAGTG
>WALX01000073.1 GCA_015522625.1 Candidatus Hestiella sp.
CTATTTTGGCTCTAACCTTTACGCAATATCATCCTTTGATTATGTTGTGGCAGGAATTATTTTTATTATTGGTATATACTACCTTGTAAAATACACGGGCTTGTTTACGAAAGGGGGTTAACGTGAAAGAGTGCCTAGACAAGGACAAGATAAGAAAGCTTAGGAAAGTTATTGATGCTTACTACTTAACCACCAACCCCTTGTTAAAGGATTTTACTGAGAGGAGCTTAAATTCTATGAGATGGAAGGGCATAGGTCTTCTTATGGTTCTAGACGCCGCATTTACGAGTGTGGGCCTTAACTATTTTAATATAGTCGTGCCAGCAATTATTAGGTTCAAAGAAAGTTTTTATGATATTGGCAAAATAAGGAATTTTAACCAACTGCTTTCTTATAATAAAGAATCGTTGAAGTATATTTGGAAAAATGATAGGTCTTGGAACGTTGCCTTTGGTATTGCGAAGGTGCTTCGTAGATACTCGGGCAACGATGATAGAGAAAAGCTCAGGTCTTGGGCAAGGGATTCATCATTAGAAAGCTTTAGAGATAATGGAATTGGTAAAGTAAAAGGTGTTGGGTTGGTTACATATCAATATCTACGGATAATGGGCGGTATAGATACAATAATGCCTGATAAAATTGTTATGAGGTTCATAGAAAAGGTTATTGACGAGGCCGGGATAAAGGTTCATTATAGAAATATAATAGATGGAATAAAAAAACTGGAGCATCTATTTAAAATGGTAGGCGTTAGGCCTGTAGAAATAACTTGGATGTCATGGTTAGTGGACTCAGAGCTCAGGAAAATCCTCTCAGGCGTTCATAAAGAAATACTATCCGTCCTTTGACCTTATATAAATTCTTCTTTGATCATAAAATATTTATCTTTTAATGTCAACTATAAAGTGGTGTCAGGCTTGATGTTAGGTCAAAGCATAAAATTTGCTGCTGTTGATGAAGGAAATCCAACTTTAGCGCTGTTCCATGATGGTAAATTTTACAGTCTGAAGAAATTAGAAAGATCCAATTATGATCTAAGATTGGAGAAGTTTTATGCGTCTTTTCCATATTCTCTAGAGGAGCTTTTGGTAGTCTACGATGATGTTATAGCTTCAAAGCCAGTTGCAGATCTTTCAAGTAAGCTCCTTGCACCAAATCCCTACCCAAGTAAAATTGTTGGTATAGGAAAAAATTATAAGAGGCATATAAAGGAGATGAACCTTGGAAATAGACCAGCATTTTTCTTAAAGGCACCAAGCTCGCTTATTGGTCATAACAATTCTATAGTTGTTCCTTCCTTTGTTAAAAAGCCAGATTATGAGGGGGAGGTTGTTCTTCTAATAGGAAGAAGGGTTAAAAATGCATCACCTCATGAAGCAAAAAAAGCTATAATTGGTTACTCTGCAGGCAATGATGTTACTGCTAGGGATTTGCAATATGGAGATGAACCCTTACCTTGGAGCCAAGCAAAAAGCATCGACACCTTTACTCCGATAGGACCCTATGTAAAAATCCTAGAGAACTATAGCGAATTAGAGGGGGTTTGTGTAAAAACCTTTTTAAATGGATCCTTGGTACAGGAAGGATGTCCTGATGATATGATCCTTGATTATGCCCATATAGTTGCTGAGGCCTCTAAGCTTATGACCATTCGTCCTGGAGACTTCATATTTACAGGGACACCAGCAGGTGTTGGTCATGCAACAGGGAAGTATTTGAGGGATGGTGATGAGATAAAGGTTGAAGTTTCAGGTATAGATTCACTAGTCAACAAAGTTTCAATAACAAAGAAAGTGCCTTAAAAATATAAATTAATCCCATATTCTACTACAAAGGTGAAAGAAGTGGAATTTGTAGAACTGGGAAGAACCAAAGAAAAGGTTTCAAGGATAGGTTTGGGAACTTGGCAGTTCAGCAATTCTTGGGGGCTAACCATATATGACAGCGCGAAGGAGATAATCTCATCATCCATAGAAATGGGCATAAACTTAATTAATACTGCAATGGTTTATGGAAATGGCATGAGTGAAAGGTTTATAGGAAGGGCCCTAGAAGAACTTGGAATAGAGAGGAGTAGCATTTTTGTAGTCACAAAAATACCTGGGCAGTTTCTATCTTATGATGATGTTTTTAAAGCCGTTGATAGATCCTTAGAAAGGCTTCGTTTTGATTATATCGATGCATTGCTTGCTCATTGGCCACCTGCTTGGCACAACCATCCTACATGCGAATATATGAAGGCTTTTGAAAGGCTTGTTGAGTTGGGAAAGGTAAGGTATTTGGGGCTTAGCGATTACCCTATTGAGCTTGCTGAATCTGCAAGGTATTGCCTCTCTAAAAATGATATACAAATCTTAGAGGCTAGGTATAACATAGTAGAAAGGCAGGCAGAGAAGGAAATAATACCATATGTGGAGTCTTCAGGGCTTTCTATGCTAGCATGGAGTCCGTTAGCTAAAGCAGCAGTGCTAGCGAAATATTCTTTAGAAGAGGTATCAAACTTTACTGACGTAAGGAAGGACGATGCAGTTTACTATCCGGATAACTATAAACAAATACTGGTACTTGCTGATGCGATAAAGGAAGTTGCAGAGAAGTATAACAAGAAACCTTCACAAGTAGCTTTAAACTGGCTTATTATGTATAGCAAAAACGTTATACCAATACCAGGTGCTAAGAACAGGGATCAAGCAATAGAAAACGCAGGTTCTGTCGGTTGGAGGATGGACTATAGGTATTGGAGAAAGCTAGATGAGATAAGCAGGTCTATAAGATTGTCTTATGTCAACTTTTAGATCAGGCAAAAAGAAAACCTAGAAATTGGCAAATAAGAAGATCAATTACCCTTCAGTTTTAATATAGCTTCTGCTATATCTCCTCTAGACTCAATTAAAGCCCTCCTTGCATCATCTTCGCTAACTCCTGCTTGCTCCATAACAAGCCTTATATCATCTTCGTTTAGCTCTATGTTTTCACTGACAGGTTCAGCCTTTCTAGGCTCTCCTATTACATAGAACATGGTTGGTTGTCCTTTAGCCTTAATTTGCATTACTTGCGGGGCATCTATGATCAACCTGTATCCATCTTCCATGTCTATGGACAGGGATAGCGCTTTTATCTCTTCAATTTCCATACCCATTCTTTTCATTGCCTTTTTTAGATCTTTTGGATTTATGCCGAACAAACCTTTTCCCCACATATATTTATTTCTAGGAGATACAAATATTTGTTGCATCCACAGAGTTATTAAAAATATAAAGTGTAGAAAATACAAATTTATGGTATAATCCCAGCGCGAATGCAAGGGAGGTGCAAAATAGCAATGACGAAAATAAAGATATTAGGTAGTGGCAGAGAAGTGGGTAGGGCTGCTATAGCCATAGAAGAGAAAGAGAGAAGCCTCCTTCTTGATTATGGTGTCAATTTCGATGATGCAGATAGGCCTATATTCCCGATGCACATAAGGCCCAAGGATTTAGATGCTTTAGTCTTAACTCATAGCCATCTAGATCATATAGGTGCTGCACCATCTTTGTTTATTTCCCTGAAGCCTAAGATTATTGGTACAAGGCTAACTCTTGATGCAAGTAGGTTATTACTTATGGACATGATAAAGATAAATGGTGCCTATCTGCCGTATGACGGCCAATGCATAGATGAAATGTTATCTTTTTCTGATGCAACAGATTATGAGGAAAGCCGAGATTATGGGAAATTTTCCGTAACTCTCAAGGATAGCGGTCATATACCTGGCAGTGCGAGTGTATTAGTTGAAGTTGATCGCCACAAGATATTATACACCTCGGATATAAATACAATTGAAACAAAGCTCAAATCAAGCCACAAGCTGGATTCGGTAAGCGCAGATACCATATTGATAGAATCAACATATTCTACTTCTAACCATCCAGATAGGAAGGAAACCGAGAAAAAGTTTTATGATGATATAATCGATGTGGTAGAGAATGGTGGTGTTGTGCTCGTTCCAGCTTTTAGTATTTCAAGAGGGCAGGAGATAATGAGCGTCTTGGAAGAAAGGAACTTCCCCTACCCTGTTTGGATAGATGGTATGATAAGAGACGTGGCCGAACTATATGTGAAGCACAAAGAGTATTTGAACAACCCAGAACTCTTATCAAGGGCTATGCAAAACCAAAGGATCGTAAAAAACTGGGGTGATAGAAGAAAGGCACTAAGGGAACCCGGAGTAATAATAGCAAGTGCTGGTATGCTGAAAGGTGGCCCTAGCCTTTATTATATGAAGAGGATAGCTGACAATGAAAGGGATGGTGTTTTCATGGTAAGTTATCAAGCACCTATGACACCGGGCAGGAAGATTCTAGAGGAGGGAGTCTTTGAGGATGGCAATGCCCATATAAAAGTAAGGGCTAGGGTGGAATGGTTTGATTTCTCAAGTCATACAGATAAAAATGGGATAATCGAAACTATAAAGGCTGTTAATGGGCTAGAAAGGGTAATATTGGTTCATGGGGAGTTCGATGGACAGTTTTTGCTTTCTAAAGAGATCACAGAAAAAACCGGCCTTACCGTACTAATACCTTCTAATGGAGATGAGATAGAGCTGGATTAGAAACACTATGATGAGTTTGCCGAGTTCTGAGCTTCAGCGATGAAGAAATCGCATCTCTGACTCGTTCTTTGTGAGGAGGTATTTTGCTATTTCTAGAAATCCCGAACCACCTGGTCTTGAAGCAATAAAGTTTACAACATTTTTGACCTTTTCTGAGGCATCACTTGGACAGGCAGAAAAGGCTGGAGCCTTATGCATGTCTATATCATTTTCTCCATCCCCAATGCTTGCTGTCTCGTTTAGACTGTAGCCAAGGAGTTCAACCGCAGCTTTCATTCCGATGACTTTTCCTGCATTCCTTGGCAAAATGTGGAGGGCATAGCCACTCCACAATACTTTAAATCCATAAGAAGAGGCCAACTGATCAGTCCTGTTTACATAATCCGTAACTTTTTCTTTTGGTACACTCCTGGGTATAAAGAATGCATAGTCATGGAATCGGAACTGATTCTGCCAACTTTCTATCAGGCCCATCTCTAGTGCAGCTTTTCTTAGTTCTTCCGGAGGACTCTCCTTGCATATGTGACGAATACCATGATAATATATCACGCAACCGTTTTCTGCTACACTTGGTCCTTTAGCACCTATATATCCCCTTAGACCTATTGTGACTGGCAATGAATTACCTGATATTAATGAGACCCTTATACCTCTTGACTCCAATAACCTTATTCCGTTTATTGCATCTATGCTTATCCTGACGTCTCCCCTTCTCAGCGTTAGCGTGCCATCCACATCCGTCGCAACGAACTTTATCATCAGCTTCCACCTTTGTTGTTTTGTTGCCACAAATTACTCTTTTTGCTTGATATGCTTAAATATTTTCTATACATTTTAACATATTTAATAAAGGGGTAACATCTTTTTAAATGGTTCAATATTTTCTATAACCTATTTTCTATAAGCCTATTATATTTAAATCCTTTCTCTTCTATTTACAAAAATGGGGCTAAAAATGGTAGATGTGATTGAATTATTGTCTAGGAGAAAGGTAATAAA
>WALX01000074.1 GCA_015522625.1 Candidatus Hestiella sp.
AGACAAGAGGCTAGGCTACTCAAGCGTTGAAGAGGCAGTAAAGGCAATTAATTATGCCTTAGAGGTGGAAGAGAGGCTAAGGGAAGCAGCGGTAGTGCAGAGCGAAAACTTCTCGAGGGAGAGGTTTGAGGAGAGGCTAATGGAGAAAATAAAGTACATAATGGAGGTGAAAGGGCTGTTGTAGCTATAGCTTTCGAAGGTAAGCGGAAGAAAGCACAAAAGGCCTTCATTGTAGCTGGGGTGGGAAAATATGTATAGAAAGGCATATGCAAGTAAAGCAGAGAATGAGTTAGCTAATGTTTTCTGGGAGCTTAATTACGCTGTTGTGAGAGGACCCTCGAGCGGCTCTGGCGTTAGGAAGAGGTACCAACCTGACCTAATAGCAATGAAAAACGGTGTTATATTTGTGATGGAAATAAAGACGAAGAGAAAAGAAGGAGGCAACCTATATATAAGCTCCTCCCAGGTTTTAGGTCTAGAGGAATTCTCTAAAAGGGCTGGCGGGATTGCCATTATAGCCTTTAAGCGAAAGAGAAAGGAGTGGAGGTTCCACCTTTTAGAAAGTTTAATCCCAGTTGGAAAGAACTTTAAGATAAAAGAGCCTGAAAAAGGGCTGAGGGTAAGGGACTTGGAGGAGATGTTTTTCAGGCGAAATAAAGACATAAGGGAATATATAAGGTAAACATTTGATTAAATATATAGCAAAGCTTTAAGCCTATATCATTATCTGTTTATAATTTTTTAATTTGAAACTTTATTTACTTAAAATCATAATATAGTATCGGGTAGGAGAAATGTCAAGTAAGGTAGAATGTGAAGTAGAAGAAACTCCTCTAGGAAAGTTCCTGACCCCACCCCAAGGGTATTATATAAGGGCGCCAAAGGGATTAGTAGGCGTTATACCAGACAAGACAAACATAAGCGGTGTGGATCCAAAGGGAACAAGCACCATTTATAGGGGTTACACAATAGATGACATAGGTGAGCACGCAGACTTCTATGAAGGCGCTCATCTAATCCTTTATGGGCACCTACCGAATGAAAGCGAATATAAGGAAATAAAGAGCAAGATAGACAAGTACAGGGGGGAGATACCTGAGAAAGTATTCGATGCACTTAGGTATGTGCCTACAACCCATCCAATGTATTACGCCTCATATGCAGTAAGCCTAATGGGTCAATACTACGCACCAGAGTGGAAGTTTGAAGAAGACTTCCTCTACGACCACGCCCTCAGGTTAATAGCTGCCATGCCGGTTTTCTTAACAGCTGGATGGCACTTGGCAAGGCACGGAACTTTCTATAGGCCAGATTCAAGCCTTCCCC
Source organism: Candidatus Hestiella sp. (assembly GCA_015522625.1). Taxonomy (GTDB): domain Archaea; phylum Thermoproteota; class Thermoprotei_A; order Sulfolobales; family Acidilobaceae; genus Caldisphaera. Next base: position 1,327 of record WALX01000074.1, read on the forward strand.
ACGGCAAGGACGTATTGAGGATGATAATTGGAAGGATGCCCAGCGATTTAGAAGCAAGGGCATTCGAGAGCACCCTAGTATTATATATGGACCACGGCTTCAACGCAAGCACATTTACGGTGAGGGTAGTAGCGAGCACCCTCTCAGATATATATAGCGCGATAGCAGCTGGGATAGGCGCATTGAAAGGGCCTCTGCACGGAGGTGCGAATGAGAAGTCAATGGCAATGTTCTTAGAGGCGCAAGAAAAAGCAAAGGCAAAGGGCCTTGAGCTGAAGGACTACATAGAGGAATACATAAAAGAGAGGCTAGCAAATAAGCAATTAATAATGGGTTTCGGCCACAGGGTCTACAAGGTCCACGACCCGAGGACAGACGTTGCAGGAAAGTTTATAAGGCAGCTTAAGGATGGCGAAGACTGGCTACAGGTTTTGAAGAAATCTGAGGAGGTAATGAAGAAAGAGAAGAACCTGCCTGCAAACATAGACCTATACACAGGTGTGCTTTACTACCAGCTAGGCATACCAATACCCATGTACACGCCGATATTCGCAATTGGTAGAGTTGTTGGCTGGTCAGCCCACTACATAGAGCAAGTCTTAAACAACAAGATAATAAGACCTACGGAGGACTACGTTGGGCCAAGCGGGCTAAAGTATGCACCAATTTCAGAGAGGAAATAAGCAAAACCAACTATTTTTTTAATTTTTATTTTTCTTTTACATCCTTTCCATGGCGTTAATACCTGCAAACAGCCCTATTATTAGGAGCGCTATGGAAATGCCTATTAAAATCGCCCAGCTTTCCACATAATTGCTAAGCGGCGTTCCTATAAGGTTATACCTAACAATGTCGGCAGCATACGTTATTGGATTTAGCTTAGCGATTCCTTGCAACCAAGATGGCATTTGTTTTAGCGGAAAGAGGGCTGATGAAGCAAACATTAAGGGTAGGTTTATTAAATTTATAATAGCAAACATTATTTCTATGTTGTCTATATTAAACGCTATGCCGACGAGCATGCCAGAGAACCCGAGGCCTATGAGGATTATTGCTATTCCAGCCTCTAAGAAGTTTATTGCAGTCAAACCTGGCTTAAATGCAAAGCCTAAGGCACACGCTATAGCAAGCAAAACGCTCTCATAAAATAGTATCCTCACAAGGGTTCCCAGGACCTTTGAAAGGAATATGCCAGACCTTGGAGTAGGTGTCATGAGGAGCCTGTTCAAGTAGCCAAGCCTCTTCTCAAACACAAGGTTTGCCCCTCCGAAAATGCTCTGGAAGAAGCTAAAGACAACAAACATGCCGCTAGCGAGGTAAGTGAAGTAGCTTGTGGTTCCAAAGAGGCTCACAAGTTGCTTGTTTATGTATTGGGAAAGCATCGCTTGGTACTGAGGCGGTATGTTGCTAGGGGAAAGCATGGATACAAAGTTAAGGCTCTTTCCAAAGAGGCCAAGCCAAAACAGGGGGGTTATTACAGATACTATAAAACTCCCCTTCCTGCTCAGCCACTTCTTCACTTCCCTAACAGTTAGCGTATACGTTTCCGTTATCACCTAGCCATCCTCCTCCTATTCATAACGAACTTAAACTTGTCAAAGCCCCCTTCTTCTTTTAATTCCCTTCCAGTAAGCTCTATAAATACCTCTTCAAGGTTTGGCTTCACTATCTTTATCTCCACCACGTCGTATCGAGAAAGGACCTTTACAAGTGAAGGGAGGACTTCGCTAGAAGAGCCTACCTTAATGACTAGTTGCCCTTGGGATATTGAGGAAGAGCCGGGGATTACCTCATTTACCTTCTCTAAGAGTTCTCCTAGGCCTTCTTGATTCCTTAGCCT
>WALX01000075.1 GCA_015522625.1 Candidatus Hestiella sp.
CATCTACGGGAAAATTCATGAGAATGAACTATAGCACTGCTATGAGATGGGTGCATGAATCAAGCAGGATAATGATATACATATCATTAGTAGCTCTTACTATAGCCCTTTATATCATAACTGAAGGATACAGCTTCTACCACGCTGAAATCATGCTGATGTCTTTTTTACCAATCTTCATTTCTGCTGTTGGAGCATCTTACGTTGGCTCTTCCCTTAAATCAAGTCAAAGATTTTCGGCAACATTCCTACTCCTTCAGGTGGCATCCCTCTGGCTCTTCCTCCCCACAACATTGCTAAGCATCATCTATAGGGGCTTTGTACCGCTTGAAGTGTCGCTGCTCTTCTCTGGTATTTTAAACATGATAACGTCAAGCAGATCCAAGGGAGATGTTAGGCTCTCAATATTATTATTTGGATACTCCTACATTATTTCGTCTGTTTTCCTGGCATTAAACCCTGTAGGGGACATCTTCAAAATAGCGATAGGCTTTATTTACATTTACGCAGCCTCTTCAATATATTCTGTTACCATACACGCCTTCCCTGCGACCTTCAAAGAGAAGCCTTCCATAGGACTGGTCTCTTTGTTGTTTGTAATCCAAACACTTTCTGCCCTAATGTATAGGGATTTCTTCAAAATTTCTGCTCTTGTGTTTTCTCTTAATACCCTTGTATACATAGCCTCAATTAACCTACACAGGTATAGGAAATACGAAGAATTCATAAGAAAGACAAAGAACGTAGTTGCAAAAGGCGGGATGTTGTATCTATTGTTTGGCATGAGCTTGTAGATATATATTCTATATCATAATTAATTATATCCTCCATTCTGTTCTATTTAAGCATGATCAACATACTGAGTTTCATACACATCCTCATAATTGGCTTTGTGGGCCTACACATATTCATCCACACGCCCCTAATGCTACCAGTAATTTTAAAGTGGTCTTCTGCGAGGAGATACAACCTATCACCTTATTTACTTCTAATACTTTCTGCTGTGGTATGGCCAATAAACCAGCACATATCATTCATGCTCCTTGTACTTGCCATAGTGTTCCTTTACTTGATAGTGAAGCCGTCAAAGGAGCCATTGCCTTTAAGCTTGGTGAAATAGGATCATTGCCCTTCTCTTGCTTAACAGAGGCCTTCTGGAAGAGAGTTTGGCTTATGATAACAACGCCTTTTGACAAGGCTTCATTGCCTTAACACATACCTGTTGAGCATAGACAACCATAATTCATCATATCTCGTCAAATAACGCCTTCCTTAGGAATTTGTGCAGGCCCCCATGACTACAATACATCATAATAAAAAATATTATATGATAAAAATGTTATATTTACTCTAACTCTTTCTTAAACTCTTCTATTGCCCTCCTGATCTCCTCTAAAGAAGCCTCGTCTTCAAGTGAAGAGAGGTCTCCAGGTGACTTATTGAGATATACAGCCCTTATTACTCTCCTCATTATCTTACCGCTCCTTGTTTTTGGCATAGACTTTACTATCTCTATCCCCCTAAATACTGCTATTGGACCAAAGACCTTCTTTACGTGCTCCATAATTTCCTTCTTCAGCCCCTCGCTCCCTTGGTAACCATGTTTAAGCACGACAAAACCCACTACAACTTGTCCTCTTATAGGATCCGGAACTCCTATAACAGCTGCTTCCGCGACCGCTGGGTGTGAAACCAATGCGCTTTCAAGCTCGAAGGTTCCTATTCTATGAGCTGCAACCTTTATCACGTCATCAGCCCTTCCCATAAACCATATATAGCCGTCCTTATCTATATATGCTGCATCCCCTGTATAGATGACACCTTTTAACGATGGCCTCGCCTCCCAATATGACTTCCAATAGCGTTCTTGATCTTGCCAGAGCTCTGAAGTAAACCCTGGGAACGGGTTCCTAATAATCAAAACCCCCCTTTCTCCTGGCTTTACAGGCTCTCCCGTGTCCTCATCAACTACTTCCCCTATTATTCCTGGCAAAGGTACGCCAGCGCTACCGACTTTTATTGGCATCATCTGTATTCCATATGTATACCCAACAACAGGAGCACCAGTCTCTGTTTGCCAGTAATGGTCTATTACCGGTACCCTCCCATTCAAGACTTCATACATCAACCACTTCAGCGGTGCAGGATTTAAGGGTTCTCCTGCAGAGAATATCACTTCTATGCTGGATAGATCGTGCTTTCTAGCGTATTCAGTCCCATACTTCATCAAGAGTCTAATGGCAGTAGGGGAGAACCATATCTTTGTTACCTTGTTTCTTTCTATTACTTCCCACCACATATCAGGTCTAGGATAGTCTGGTACCCCATCGTATAATATGCTTGGTATGCCAAAAATTGGCACGCCCCAGACCATATAGCTGATACCAGCCTGCCAACCAACGTCACTAGTAATAAACCAAGTATCTGTTGGCTTTAGGCCATAGACCCACCTTGCCATTGTGACAACGTAGTTTTGGAATGGTCCATGCTTTTGGACGACAGGCTTAGGCTTTGCTGTGGTTCCAGATGTAGGCGTTATAAAGATAGGTTCGTTCGATTCTACCCACTCAACCTCACTACTTCCATCCTTTGAGTAGTCCAAGAATTCGTCCAGGTACAAATCCCTGCCCCTAACCATATTTACATCATTTTGGGAATAGCCGGATTTGAGAACAACAACCTTCTTAACAGGCGTCTTGGCCCCAGCCACAGCTTCGTCGACAATAGACTTCAAGTTTAGCATCTTTCCCCTCCTAAGGTTGTAATCCTGAGTAAATACCCATTCGGCGCCTACGCCATCAATCCTGTCCCTTAATGCCCCTGCCGAGAACCCAGCATATACCGAAGAATGTATTGCACCTATCCTTGCAGCTGCGTGCAATATGGCAACTGACTCGGGCCTCGTTGGCATATAAGTTAAAATCCTGTCTCCTTTTTTAATACCAAAACCTCTCATAGCAGAGGCATATTTTTCAACTATCGACTTGTATTGTGAAAAAGTATAAGTTTTTGTAACGCCAATTTCTGTGTTCTCATATATATAAATTGCCTTGTTGCCGTATCCCTTTTCTATTTGATAGTCTATGTGACTATAGGTAGCATTTGTTATCCCTCCAATAAACCACCTGTATGGCTTTCCGTTTTCGCCCCACTCAAAGGTCTTGTCCCACTTCTTCTTCCAATAAACATAGCTTGTATTCTCCTCGGCAATCCTTTCCCAGAACTTAATAGGATCCTTCTTAGCAACTTCTATCAAATACTTAACATAAGGAGGGATTAATATGACTTCCTCGCTTTTGTCAGACGACTCCATCATTTCCACCCATTTTTTTCCCACAGCTTGTATTCACCTGGGAATACTTAAACTTTAACTCTTCAAAAATACATATTTAAGGTGGGACGAAATGTATCGACGGGTAAAAATTTTATCTCGACCACTGCACTATGCAATAGGTGGGGTAGCTTTGAAGATTATTGCCATAGACATAGGTGCCACCAACTTAAGGGTAGCTCTGTTTGATAATGCAAAAAAAGTAGATGAAGTGAAAGGGAGAACCCCAAAGGACTTCCCTGGATCCCTCTCAGCCAAGATAATAGAATACATTGAAAGTATGTGCAAAGAAGATGATTTTGAGAGGATAGGAATCGGCTCCATTGGCCCACTAAATTTAGAAGAAGGCACAATAGAAATGGCGCCTAACCTTGGATTAAGAAACATACCGCTTAGGAACCCCTTGGTTAATAAGTTTAGAAAAAGGGTCTACATAGCAAATGATGCAATGGCCGGCGTGTGGGCAGAAAAGGTCTTAGGGAAAGGGAAGGAAAGTAACGATGTCGTGTATTTGACTATTAGCACAGGTATAGGTGTCGGCGTTATAGTTGATGGAAACCTCTTGGTTGGTAGGAGGGGAAATGCCCATGAAATGGGTCATGCGGTTCTAGAATATACATCAGGTAATAAGTGCGGATGTGGTGGCATTGGGCATTGGGAAGCCTTTGCTGGCGGTAGAAACATTAAGAAGGTAGCTCTTGGAAAAGCAACAGAGTGGAACAGGGAAAGAACAAATGCATATGACCTTGCAGTCAAGGGTAAACTTGAACCTGAAAAGCTATACCGACTAGCAAGGGAAGGGGATGAATTTGCAACCTATCTTGTAGACCAAATAAATAGAGTACATGCCGCTGGAATTGCTTCGATAGTGGCTGCCTATGACCCTGAGAAAATATTTATTGGTGGTAGCATCTACCTATACAATGAGGATCTAATTAGGGCTTCGTTAATTAAATATGCAAGGCTATATAGCGGCTTTGGAATACCAGAGATCGAAAAGGCCTCCTTTGGGGACGACCAAGTTTTATATGGAGCTGCTAGTATTGCCATCAACCCGCCCAAGCAAATAGAAAGGTTCGCATCTAAGTTGTAAATAAACATGACCAGTATTAAAAAAGATTAATTAGTTTGAAGAATAAAAGATAATTGAGGTGTCGCATTCGGTAGGAAAAACCATAGTGTGCCTAAGGGGAGACTACCAAGCAATAAAGGTAATCAAGGAAAGGGAAAAGCTCTTATTAATGCAGGGTATTGCCATAATAAACGATTACAATAAAAACAACCACAGGGAATTTGACGTAATTATTTCTCCTCTAAGAGATACCCCTGAGTACGCCGTCTACCACCCTTTAATCAGTTCATTTAAAAATGTTGTCTATGAAGAAGACCCAGAGAAGGCCCTTAACAAAGCAATATCCTATCCTAATGAATCTTTTGATAAAGCGATAGTGGGAATAGATCCAGGAAAGTTATGTGGGTACGTTATCTTCGCTGATGATTTAATAATCAATGTAGGAAAGAGGGGTTGCGATGAGATAGGAGAAGAGATAAAAAGCAGGATATCAAAGATAGACCATAAGAGAATAGAAATCCTGCTTGGCTCCGGTGAGGGGTGGAGCGAGGCTAGCATATCACTCCTAGGCTCTGGTCTCTCATACAAGATAATTAGGGAAGATGAAGTAGCAAGACATATGCCAAAAATACCCATACTTAACATCTTTAAGGATAGAGACATAAGATCTGCAGTAGCAATTGCGTTAAAAGGTGGGAAGATGTGAAAGGGTCTTTAATTAAATTTTTGGATGAAGTAGGATATGAATATAATGAAAAAGTGCTCTCAAGAGAATATGAAGTGTCTAGGCTATTAAAGAGCAGAGAAGGTAATGGAAAGGCACAGCTCTTTAATATTGAGGACTCTGAATTGAGGTCTTCAGGCAACGTCGTTGATTCAAGGAATAAAATAATAAAGGCCTTGATGGCAAAAGACCTAGAAGATGCCTATAGAAGGCTTATAGAGTCCTCCTCGGGGGGTCACAATCTTAAACTAGTAGGGTCTCCAATATTAAAGGAAGTAGAGCATGGCCTGAAGTCATTGCCTTTTGTTAAATTTTATGAAAAAGATGGTGGACTTTACCTAACATCTTCTGTAGTAATTTCATGTTTCGAAGGAATATGTAATTCCAGCATCCACAGAATTATGCTTCTTAACGAAAATGAAGGGGTTATAAGGCTTGTGCCCAGACACCTCTATTACCTTTACAAGAAAGCAATTAAGAAAGGTGTGAACCTACCTATAAGCATCATAGTTGGTGTTCATCCAGCAATCATACTTGCATCTTCAACCTCCCCGTCTCTGGGCCGGTTTGAAATAGAGTCTGCATCAAACATCCTCGGAAGTCTCGAAGTCTACAGATCCCCAATTCATGGGAACCCTGTTCCATATGCGAGTGCTTTTATAGCTGAAGGTTACATTACGGAACGCGAAGAAAACGAAGGTCCATTTGTTGAGGCTATGGGATGCTACGATAAAGTTAGGATGCAGCCCATATTGAAAGTAAAGAGGGTTTATTTAAAGGCTGACGAAGTATCTCATGTCATCCTGCCAGGTGGTTTGGAACATAAAATGCTTATGGGTTTTCCCAGGGAAGCAAACATCTGGAGCTCTGTATCAAAGATTGTACCTAAGGTTTACGGGGTGAGGTTGACAGAAGCTAGTGGTGGTTGGCTACACGCAATAGTATCTATTGAAAAAAACCATGATGGAGATGGGAAAAATGCAATACTTGCAACCTTTGCATCTCATCCCAGCCTAAAGCACATAGTAGTTGTTGATGGAGACATAAACATAGATGACCTGGGCGAAGTAGAATGGGCGATAGCAACAAGGTTTCAAGGAAAGGATGACCTAGTTATTATAAACAACGCAAGAGGCTCTTCTCTTGATCCTAGCTCCGTTAACGGCAACACAACAAAGATAGGCATAGATGCGACCATGCCACTAGGCAATAGAAAAAAATTTGAAAAGGCCAAGATACCAGATTAGAAAAACATTTATCTCTAAGCCACGTATAGATAATGAG
>WALX01000076.1 GCA_015522625.1 Candidatus Hestiella sp.
CTCCTCATATAAGGAAAGAAAATTTTGGGAGAGGGCACGTAAAAGCTTATTATCTATCTCTAGAAAATTCAAAGGTTGGGGTGTATTATCTTCATACAACCGGTGAATGGCAATGGTCAAAGCTCCAAGAGGCTACAGGAACAGAACTAGAAACGTGCTAAGGAAACACGTAAGGGATAAAGGCCATGTACCAAGGTTAAGCAAGGTGCTTTATCCATATAAAGTTGGAGATAGGGTAGTGGTGAAGATAGATCCTTCATTCCATGGGGGAATGCCTCATAAGAGGTTCCATGGCTTGACTGGAAGCATTATAGGAAAAAGGGGGAGCGCGTATATCGTTAAGCTAAACTTAGGAAATAAAGAGAAGACAATAATAACTTATCCAGTCCACCTGGCACCTTTTAAGCAGTAGGCCAATAGGCTGGTAAAAATGCAGAGGAACATCATCTCAAAAAGGTATGTGACATATTATGAAGCAAAGTCGATGGTTCAAGCAAGGATCTCTGATTCTGCCAACTTAAATGCAATACAGGAAAGAACATGGGAGTACCTAAAGACTTTCGGTAACAAAGACTCTCAGCTTGCATCAGAACTTGTTAAGAGGATAAAAGATGAAGCAAAGATGCTTGAATCCACTGCGGCCATTATACTAAACATATGCCCGAATGAGATACCTTTCCTCCTCTCTATGGTATCACAGCTCCCAGAAGAGAAGAAGAGGGCTATAGACGAAGAATCTGCGAAGAAAATAATTAATATTATATCTGAGTTCTGTTTTAAAAAGGACTAGAGGATAGTTCATGAGACGTTTTAAGGGACAAGAATGTTTTGCTCCAAAGAAGTTCGTTGCATTGATTGCAGAAAAGCCAAAGGCAGCAGAAAGGATTGCATATGTCCTTAGTTCCTTGGGCAAATACAAGAAGTGTAGGCTCTATGGAATCCCGTACTGGATTATCAACAAGGATGGTAGCAGCGTGTTAGTATTGCCAAGTGCTGGCCACCTTTTTGGACCTTCAACAAAGGGAAGAGGTCTTCCAATTACAAAGATCCAATGGAGACCTGTCCATGAATTCGACAGAAGTGCCTATTATACGAAACCTTATTATAAACTTATGCAGCGCTTCATACCTCTAGCAGAGTCCTATATAAATGCCTGCGACTATGACATAGAGGGTAGCGTTATAGGATATAAAATAATAGAAGAGTTAGGCGATCCGAAGAAAGCCTTAAGAATGAAGTTCTCGACCCTGACAAAAGAAGATGTAATAGAGGCATTTCATAAGATAGGGAGGATAGATAAAGAAAATGTCAGGGCAGGAGAGGCAAGACATGAGCTAGACTGGCTTTGGGGAATTAACATCTCTAGGCTGCTGATGAAGATAATTAAAAACTTTAGCGGTAAAAAAATTTCCTTAAGTGCCGGTAGGGTACAAACGCCAACGCTGGCAGAGGCTGTTAGAAGATGGAAAGAAATAAATTTGTATCTCCCGATACCCTTTATCCAAATCGAAATAGTAGGAGAATATGAAGGGAGACGATTTTTTATAACAACAAAGGACTGGTACCCCCAAAGTATTTCAGAGGCAAGAGGACTCCTTGATTACCTAAACGAGAACCCCATACTCACTACAGAGTCTTTTAAGGAGTTTGGAGAGAGAATCAATCCACCACCTGCATTTAACCTAGGAGATCTGCAAAGGGAAGCTTCTAGGATATATGGGTTCTCACCATTCAGAACACAAGGAATAGCAGAGAGGCTCTACCTAGAAGCACTAATAAGCTATCCAAGAACAAACAGCCAAAAACTACCAAAATCGATAAACTATGGTAACATAATGAAAAAACTTGAGGGTCAAAGGTATTATAGTAGCCTTGTAAATGAACTTCTAAGAGAAACCCTAGGACGCTTAAAACCAGTAGAGGGGAAAGAAGAAGACCCTGCTCACCCAGCAATCTACCCTACAGGGGAATTTCCAAAGGGAAGACTGGACAAAGATTATTTTAGGGTATATGACTTAATTACTAGGAGGTTCCTAGCAACATTTAGCAAGAGTGCATTAATAAACAACAGAATAGCTGTCTTTGTTGATGGAAAAAATAGAAAATACAAGGCAGAAGGCCTTATAGTAATAGAGGATGGATGGTATAAGTACTACAAGTTTTCATACCCTAAGGAAAAGGAAATACCAGCGCTAAAAGTAGGTGACGAAGTCAAAGTAGTACATGCCTCATATAGGCTTGTGTGGCCGAGGTGTAAAACTTCCTTAAGCAAGTCATCACTATTGAAGTGGATGGAAAGGGTAAACATAGGTACGAAGGCTACAAGAGCAAGAACCATAGAGATCTTATATAAAAGGAAATACCTGTCATTAATAGAAGGAAAGAGCGAAGTTACTGAACTAGGTTATTCTGTTTTAAAGGCAATTGAGCTCATATCAAAAGAATTGACCTCGCCAGAGCTAACGAGGAAGTTTGAGGAGAAGCTTGATAAAATCTATAGGGAAAGCGCTAAAAAAGATGATATAATAGATGAAGCAAAAGAATTCTTGGTGAAAATAGTGAAAGAGAAGATCGAGGATAAAAATATTGGAAATATGATAGCAAAAGCCATAGGTTTGGTTAGACCTGAAGTAAGGTGCTCTGTATGCGGAAGAGAAGCTAAGCATAGCATCGCAGGAAATCCCCTCTGTGAGTTCCATTACGAGGCCTTAAAGAGGATAGAGGACAACCTTGAGGTATTGAGTAAAAAAATTGAGAAAAATAGGAACGAAGTACTAAAGGAGCTCATGAAGAACCCTTCAAGCGGGAAGTGGATAAAAGAGGCCTCAGCCTTCTTATTGAAGAGAAATGATTAAATGACGTCGTTGCCTGTGCCCTTTATGGCAAGTATCATAGAACCAATATATGGTATTATTATAGGTGTTTTTCCATTAGAAGTCAATATAACGCCTTTAACCTCCCAATAAGGCACGCCACCAGTCATGTATCCCTTATAAGAATAATACCCGCAGTATTGTGGGTATCCTGGATCCGGTACTGGGTTGTTATCTCCCTTTATAACAAAACAGAGTATTCCTTTGTGACGATACTTTGCCACAACCCTATGAATTATTAGCATACCATTATAATTGTAAACTACGATATTGCCAATAGCGATCTTGCCGTAAGGCTCTTTATATGATATCGCTACATCCCCTGTATGAAGGTTAGGTAGCATACTTATTCCATCAACTACTACAGGGGTCACGCCATAAACAAAGTGTGCCACAAATACCAGCACGAAGAGTAGAACTACCGCAGATAAAGCCCCTAAACCCTTGGCATCCATTTTTCCTTTATTCCCCATTATGCACCATTATATGAAACTATAAGGAAGGAATAAAAAACTTATTTTTAAAGGTCACACGTCTTACACGTAGAATTCTCGTCCGTCCTTAAGCTTAAGACACCCTTCCTGGTCTCCTTCACTTCCCCGAAAAGCTGGGAGAGCCTCCTATCAGACTCCAGATCCCTTATATTCATCTCCCTCTTAATTAGGGCCATCCTTGTTTTTTTCTTCAACCTAAGGGGTTTTAAGATAGTTTCTTTTGACTCGCCGCCAAAATAGATTACCTGTACGCCCTTACTCTCATCCCTATATATAGTTACTCCCTTAAGCCCACCAAGCCATGCAACAAAATATGATGAATACACAGAGTCCAACGATGCATCTGATGGTAGGTTTATTGTCTTACTTATAGCTTGATCCGTGTATATCTGCGCTGCTATTTGATGCGAAAGATGGTACCATAGATCAAAATCCATGCTTGTCGGGAATAGGTTCGCTATGCCCCTAATCTCCTCTATTAACTTCATGGCATCAAAGTTGCTATCTTCTATGACTATCCTGCCGTTCTCATCGCTTATTTTTCTCTTGCTCAATATATACTTCTCTATATCACCCAACGACCACCTTAAGCTCCCCTTGTGACTAGATATTATCTTAAAGAGCTCTTCCATAAACTCTTCCGACAACGAATATTTCCTAGCTACCTCTAGCATCTTATCTCTAAATATCGAAATTGTTTCTAAGAACTCACCAACGGCAACCCTTCTCAAGTAAACCAAGGCAAAATACGGTTCGATCCCGCTACTCGTGCCAGATATTATGCTTATTGTTCCAGTTGGTGCCACTGTACTTACCACGGTATTCCTAGGTCCCTTTGCCCCTTTCGAGATACCATATGCCTTTATTATATCCCACACCTTCTCAGGATCTGCTAAAGCAAGGGTCAAAAGGGCCTTCTTATCGTTAATGTTGACCTCCTTTATGCTATTAAGGTTCTTTATGTCAAAAACCTTTTCCAATACTTCCATGAGTTTGCTCTCCTTGACCAACTTTATGGTTCCATCTTGCTGAACCCTGTTTTTAGTTTCACCTACCAACCTGTTTTTAATTTCTGCCGGTATCTTAACGTCGTGATATTTTACTTTAATCCACCC
>WALX01000077.1 GCA_015522625.1 Candidatus Hestiella sp.
ATGTTCAGTAGTGGTATCAATCTAATAATTAGCGAGGATAAAGGGTTCGACAGGGTAAAGGAAGTAAAAAGGTTATGGATGTGAGCTACTCTACTCTGAAAGGTGAAGCTTCTCCCGTTCCACCCACCTTTACGATTAGTAGCTTCATTTGGGGGTTCAGGGTTGGCTCACATAGCAACTCAATCTCATGCCTCTTGTTAAGGTGTGGGCTAATACTTTTTCTTATCTCTTCCTCAATTGAGGCATCATCGGAACAATCTTTGCTAAGGATTCAAAGGATTTAAACTTAACTACCCGCCTACCTCCCCTTGTGTATCCCCGCTTTTGAAAAGCGAGGTTTTGCAAGCAACATTTTTATAATCCTCAAACAGAACCTAGCGCTTAAAGAGTTCCTTTGACTTCTCTTCCAAGAAATTCTCAAGTATCATGATCGCTTTTTTCCTAATATCACCTACTCTGTTTTTAAGCATTATGTGGTCATTCATATCATCGGAATAGATGTAAACGTAGAGTACAGGTATGTAACCAGTTTGCACGAGTCCCTTTATATACATAGATTCCTTCCAATTGAATATATCAGACGTCCCCATAATTTTCTGCTCACTTATTATTTCTTCTTCATAGAAATCTATTCTAGCCGATGATATGGAAGCACTTTCTTTTATTTCCTCTTCAATGCCATGCTTGTCTATACCTTTTATCAGTTTTTTCAGATTTTCGCCATGAGTAGGTATGCCGTTTTTTTCAAGTATGTGCGAGGCCATTATCATAACCTGTTCAGGTCTCTTAATTATTGAAAGTGGTAGCAACTCCCTTTGACTCAGCAGGCTTAAGGCCCACCTTCTTAATAGTTTGGATCCTTTATTCAATGATATCTTTACCATGGTATCGAACTCATTGTCGTCAAAGTAATATAAATTCTCGGCAATGGCCTCAGATAGTTTCTTTGGATCTAGAAAACCTGCCACGTCTATATCGCCATATATGCCTAGCTTTACCTTATCCCATTCGTCTGCCAATCCATAAATAAATTTTTCGACCGATCTTCCAACAGCTATTGACTTGTGGTGATAATAGACAGACTTATACATCTTATACCTAGCATCGAATATGTCCTCAAGGGTCGGTACGCTTTTCATATCCAAAGTTAAATAGAGCTTATCCGCTTCTTTCTCATATCCAAGCTTAATACCATAGACAAGCCTATCTATATCAATATTCCCATAGACAATGCCCGTGGCCATTGCATCCCTTTGCAAATAATCCAGCCTATCAGCGTCAACTATTTCATTAGAAATCACCCCCCTAATTATGTTAGCTGCATCTTTCGTCAAACCCAATTCCTCTAAAGTGCTACAACACCTTTTGCATGTGATCTTTGGAAAAAGGGAGGAAAGGGAGGCCTCTATTAACAAATCCAGGTTTTCCAGAGAAGCATCGCCTGCCATTTCTATTAGCTTTTCAGTGAAATAGTATGTATAGAATTCATGTAGTTTCAGACCAAAGTCAACAGCCTTGTAGTAAATATCTGTTAACCTTTCAGCGACTTCATCATCGATTAATGTGTCTTCCTTGGAATATGCTAAGACATTGTTTATCCCTGGTTCCACCATGTGACTCAGAGCCAGGTGCCCAATGTCATGCAACAACCCTGTTAGCCTAGCTACCTGTATAAACGATTTATAGGCCTTTTCATTGCAACTATTAAACATTGCGGCACATAGTTTCGAATTCTTTTCAGAAAGCGCATCATTCAAAAGCTTGTTTGCTATCCTAGACGCTATGTGCATACAACCCAAGGAATGTTCAAGCCTGGTGTGTTTTGCCGAAGGAAAGACCAGATAGTTCGCACCAAGCTGCTTAATGTTGTGTAACCTTCTGAAGAAGGGGGTCTGAAGCAGCCAATATTCAGCTTTATTAATAGGAATAAAGCCATGGACGTTGTCCAAGAGCATTGCCTTATACGGATAGAGGCCGATATTTTCATTGTCTTTTAGCAATGGCCAAACACCATTGTTCCTATACTAATTAAGATTTATATATTTTAACATTAAATAAAATATAAATTATTTTTAAGTATTTGATATGGCAAAAACTTACGTTAGGTTCTCTTTTTCTAACTCTTTTTTGTACTGCCCAGTTATTGATGTGTCAGTCGGATCTATTCCCTTTATTTTTGCTAAATACACGGAAACATATCCAGCAAGCAACGAGCCCTGCATAAGCCTTGAGAAGGGCGTATTACCTCTTGGATTCACTATGGCAACTTTCTTGTCTTGCGCCCTATATGTTTTGGCCAGGAAATCTGTTAGTATGGAGCACAGCTTACTTTCTTTCGAGCTAAGCAAGATAAATGCTATTTTGTCGCTTTGCCTTACCTGCCAAACCACAAGGTCATTGTGGGCCGACTCTGGATATGCCTCAGTCTTCGCTATTGCCTTTGTATTTTCACTAAACTCCTGCCTCCACCTATTCGCAAGAATCTCGTATCCTCCACAGCCGGATATTATATAAAGGTTTTCATCGGCGATGTCATTAGCAATGCCTAGCCCCTCTCCCCTTGAGGTACTTTTTAAAATGTTTATTGCGTCGCTAACATCCTCTTCAGATACTATATTAATTCCATGCCTCTTAATAACGCCTAGTGTTGCTGATACTAATAACCCTATTGCAGTTCTCGGGTAGTAGTTCTTGTCTATTAATGCAAGGGGGCTATTTTTTTCCATTGCAATCTTTTCTAACTTTCCACCACTCGTCACAGCAGCAACCCTGGAACCTCTACGGTACGCCTCCCTAACGCATGAAAGGGTTTCATGAGTGTTGCCAGAGTAACTTATTCCTATTACTAAGTAGCTATCATCGACCCAATTGGGCAATTTTTCTCCCTTAATAATTTCTATTGGTGTATTAACCCCTGAACCTATAGCTAGCGCCTTTATATAATCGCCTGTTACACCGCTACCTCCCATGCCACACAAGGCTATCCTTTTAGCGCCTTCTGTTGGAGTAATCGATAAGCCTACCTCATATCCCTTCTTTATCTGATAGGGAAAAGTATCGTATAGAGAAAGTATTTCGTCTACCTTTTCTGATACACTCTGCATTTTTTCACCTATACTACATAATGGTATTCCCCATATATAAATAAAAAAGGCTTACATCTACCTAAAAATTTTTGCTTAAAGTCACGATAACCGGCAATTGTTAGCGGCCCCATAAATTGGCGCGTGATAGCAATCAATCCTTTGCCAAGCACAAAAAATGAAGAAAATTTTCAGAAACGCTACCAATTAATATATATACATGATAATAGACACTTTGCCAAGGTGCCGTATATGCATAATGCAATATTAGTGACAAATGATGACGGCATTAATAGTATTGGATTGAAGGCTATTGTTGATGAGCTGAATAAAAATGAATTTGACGTGTATGTAGTTGCACCAAGTACTCAGGTAAGCGGATCTGGTAAGTCCCACACCTTTCATGTAAAAGTTTCGCCGTTTAACATGAAAAACGCAGTGAAGTCTTGGGCAGTTGATGGAAGGCCAGCAGATGCTGTAGCAATAGCCATTAAGCACTTGCTGAAAGGAGTAGATGTAAAAATTATTGTTTCGGGCATAAACATAGGTCCCAATATAGGTACAATGGATTTTTTTACAAGTGGCACAATAGGTGCTGCCTTGGAAGGTGTGCTTTTTGGAAAAAAGTCAATAGCTATAAGCCTTGGAATATTAAGAGGTATAAGAAGTCCAGCTCAAGTAGATCTTCTTTATAATGCATCAAGGATTGCAGGAAAGATAGTTAAAATGATGTTGAGTGAGATGCTTAATAACAATGCAGTTGACCTAATCAACATAAACTTCCCGCCAACAAAACCCCTTGGAATAAAGTTTTCATTCTTATCATGGCAATCAAACATAAGCGTGAAGGTAGAGGATAAAGAAAATTGTTTATTTCACGTCATGGGCTGGGAGACCGATAATATAAATGAAGCTTATGATGATGGTCCAGAAGGTAGCGATACTTATTACCTTAAAAGAGGCTTTATAACGATTACGCCTCTCTGTCTCAGGTGTGCTATAAAGACTATGGTAAATGAAAGGCTGTATGAAAAACTGCAGAAAGTCATAAGCGACTTAGACTTAATGCTTGAATAAAACCTTAAAGGCACTTCCAGTCCTTTGACCAAGGCGAACAATACCTATATATCATTATGCTTATACTGAAAACTTCCTTTGTACTTAAGCCTTCTATCCGCTCAAAGACATCTAATGGACACTCCTGCCTGCAATTAACTTCTATATCCTCCCCATTAACCTTAATCCACACAACCTCGCCATTGCCTCTAACTATATTGTCATGTGCCCAGTTTTTTTCCTTAACAGCCAAGAGATCCAAGCCTATGTCCTTAGGGGGTTTTCCTAGCTTTAAAGAAACCGAAGACATGTCGCTTGCGATTCTGGTTTCATAAACACTCCCCCTTGATTTCACGCTCTCCTCCCCTATTAGTATTATGCTTATACCAGCCTCCGCTGCTAAGAAGGCTGCAAACCCGTTTAGGCCGCTTGAGTCTACATCAGCTAACTCGGTGATGTTTAGAAGACCCAGCATGATAGGTACCTTATACCTCCTTGCTATCTTCTTCGCCCTCAAGAACGTTTCGAGTGCCCCTGGGTAAATTGGAGGATAGGCTACTGGATCCACTATTATTTTCAATCTGTCCGTTCTAGCTACTTTTACTAACTCATCAATCTTGCTAATATCATCAAATAAAACGACGCTTACCTTATCCTTAATCCATTTAGCGTTTTGCTTAACACTAAGCGTATCAAAGCTCAACAGTATATCCACATAATCATATAACTCCTTCATAACATGAATTGGCGCATCTAGACCTATAGGTTTCTTTGTTTCCTGTCTTAATCTTTTAAGTATATCCCTAAGCTCTGAGGAATTTAAATTAGGGTTATAGCTCACAACTAGTGCATCCGCCCCACTCCTAAGAAAGTACCTTGCCTTATCCAGCATATCTAAGCCATCCCTAGGAAATATTTCAGAGAAAACTAACAAGGGCGGGGGCTTGTAAGGTATCTTCAACCCCCTTACCTTATAGGCATATTTGTAATTGGAGCTGGCTTCCTTTAATGCTTTAGAGGCTATTAATCTTGTTATATCAGGAAAAGCTTTCTCTGCTGGCAGCCCTTGGCTTAGCTCTTCAGGTTTTTTGTACCTTAGATACTCATGCAAATAGAATGGTACCTCAGTCCCCTTCACCACTTTCTTTGAAAACTTCGAAAAATCCCCTGCTATGTTTCCTGGAAGTATAACTATATCATAACTATTAATAATTGGTTTTATCCTATCCATCAAATCTCTTTGGCTAAGATAATATATGTCTCTCATTTCTAGCAGATCAAAGCTATAGCCTCTAACCCTAAGCTTGCTAAAAAGATAGCCTTCTAACCTTTCACTTTTCTTTGATGTGATCAAAAGTACTCTCTTAGCCTTTCCTTTCATAATCAAAATATCAGCAACTCCTTATCTATCACTCTCTTGTCCAAGCCAAGCCAATGGGTTTTAAATTCCACCCCATCATAAAGCACTGCAACCTCCTTATCCATAGAGATCGCAGCCGTTATCCTACCTATCGCGTCACCCTTCATTATACCGCTACCACTGGTTCCAGCAGAAACTACTAGGTTACTGCTAAAAGGCTCATATATTACAGGCTGGCCGTCGAAGCTTATATCATAATGACCAGCCCAAGACGAGTATGGATATACGCCTTTATATTGCTTAAAATATAGGGACAATACAGGAAGTATTCCATATATATAATAGTTTTCCTCAGGTAGGGGCTCTTCTTCTACCTCTATCGGCCTATTTAGCTCGTCGCTCAAACCTGTCCAGAAAGTACCTTCGCTCGGGTTCGGCCTTATATATACACCTTTTGGCAATATCGTAAAAGGCATTACCTTTTCTTCGTTGAATCCATTAACAAACAATAAATCCTTTAGATCTTTCCCATCAGCTTTTATAGAGAAGATCTGCCTTTTCTTAGGTCTGCTGTAGCTGTCGACGCCTATTTTATTAAGGTAAAGGTTACTCCATGCACCCATAGCAGCTATTACTTTCTTTCTTGCCCTCACAGTCTGTCCATTACTAAGCAATACTCCCTTGACTTTTATATCTTCCCAAGGAAAAGGCTCACCTTCTATACCTAATGGTTCTTTAGCCTCTAACACAAAATCCTTTATGCCATCGCCGAAAGAAAAACTCACGCCTAAGCCCCTGAGTTTGTTGTAATAATAATCAACCAATTTCTCCGGATCCAGAATTCCGGCGTCTAAAAAAAGGTATGATTTGTATATATCTTCTGCTCCCATTAAGCTTCCCTCTTCAGTGTTTGACACATCGCGTTCCATATGAATCTTATCAAGCAGATCACTATCGACCTCTGTAAGCCTGACGCCCATCTTCTCCGCAACCCTTATTCCATCCAATATGCTATTGTACCATTTCCTTCCTAGCGCCAAAAGATATCCTACTTTCTTCATCCCAAGGTCAAACCTTTCTTTTTTCTCTACGCTTTCATAGAAGGATATGCTCGTTTTTGATAGCATTATGTTCACCTTGCTTGTAAAGGCAGTCCTAAACGCCGCTGCACTTTTTGATGTATCGCCACCACCAGGTCCATCTGCCTTATCAACAACTAGAATACTTGAACCTCTATCTTCCAAGGCCAAATGGTATGCTGTAGCTAAACCTACAATACCAGCTCCAACCACCACATAATCCGGCATCTTGGAGGCACCAACAAATATTAATGAGTAAAGTTAAGAGATATTTATTGGTTGCTCTTAGGAACATATATAGGATTTCTCTTGCTCTTAGAATAGAGCATTAAAAGGCCTTCCCCCTCCAATTCCTTTAACAACCTCCTCGCAACGGATACAGGTATTCCATAGCTTACCGAAGCCTTGTATGGAGTAATATAGCTCATCCTTTCTACGTCTCTCTTTACTCTTGCAAGTAACCCTCTACTTATCTCAAAAATACTTTCCTCCTTCTTTTCCTCTCTTTGTTTGGACGACTTTCTTTCTTTAGGCAAATACCATCACCACCAAAATCCTAGTTATCCGTCTTGCTTAAAAATTTTAGAAGGTTATTGTGGTACCCCTTCCCTCATTTCTGCTCTCAGGACCCTCTCTAAACCTAATTATTATAGGGTTTAGCTTCCCTTCTTTTGATAGTTTCTCGAGCGTGTCCCTCATTTGTGAAGTATGCCCTATGTCCATTTTCAATATTTCTTGTAGTATATTTACCGTTTGATCCCATACCTTAACCAACGATTCCTTCGGTGCATTTGTGGTTATAAATGGATCTTGAAGCCAATCATCAAAGGCTTTTAATGTTCTTATTATATGGTTAAAGGCTATTCTTGTATGCACAATTATGTCTAACCTATCAGATTCTCTAACTCTCGAATAGTTCTTTGTGAAAGACTCTAGCACGCTTTCCTGCATGCCTATCCACCTGTCCAGGTTTTTTAAAAATTCGTTTACGTCCTGCACATATCTTGACATTCTTTCCACCTCTCGTATTTGAGTGCAGTCTAACCCTATTATAACTCTCTATTATTAATTTTACTTCTAAAACTCTCTATTATTAATTTTACTTCTAAAACACAATTATTTTTACCCAAACTATAAATTTCTGCGCAAACCATAGTTTTAATGGTGAAAAAGATGAAGGGCTGGAGTGGAAAGCTGCTTTGGATCAATTTAAGTAAAAATGAAGCAAAGGTCATCGACTATCCAAAGGAATGGGCTAAAGAATACCTGGGTGGGAGAGGACTCGCGATAAGGTTGCTATGGGAATATAACCCTCCTCAAATAGATCCATTCTCGCCAGAAAATCTCCTTGTTTTCTCTATAGGCCCATTAACTGGCCTTCCCCTGCCTAGTAGCGGGAAGCTTCAAGTTGCTTCGAAAAGCCCCCTAACGGGTGGGTATGGTGATGGAAACATAGGCACGATCTTTTCAGTAGAGATGAGGAAAGCTGGACTGGATGCGATCGTCTTTTACGGAAAATCCAGCAAACCGGTTGTAGTCAATATAGAAAACGATAAGGTGTTATTTGAAAATGCAGAAGACATATGGGGACTTGATTCATGGGAAACTGAAGAAAAGCTAAGGAAAAAATACGGAAAGTTCGCAGGTATTGTGGAGATAGGAACTGCTGGTGAAAGACTTGTCAGGTTCTCAACTGTCATGAGTCAAGAGGGGAGGAGCGGTGGGAGGCCCGGAATAGGCGCTGTCATGGGTTCAAAGATGATAAAAGCGGTTGTGATAAAAGGTAGCAGAGGATTCGATCTCTTTAATGAGAAACTATTAAAAATTGAAGGCGGAAGGGCCTTCAAAGAAATAAGAGAAAAACCAAACTACAATTTCTGGATGAGAGAGGGCACGATGGCTACAATAGAGTGGGCACAGGAAGTAAGCGTATTGCCCACGCACAATTTCTCCGAGGGTGTATTTGACGGCTATGAAGGGATTAGTGGCAGGACTATGGAGTCCATGAAGATAGGCCAAAGGGGATGTCCAAATTGTAACATGCAATGTGGCAACATCATCGTAGATGTTGATGGCAAAAAGAGCGAGCTAGACTATGAAAACGTTGCCATACTGGGAAGTAACATAGGCTTGTCTAGTCTAAAAGAGGTAGGAACATTAAATAGGATAGCAGATCAATATGGGCTTGATACAATTAGCCTTGGAGGAGTTTTAGGCTGGGTTACAGAGGCTAGCCAGAAAGGGCTAACAAGGAACATTGATGGAAGGAAAATAGAATGGGGGGGCTTCAAAACATATAAAGAGCTAATACATGAACTGACCTTTAGAGAATCTGAGCTAGGAAATGTGCTGGCAGAAGGAACCAGTCATGCCTGCGAAAAAATAGGGGGTTGTGAATTTGTGGTTAACGTGAAAGGACTCGAGACAAGTGCATACGATTGTCACACAGCGCCAGGTATGGCCTTAGCATTTTCCACGAGTCCTATAGGGGCCCACCATAAAGACGCGTGGGTGATAAGCTGGGAAGTTCAAAACGATAGGTTTTCATATGGCAGAGAAAAGGCCGCTAAGGTTATAGAGTTGCAAAGGATTAGAGGTGGAATGTTTGAGAGCATAACTACCTGCAGACTACCTTGGGTCGAGGTAGGGCTGAGCCTAGAGCACTACCCCTTGCTCCTATATTATGCAACTGGGGTAAAATACAACTGGGACGACATCTATACAATAGCTGATAGGATATATGCCTTAATAAGGGCCTTTTGGATTAGGGAATATGGTGGATGGAATAGAGATAAGGATATGCCTCCTGAAAAGTGGTTTAAGAAGCCCCTAACAAAGGGGCCATTAGCTGGAGGAAAGTTGAGTTACGACGGCTACAACAACTTGTTGAATCATTACTATGACATAAGAGGGTGGGATGAGAACGGAGTGCCAACAAAAGAAACGCTAAAGAAATTAGGTCTAGAATTTACAATACCAACCCTTGAAAAAATAACTAATTTGAAGTAAAAAAAAATCAGGGTAACTTGCTCCCAGATTCCCCAGCGATTTCTTTGTATCTATTTCTAACGGTGACCTCCGTAACCCCAGCAACGTGAGCAACCTCTTTTTGCGTTCTCCTTAGCC
>WALX01000078.1 GCA_015522625.1 Candidatus Hestiella sp.
TCTAATGCCAAAGTATCTGGAAGAAGCTATAAGAAAGTCATACAGGGAGCTCTCAAGAAGAGTTGGGAAGGAGGAGGAATTTGTTGCTGTTAGAAGTAGTGCTACTGCAGAAGATCTCCCAGATGCAAGTTTCGCAGGACAACAAGAGACTTATTTAAATGTAAAAGGAGAGGATGATGTAGTAGCAAAGGTAAAGAAGTGCTGGTCAAGCTTATTTACACCAAGGGCTATATTTTATAGAGATCAAAAAGGTTTCAAGCATGAAAAAGTCCTTATAAGTGTTGGAGTTCAAAAGATGGTTAATGCAAAAGCTGCTGGGGTTATGTTTACTTTACATCCAGTAACTGGTGATACAAGCAAAATAGTTATAGAAGGAAATTGGGGTTTAGGAGAAGCCGTTGTAAGTGGATCAGTAACCCCTGATGAGTGGACAGTAGACAAAGAGACATTAGAAATTGTAGACGAAAGAATAGTTGAGAAGGAAGTAGAGTACATAAAAGATCCTAGTACTGGAAAAACCATTCATGCAAAAGTCCCTCCAGAAAGGCAAAAAATTTCTTGCTTAGCTAGGGAAGAAGTTAAAAGGTTAGCTGAAATAGCAAAGTTAATAGAAAAACATTATAAAAGGGCTATGGATATAGAATGGGCAGTAGATAAAGATCTCTCATTTCCACAGAGTGTTTTTATTGTTCAGGCAAGACCTGAAACTGTTTGGAGTGTAAAAAGAGCTAAAGCTAAAAAGGAGGAAGTTGCAGTAGAAGTGACTGAAGCAAAGACTACTGTAAGAGGCCTACCTGCAAGTCCTGGGGTAGCTTATGGTGTTGCAAAAATTTGCTATAGTGTACAAGATGCTGATAAGTTAATGAAAAAAGGAGATATACTTGTTACTAAGATGACAGATCCTGATTGGGTTCCTTACATGAAGATAGCAAGTGCTATTGTGACTGATGAAGGAGGAATGACTGCGCATGCAGCTATAGTAAGTAGAGAGCTTGGTATACCTTGTATTGTAGGAACTAGAGAGGCAACTAAGAATATGGTTACTGGAAAGGATTACACTGTAGATGCTAGAACGGGTGTTGTTTATGAAGGAAGAGTAGAGGAACTTCTTGGTAAGCCAAAAGAGAGGAAGGGGGTAGCCCCTTCATTAGCTGGAATAGAAATTACTCTTAAAACACCCACAGCAACGAAGATTTATATGAATTTAGGAGTTCCAGAAAAGATTAAGGATTATGCAAAGTTACCGATGGATGGAATAGGACTTATGAGAATAGAATTTATAATGGCTAGCTATGTTGGTATACATCCCTTATACTTGTTAGAAACTAAGAAAGAAAAATTATTAGTAGATAAGTTAGCAGAAGGAATAGCAATGGTCGCAAGAGAAATATATCCAAGGCCTATTGTTGTTAGATTTAGTGATTTTAAGACAAATGAATATCGACAATTAAAAGGTGGTGAAAAATACGAGCCAGAGGAAGCTAATCCTATGCTAGGATGGAGAGGAGTATCGAGATATATTAGCTCACAATATAAGAAGGCATTCAGATTGGAAGTAAAGGCTATAAAGAAGGTAAGAGATGAAATGGGATTGACTAATGTTTGGGTTATGGCGCCATTTGTTAGGACTCTTTGGGAGGCTGAAGAGTTCATAGACATATTAAAGGAGGAAGAGCTTAAGAGAGGAAGAGATTTTAAAGTATGGGCAATGGCAGAAGTACCTAGTGTGATCTTTATGGCAGAAGAATTCAGTAAATACTTTGATGGATTTAGCATAGGAAGTAATGACTTAACACAATTAACTTTAGGTACTGATAGAGATTCAGCTATATTGCCAAAAATTGATAAGAGATACTTTGATGAAAGGGATCCTGCTGTTAGAACAGCAATAGCAATGTTAATAAAGAAGGCACATAATTCGCCTTATGGCTATAGGACTGTATCTATATGCGGACAAGCACCTAGTGTTTATCCAGACTTCACTGAATTCTTAGTTAGACATGGAATAGATAGCGTGAGTGTGAATCCTGATGTGGTAGTTAGAACAAGAGAGTTAGTAGCTGCAGTAGAGCGTAGGTTATTACTAGAGAAGAATCTCGGAATAGAGCATATAGATGAGGATTTAGGATGGCCAATGAACAAAAAGCGTCATGGACTTACAGAAATAAGGTAAATGCTGTATTTTATAGGACTAGGATTAACACCTGAAGGTATTAGTTTAGAAGGATTAAAGATATTAAAAAATAAGGTTAAAGATATATTTTTGGAGA
>WALX01000079.1 GCA_015522625.1 Candidatus Hestiella sp.
AGCCACATATAGGTAAAGCTAATGGGCACCTAGGGTGAAACCTGCAACCCTTTGGTAGGTTCAAAAGGTTTGGTGGGTCGCCCTTTAATATGATCCTCTGCATGGTTCTTTTTATTTGTGGTACAGCAGATATCAGGGCTATAGTATAAGGATGCTGGGGATCCTTTATCACATCATTCTTATAACCCTTCTCCATTATTTTCCCAGCATACATGACAAAAATCCTGTCTGACATATACGATACCACCGAGATGTTATGCGTTATGAGCAGCATTGCCATATTGTATTTCTTTCTTAGCGATCTCAGTAACTCCAGTATTTCTGCTTGGACTGATACGTCTAATGCACTTGTCGGTTCGTCGAGTATCACAAGTCTCGGAAAAGTAGCTATCCCCCTGGCAAGCGCTACTCTTTGCCTTTGCCCCCCGCTAAGCTCATGTGGAAACCTGTTCCTAAACTCCCTGGGAAGCTCTACTTCATCAAGAAGCTCATCAACCCTCTTCCTAGCTTCTTCTGGCTTCATAGCCTTTGTCTCTATTATTGGCTCTGCTATTATGTCCTCAATCTTCCACCTAGGGTCTAAGGAAGAGTATGGATCTTGAAACACAATGCCTACATTCCTCCTAAACCTCCTTAAATCCTCGCCCCTTAACCTTGTAATGGAATATTTGTCCGCTATTTTCTTGGCAGCTTTCTCGTCATTATTTTCTAGGGCAATATCGTATTCCTCTAGCTCATCATCAGGTGTGTTGTATAATATTTCTCCGGAAGTAGGGTCTATCAACCTTATTAGAAGCCTGCCAAGGGTACTCTTACCTGAGCCGCTTTCTCCTACCAGACCTACTATTTCCCCTTCCTTTATTTCTATGTTAACGTCATCAACAGCCCTTATGAAAGCGTTCTTTACACCCTTTATCTCAAAATATTTAGTAAGTCTCCTCGCTGCTATTATCACTTCTTTTCACCCCCATATAAATAACAGGCTACATAATGGTCTTCCCCAACCTTAAACAGCTGTGGCCTCTTCTCCTTACAAATTGGCATTGCATATGGGCACCTAGGGTAGAACATGCAACCCTTTGGCGGATTTCTCATATCAGGTACCTCTCCTTTTATAGCCTTTAATTCATGGGCCTCAATGGTTGGTATTGCCTCCATTAACATCTGCGTGTATGGATGTTTTGGAGAATTGAATATTGCAGACCTAGGACCAATCTCTACTATTTGACCGGCATACATTATGGCTATCCTATCAGATACCTCTGAGAGAACGGACAAGTCGTGGGATATAAACATGTATGTAGAGTTGATCTTTTCTTTCAGTTCCTTTACAAGCTCAAGTATCTGTGCCTGTATGGTGACGTCTAATGCACTTGTCGGTTCGTCGAGTATCACAAGGTTAGGGTTGTTTATCATTGCAGTGGTGATAACAATTCTTTGCCTTTGCCCCCCGCTAAGCTCATGTGGATACATATAAACTACCTTATCCGGGTCTGGTATGCCTAACAATCCTAGAAACTCAGCGGACTTCTTATAGGCCTCCTTCAAGATCTCCCTCTTAACTATCCTGCCAACGATTGGCAACTTAGAAAACTTCGGTAGCAAGTTAGTTTTTTCTATTTGCTCCAAATATCCTCTTGCCATGGAGCTTATTGGTTCGCAGCACAAGTCTAGTATCATTTGCTCCTTTTTTAGGTCATGCAGCTCCCTTCTTCTCCATATCGAAATTATCTGATCCTCTAAACCCATTATATTTCTGTTTTTTAAATATTGCCTAAACCTCTCCCCTTCCCCTTCTTCCTTAAGTATTTTTACAATATTCTTTGTATCTTCTTTTGTAGCCCTTGCCCTAGCCAACCTCCTACTAGCCAGCAATCCAGGGTTGTGATAAAACAAGGCCTCTGATATTTGATAACCCACAGTTAAAAGGGGATTTAACGTTGTCATGGGCTCCTGGAAGACCATAGAGATCTTCTGACCCCTGACCTTAGACATTTCTTCATTAACCTTCTTTAACAAATCTTGGTTCTTTGTAGGCTTAAATTTTTTAGCTCTCTTGAAGTACTCCCTTAGAGGCTTTAAGTAATCAACCCCATCGACAATTATTTTTCCTTCAACTATAGCGGCATTCCTAGGAATAATTCCCATAATTGCCCTGCCCAAAGTACTTTTGCCACAACCGCTTTCTCCTGCTACCCCTAATACTTCGCCCCTTCTTATCTCTAAGTTTACACCGTTTAACGCCTTGTATACACCCCTTCTCGTATAGTAATGCAGATGCAAGTTCTCTATCTTTACTATTGGTGAGGAATCGTGTTTTCTGTTTTCCATCATAGAGCACTCCTCCTCCTCGGATCTATTACATCTCTAAACCCATCTCCCATCAGGTTTACTGCAAGTGCAAATAGAACTATGAACATACCTGGTATTATCATTGCCCATGGTGCTGTTTCTACATAGTTGTAGCCTAAGCTGGTTAGATATCCCAACTCAGGGAGGTTAGCAGCTGGTAAGAAACCTATAAATGCTAGGGCTGAGATGGCCAACATAATGGTTCCCAAGTCTAGGGACATCTGCACGAATACTGGCGGTAAGGAGTTAGGAAGGATGTGCCTAAACATTATCTTCATCTTACTTGAGCCAGCAGCTCTTGCAGCCTCTATAAAAGTAATTTCCTTAACCTCCAGCGTGATGCTCCTCGCATACCTTGCATATAGGGGCCACCAAACTAAGATTAAGGCTATCATCATGCTGTTAAGCGTTCTGCCCAAGACATAGCCAATGGCTATTGCCAACACTAGATAGGGTATGCTAAACACTATATCAGTAATTCTCATCAAAACCTCATCGACCAAGCCACCGAAGTACGTGGCCACAATCCCAATTATAACTCCTAGAAAAGCACCCGGTACAACTACTGCTAAGGAGAGCCAAAAGTCTAATCTAATTGATTTTATTATAGCGGTTAGTAGGTTCACACCAGGATACGTCGTACCGAAAGGAAACTTCTTGGAAGGGGGTAATGGTATTGGGTTAACGTAGTTTGGAGTAAGGGAATAAGGGTGTTTGAATGGCATTACCTGGGGGAAGAACTGAAGTATTATTGCATCAAAGAAGTAAAATAGGAAAATGATTAGACCAGCTACCGCAGACTTGTTTGAGAAGAATACCTCCATAGAGAGCTTTAGCTCCCTATATCTGGCCTCCTTTGCAGTTTTCTGAGCACTCATTTTAGCTTCACCTTCAATACCTTATCCTCGGATCTATTTTAGCATACAATATGTCTAAAAATAGGCTGGTAGTAACTAGAATTAGCCCGAATAGTAGCGTACCTCCCATTATTCCACCCATATCATTGTTCAACATTGCACTCGTAAGCCACATACCTATGCCCGGGTAAGAGAATACGTCCTCTATTACCACCACGCCTCCTAGCAGGCCTGCTACCAAGTAGCCAAAGTTAGTGACGACAGGCAATAAAGCATTGTTTTTGGCGTGCAGGTTTATCACGACCTTCTCTGGAACCCCTTTGGCCCTAGCAAAGTTTACAAAATCCTGATCCATGGTCTCTAGCATAGTACCTCTCATCAACCTAATCAAGGCAGCCATTACCCCTAGAGAAAGTGTTACTGAGGGCATTATGAGGTGAAGGAAGGCATTCCAAGCTACCCCGAAGTCGCCGTGAAGCAGTGCATCTATCAGCAATATATGAGTTGGATAGGAGATTCCATTATGATACCAAGGTAATCCGCTTACCAAGGAAGGATTTACAGTCCCTGCTATTGGCAATACCCTAAAGTAGACGGCGAAGATTATAATCAACACGACCCCAATTAAATACCACGGCATTGCATAGAAGGTCAAGCTGGCAACCCTAATTGTATTGTCTGAAGGCTTATCCCTGTTTACTGCAGTGTGAACACCTAGGGGTATTGATACAAGCCAGATTATTATTGCTGCAAATATTGTTAATATTAACGTATTAGGGAAGAATATCTCTATAGCCTGTGTTACAGGTCCGCTATACAAAGGAGTATTTGTTATCCCCCAATTACCTTCTAAGATCTGTATAAGCCAGTAAAAGTACTGCACATATACAGGCTGGTTAAGATGGAACTTTGCATCTAATTCGGCTATTACATGTGCCCTCGCGGCACCTGTTAATCTTGGGCTCAAATACATAGCCAATAACTTTGTCGTTCCGCCTATATGCAATAGTGTAAACACGATAACTGTTAATCCTATTAATGTAGGTATAAATAGCAACACCCTACGCAAAGCATATTGCCATAGCTTTATACCTGCCCACCTCCTCTTGGATTATGCAGACGAAAGAATTTAAAGCATTAATAAACTATTAAAAAAAATATTATTGGTCTAATAGATATGCTTAATGGTTTGTTGTTTATCCCTTTACCCACCAATAATAGAGGCCGTCGCCACCGCCGCCTATCATTGGGTTTTCTTCATAGCTTATCTTACCCATGTATCCATGCATATAGGGCTTTATGAACCAATGAGCTGTAGGTTGATCTATATATACGTACATATACAAATTGATGGCGATTTGCGTCGCTTCTTTATAATACATCTGCGCAGCTGTGTTATTACCAGCTATTGCAGCATGATCTGCCTTAGTTACTAAAGTGTTTAACTCTTTATACTCTTTTGATTCATTTGCAAACAGATTTGCTAGGTAGGTATTCCCTTTTGCTGCAAATTGTTTACTAAGGCTCTCAAAATATGATACAGTCCATCCATCAGGCGCTGGATATGTGCCCCCCTGTAGATACATAGCATCGGTAAAGTCGCTGGCTAGTGGATAGTCTGCTATCCAACCCATGAAGTATATAGGCATTGGATTCTTTCCTGGCGTCATATCAGCTATCATAGTAGACCATGGCAGATATAGTGGTTGTGCGTTTATATTTGGATCCATCTTATGCAAGAGGCTAGCCCACATTGCAGCAGCAGTAAAGTCTACAGTATCACCACTTGATACAACTATTGGGAAGTACACACTTATGTTATAGAAGCCGGACTTCTCCATTAGCTGTTTTGCATAGGTTAAGTTAAGCGTTGGACAGCCAGTAAATTCAGAAGGTGGTAGATAATATGGCAATCCAGGTATTATAACTCCGCAATAGGGTACCCCAAAGTTGAAGTGATATTTAGCGTTTCCAAGTATGTCATTCAAATACTCTGTTTCGTTCCAAGCATAGGCAAAGGCTTCTCTTACTAATGGATTGGCAAAGTAATAGCTTGGCATGTGATAGCTTGGGTTTATACCCTTCAAGCCTGATTGTGATACATTTGCATTAAAGGTCCAGAAGAACTCCGATAGTGTCGGGAATTCATACATTGCTGCCTGTCCCTTGGCTTCTAGAGCTTCTACTAATGGTACATAGCTAGATGGTAAACCCATTACTATATCAGCTTGGCCAGATGCAAACATCTCATATGCGGTAGCTGGATCCTTGACCCAATATATTATTACAGTATCGTTTGGCTTTGGTATTCCTGGTACCCCCTTAAAGTATGGGTTAGGCATTAAGACTATGCTCTGGCCCGGTGTATATGATTTTATCATATATGATCCAGATGCTACTGGATCCCACTGAACCTTGGTGTTATAGTTACCTTCATTTGCCTCCTGCTCATATGCAAAGAATCCTGCTGCAGTAAAGTTTGGTATCCCAGCGCCTACCTGCTCTAGCCACTTAGCATCAAGAATACCAGCGCCTAATGGGTCGTTGACAGCAGTAAAGAGGAATTGTGGCGCTGTTGGTCTATAGAGGTGGAATGTAACGGTATCGGTTGCATTACTATATGTTATTGCGTGCATTATAGCCTCGAAATCCTTTGTGTCATTAGGGGATTTAACAGGGAACGTAAAGGGAGTATAGTTTGGTATCAAATACTGCGTTAATATCCAACCAGGAGTACCTGGAGTACCGCCAGAGAACAGCATGTCCCTAATTATGGAGTACCATACGTCATAAGCAGTTATAGGGTCGCCGTTAGAGAAGTATAGACCTGGCCTTATCTTAAATGTATATTCGGTATAATTAGAGTTTATCCCATGACCTACGGTTGGCAAGTACTCTGCAACGTATGGTATGAAGCTTGTTGTCGATGAACCGTTATAGACAATTAGCGTCGCAAATATGTTGGCTATTACCTCAAATCCAACAGTCTCATAGTCTATGTCTGGGTCGAAGCTATATGGACCACCAGGCACGTTCTCTGCAACAACTATCGTGCCTGGGTTTGGTACCTTCAGTATTGAAGTATATAAAGCGAAGGGATAGCTACTTGACTTCACTGCAATAGTCTGGTACGATGTGTAATTATAAGTTTTTCCTGTGTAGGTGTTCTTTGTTATTATTGTTAAGGAGACGCTATAGAGGCCTGGCGAGCTGTAGGTCATGCTTACAGGGTTCGTTACTGGCAAATGAGTTGTCTTGTTTGCCATAACCTTTAAGGTTTTCCCATTCCCGAAGTTCCACACGTATTCATAGATTGTCATGTTTGCTCCAGATGGGGGCTGGAGGAAGCTTCCGGAGAAGTATGCTGCCTCACCAACGGTAAATATTGGAGCAGTTGGGTTCTTTGTTACATTAAATACTATCGTTGGAACTGTGACGTAAGGGGCTATAGAGGCTGGAACCTTTGGAGCTATAGTTATTTCTATTAGGTTTGACATGGAAGAGCCTGTAAGGGCGCCGTTCTTGTATATATTATAGTAGACGAGGTAGTGGCCAGGATATTTGTAAGTGTAGTTGACGTACCGGGTTGTGGTCTTTGCTGTCTTGCCATTGCCCAAATACAGGATCGCGTAGCTACCCGAGGAAGGCTTGAAGTCGGCTAGGAAGAAGTGTATTGTTGTCCCGGCAACTGCGCTATATGTCGTAGTTACGACAGGCTTCAACGTTGAGAAAACAATCTTTGTTGTTGTTGCAGTTGTGGACTTCGTTGTTGTTGTGGTCTTTGTAGTGGTTGTTGGCTTTACAGAGGTTGTTGTGGTTGTGGTTGTTGTGGTCTTTGTAGTGGTTGTGGTTGTTGGCTTTACAGAGGTTGTTGTCTTGGTCGTAGTCTTCGTTATGGTTACAGTGACTGGTGGAAGGGTTTTCGTGGTTACCTTGGTAACAGTCTTAGCTGGGGCCGTTATCGTCTTTGGAGAAACTGCTTTCCTTGAGGCTACATATCCTAGAAATCCTCCGAGAACAATGACAGCAATTACTAGGCCAATGATTGCATATAAACCTCCTCTAGACACAGAACTGCTTCTTTTCTTCAATCCCACTCACCTTTGCTATCTATAAGTAAGGAGAAATAAGGGTTTATATACTTTGCTTACCATTTTACGTCAACCAAACACTACCAATATTTATCGAACATTTGGACTTTAGTCCTTTAACAATGAGAGAGTAAACCTATAGCACACGAGATAAGGAAGAAGGTTAGGATCGTAGCAAAAATTATAATTTTGGAAGACCAGCAAGGACTGTGCTTCCACTCTCGTCTATATACCCCCAAGGCATTGCCTCAGTATTATATCCAGCTGCTATGTTACCTTTGTGATCAATGCCTATCATGCCAACAGTATTTCTTCCAAACTCCTTGCTTACCGTTTCTATTAAATTCTTAATGGATAGCTGCAAATCATTGGTTCTCCTATATTCCACAGAAACGCTAAACGACAAGAGGCTTATCATTATTATTTCCCCTATTCCAGTAGAGGCTACAGCAACTTCATCATTGGCATAATATCCTGCACCGAAAATAGGGCTATCCCCAACCCTTCCTGGGAGCTTTAGCGTCACACCCCCAGTGCTTACAGCTGCGCAGAGGTAATTTTCCTTATCCAGCGCTACGGCACCAACAGTATCGTATCCAATTTTCTCGGCAGCCATTATCCTGTCTTTAATAAACTCATCGTTAATGCTACCTTTCTCACTTAAGATCTTTTTCCATAGATCTATAGACCTCTTGGAAGGGCCTGGATGCTTCTCTAAACCAATCCTCCTCGCTAGCTCATCACCATATTGACCGGCTATGATAGCATGAGGGGTCTTCTCTAAGACAAACCTAGCGAGCTTTATGGGATTCCTAGGGTAAGTGACGGCAGCTACTGCCCCTACAGCTTTATCCTTACCATAAGCGATTCCAGCATCCATAGTAACGTTGCCGCTATAGTCTAGGGTGCTCCCTAGACCAGCGTTTAGTAAGTTAGAATCCTCCATCACCCTAACTGCCTCTACTACCATATCAATACAATTTCCCTTGTTTGAGCTTTCAAACCCGTATTTTAATGCATCCCTTAATACACTCTTTAAGGTCTCTAAGCTTTCAACATTTTTCCAAGAACCTGCACCACCATGTACGAGCAAGACAGGTCCTTTCCTAAATCCATACCCTTCTATTACCATTACATATCGCCATCCTTATACATATTCTAAAAATATAAAAGCAGTTGCTTAAATCGGTTTGCCGCTAGGAGTGGCTTATGGTAACT